>JAKEER010000758.1 GCA_022616615.1 Acidobacteriota bacterium
AACGGATTGGCCTGGTTGAACCAGGAGCCCGCATCGAGTTGTTTGATTTCCGCCAGCGTGAAATCGACTGCATACCAGCCCTTCTTAGGAGCGCCTTTGCCCTCTGCGTCGCGAACCATCGCACGGTTGGGGTAGACCTCCTCGATATTGGTGGTCCGCGACAACTCGGCGTCGTGCGAGCAAATCAGCACTCCGTCCTTGGTCATCTGCAAATCCTGCTCGACATAATCAGCGCCTTGTTTGATGGCCAGCTCGTAGGCAGCCTTCGTATGCTCGGGCGCGTAGGCTGAAGCGCCCCGATGAGCGATGAGGATTGCTTGAGCACGAGGGCGGGCCGGTTGGGGTTGAGGGCTGCTCCTCAAGCCGTGCACGAAAACAAGGAGAATCGTCAGGAATAGGAAAGTTTTCATGAAATGGAATCCCGGGAATGCCGACATTCTCGCCGGCAAACGTCACAGTCTGGGAAGGAGTAGGATGCGTTGGCAATTTTGCCAACGCATCGAGCACTTCGGTCGCGTATGAGCGAGGCGTTGAGGGCAGAGCCGGGGGGTACCCTATCCCAGTGGGTGATGCGTTGCTCGACAAGCGCAACGCATCCTACCTCTGGCTGCGCTTTGCAAACGGGACGCCCGCGCTTCCAGGAGGTCAAAACACCAGGCGTAGGGCGAATTGGATCTGTCGGGCGGGATAAGTTCCGCGAATCTGACCAAAACGGGAGTCGGAGATATTTGAGAACGCCCGGTCTGTCTGCCGAAAGTTTGTCTTGTTGAAAAGATTGAAGGCTTCCGCCCGAAACTGCAAACTCATGCCTTCGCGAGGCAATGCGAAAGCCTTCGACAGTCCAAAGTCGGTCTGGTAAAAAGCCAATCCGCGGGCGATGTTTCTCCCGGCGTTACCGAAGGGCTGGCTGGGATCGGTCGGCGCCGCGACGTTGTTGCGATCAAGGAAATTGGTATCGACATTACGCTGGCCTGACGGCGGCACCACAGGACCCGTCACGTTGGGACGATAGCTGATGCCTCCCCGCCAGTCTGGAATCGATGCGACAGAAACCTGGAAATTTCCTGCCGGGTTATAAGAGAGGTTAATGGGTTCACCACTCCACATATTGTTGATCAATGTTACTTGCCAGCCACCCAGCACATGTTCAGTCAGCGCACCGCTGTCCGACAGATACTTTCTGCCTTTCCCAAATGGCAGCTCGTAAACGACGCTGGTTGTATTGTTGAAGGTCTGGTCAAAATCGGAAACACCTTTCTCGGCGGCGAGGTTGTAGAAATTCTGCGGGCTGGCGCGGCCGCCATTTCCTTGGTCCTCGAGAGCTTGGCCCGTGTTGTCGATCCCCTTTGAGTAGACAAACGAGTCGAGCAGATAGAACCCGCTCTTGAAGCGGCGTTCCAGCTTGGCTTGCAACGCATGATAGTTGGCGAAGCCTCCAGGCCAGGTAACCGTAATCGCTCCAAAAGCCTGATTGGGCCTGCGCGCCTGAATGGACGAGTTTTCACCCGGGCGGTTCGGCCCAGCCTCGTTATAGTCGGCGAACAGAATCAGGTTCGTAGACTTATTGCCGACATAGCCGATGTCGACAATGGTTCCACTCAAGATCTCCCGCTGAATGGAGAGAGCCCAATTCTGCACGTAGCCGGTGCCGGTGTCACGCGGGATATAGGAAATGTTGGCCAGGATCGGATTGAATTTGTCCGGATCGGTTAGACCAACCGGATACCCCTCCTGGGTCGTCCGAAATCCAGCCGTGGTGGGACTCTGAGAGATTGCGGCAGTCACGACCTGAGGGCCGTTGATGCCCAGAATATTGCCGCCGCCCGCCCGATTGAAGTGAACATAGCTGACTCCATACCCGCCCCGGACGACTGTCCGTGGATTGAAACTATAGGCAAATCCGAATCGAGGAGCCCAGTTATTGCGATCCGGATTCACCTGAGCCCGATTCGCGATGGAGCCGTCTGTCGCCAGAATGAGGCGGTTGCTAGCTGGATCGAAGTTGCTCAACCGGTTGTCGCGTTCCCACTGGGGCGTCGCATACTCGTAACGGACGCCCAGATTCAGCGTAAGCTTGGAGCTCACCTTCCAGTCATCCTGTAAGTAGGCGTAGTTCATCACTTGCCGGTACTGCGCAATATAGAAGTTCACCAGCGAATAGCTGTCGCGCAACCCAAACATGAAGTCGGCCAAGTTATGGCCGCTGAAGTTGCCGGAGTAAATATCGTTGCCATAGAGAGGGTTCACATCCTGAATCTCGGTGTGGATGCGCTGATATTCGTATCCGGTTTTCAGTGAGTGCTTCCCCAGAATACGCGAGTAGTTCAGCTTAGGGTTGTAGACATAAGGATACTGCCACTGCGGATTGGTTGCCTGACGCCCAAAGAGGCTGTACCCGGCGACGTTCTGATTCGTGAGTCCGCCGGTGAGTCGCGGGTCTTCAGTCAGGCCAGGGATCCCGTAGAGTTGAAGCATGCTAGGCCCGCCGAGTCCAGGAGGTTCCTTGCCGGCGATCGTCTTCGAGAATCCGAATCTCGCTTCGAGTAGCGACGTGGGGCTCGTGGCAAAAGTCAGGCCGGTCGCCAACTGCTGATTGAGGGCTCGAATGAAACCATTCCCGCCTCCGCCTGACGGACCCGGAATGTCCGGTGCTTGAAGAATGTTGCTCTTGCGGTGACTGAGACGAACAAAAGCTGTCATCTTGCCGGTGAGCTGGCCATCCAGCTTCAAATCAATTTTGTCGTTGTTGTTTTTGTCGGCCCGCAAATTCTGGAAATTGTTGGCGGGACTGTTCGGACTTCCTGTGTTCGGCAAGGGCAGATCTGCCAGCACTCGGCGCGCAAACGACGTGATACGATCCTGAGGAATCGCGGTTCCCCTAGGGAACATCTCGCCAGTGAGGGGATTGCGAACATCAACCGTGAAGATCCCCTGACGCTCGTTGACTGTCGGTAGATTTGAGAAAACCGCAAATTTCTGGCGTTCGCGAAATCCCTCCCAATTGGTGAAAAAGAAGGCCCGATTTTTGACAATGGGACCACCAAAGGTCAATCCAAACTGATTGCGCTGGAAAACAGGCTTTCCGGTTCTCGGAGGAAAATAGCCGGCCGCATTGAGAGAAGTGTTCCTCAAAAACTCCCAGGCACTACCGTGAAACTCGTTGGTCCCACTTTTAATCGACGCATTAATTACGGCCCCAGAACTCCGGCCAAACTCAGCGCTCATGACACTGGTCACTACTTTGAATTCTGCCAGCGCGTCGGGCGTCGCCTGGACAACCTGACTCGAGAAGCCCTGATTGCTGGTGCCGTATCCATTGTTGTCTACACCGTCCATCAGGAAGTTGTTAAAGATGCTGCGTTGCCCGTTGACATTGAAGGACCCTTCGCGTGGAGGGTTGGCGAAGGCGTAAGCCGAGCGGCGAACGCCGGTGGTGAGCAAAGCGAGGTCCGAGTAATTACGACCATTCAGGGGCAGCTCAACGATCTGTCTTTGATTGATCACCTGGCCGCGGTCGCTGGTGTCCGTCTCAACGAGCAAGGCGGCTGATGCGGAAACTTCGATGGTGGTCGTCACTTCACCGACCTTCATCGTGAGATCTACTCTCTGACGCGCGCCCACGGCGACGCGCACGTTCTCCAGACGCGCGGTTGAGAACGATGCCAGCGTGGCTTCAATCTTGTAGGTGCCTATCTTCACCGTCAGAAATTCGTAGTTGCCATTCTCATCGGATTGCGCAGTAGCCGAGATGCCAGTCGCTTGATTGGTCAGCGTGACCGTGGCGCCCGCCAGCACGGCTCCTGATTCATCTCGAATTGTGCCCAGCACGCTGGCGGTATCGAACTGAGCCGGCAGTGTCGGCGGAAACACGAACAGGAGAAGCAGCGAGGAAAGGCAAAAACAGAGAATGGTTCGGACCGAGGAAGTATGCATAGCTAGCTCCTTGTGTGAAAGAGAGAAAATCAATTTTTGGCACCTCAAGTTGCGGCGGGTTCCCCATGAACCGGAAGCCAACCGAAGAGACTCGACGAAGGTCTTGAAGTTTGTAAAGTCAAAGTCAGGTTATCCATCGTTTGTGGTCGAGTCAACGCTGAAACTTAATGGAAAGTCGTGAACTCGAAATGGAATGTCCCTCGGCGGTCTGAGGTTGCTCGCTACTCTGCAGGCAAGCTCGTTGAGTCGGTAGGGACACGGCGATCCGCGTCCTTGTTAGATTTGCGGAGACGGACACGCAGCAAGTTTTCACACGCCCAGGGGGTGAGGGGGCGGCAGCAAAGACACGTGGGTGTTGTCGGGGAGTTGAGTTGGCGGTGGATAGAATTTTGCAGCGCAGACCGCGTTCTGCGGTCTGCGGATGGTTTAAACATTTGCGCGCCGGGCGAACTTCCTTTGTCCCTCCTGCTGGTAGCCCGTGTCGCTGATGTTGGCGAACCAACGCCCACCGTCGGTTAGCCAGGCACGAGGATTGGCTTTGTGTTTCCGCAGCATGCCGCGCAAGTTCGATTCAACTGCGCTGAAGGTCCGGACTCGCCCATCAAGAGACACGTTTGAAGATTGGACGTTTTTCCAGAGGTGCAGCGGCAGGAGGCCGCCGCTTCCTCTGAACGCCCTGGAAGGGCGCCAGAAAGTAGCCCAGGGCAAGCGAGGGGCAGGAGCGACGGCACCGCCGTCCCCCCTCGCGCCGCCCTGGGTCAGCGTTCCGACGCATTCTTCTCCTCTTCCCCCCGGAATCGCCCGCCTTTGGGCGATTCGGGGGGAGAGGTCGGGAGAGGTCGGGAGAGGGGTGGGTGAGGGGTGGGTGAGGGGGCCGTTCGTTGCCGAGTGGCGAGTCTCGCGTTTCGTTGTTGTCTAAACGTTTCTCGGCAGGAAGCGTGACTTTCGCAAATGAGCAGCATCTTCCCCCTCACCCTAGCCCTCTCCCCCAACACAAAAAACGTGTTGGGAGAGAGGGAACAAATGGTGGGAATGCTGACCCAGGGCACCGCCAGCGGGGACGGCGGTCCCGAGCCTCAAAGGAGAGACCTGAAGGTCCGTCACCGAGCGGAATCCATCGACGCCAGTCTGAGTGGGAGGCTTAGACTCGGCATCGGGAGCAAGAAGCGGCCCAGTACCTCCACCACTGGCTTGCGCCAGCGGTTGGCTGAACGCTCTGATTCTGACTTTGACCGAGCCCGCCACCCCGGTCTTCACCTTTACAGTCTAGTGAAGATTGTGGTACGACCTAACCGTTTCGGCTTCGCGTTGCGAAGCGATCAGGAGGCCATTTGGGCGCTGCCCGGGAAAGCAGATGGAGAACGCGCAACCTGAAGAAGCCGGCAGAGCGGCAAACCGCAGTCCGGGGAGCTGTGCTGCTTTTCTTAATGGCTGTCCTTTTCATGTGCGGCTGCTCTATTAGAAGGCTTGCCATCAACAAGCTGGGCGATGCCCTGGCGGAAACGGGGACGACGTTTGCTTCTGATGACGACCCGGAGCTGATTCGTGGTGCGCTGCCTTTCAGCCTAAAGCTGATTGAAAGCCTGCTTGCCGAAAGCCCGCGCCACAAGGGATTATTGCTGGCGGCTGCGAGCGGCTTTACACAATACAGCTATGCCTTCATTCAGCAAGAAGCCGATGAGATGGAGCCGCGGGATCTCACTGAGGCAGGCCGGCTGCGGTCACGTGCGCGGCGTCTCTATCTGCGGGCTAGAAACTACGGCATTCGCGGCCTTGAAGTTCGCCACCGCGATTTCGGTCCGTTGCTCCAAACAAATCCGAAAGCGGCCGCTGGACTGGCTATGCTGGCGGATGTGCCGTTGCTTTATTGGACCGCAGCTTCTTGGGGATCGGCGATTGCCCTTTCCAAAGATGATCCGGAGCTCATTGCCGACTTGCCCGCAGTCGAGGCGCTCATCGAGCGCGCCCTCCAACTGGATGAGGACTACGACTCTGGCGCGATTCATGGGTTTCTTATTACCTACGAAGTCAGCCGCCCCAGTGGCAAAGGAGCTCCGTCCGAGCGTTCCCGGCGTCATTTCGAACGGGCCATGGAGCTTTCTTCGAGCCAACTGGCTTCTCCACTGGTTGCTCTAGCAGAAGCGGTTTCGATTGGCAGGCAGGACCGCAAGGAGTTCGAGTCGCTGCTTGGCCGTGCGCTGGCGATCAAGGCCGATGCCAAACCGGAGTGGCGCTTGGCCAACCTGGTGATGCAGCGACGGGCGCGTTGGCTGCTTTCACGCATCGATGAGCTGTTCGTCGAGTAAAAAGGAAAACACATGAACCAGGAACTGGCGAGGAAGTGTCTGCTGTTTGTTTGGGCGTGGACGGTGGCGCTGATTGTCGAGCCGGAGGGTTGCATGTTCCTGGCGCAGACGCCAGCGCGGATTCGCCTTGCGACCTTGGCGCCGAAGGGTTCGTCTTACCATCAAATTCTTCTCGCGATGGGAGAGAAGTGGCGGCAAGCGCCTGGCGGAGGCGCGTCACTGACGATCTTTGCGGATGGCTCAATGGGAGGAGAAGCCGACATGGTGCGACGGATGCGCATCGGCCAGATCCAGGCCGGCATGCTCACGGTTGTGGGATTGGCTGAGATCGATTCCTCCGTCAGCGCGTTGCAGAACCTGCCCATGATGTTTCGTTCCCTCGACGAAGTGGACTATGTCCGGCACAAGCTGGCGCCAACCCTTGAGAAAAAACTACTGGAAAAGGGCTTTGTCGTGCTCTTTTGGGGAGATGCCGGCTGGGTACGGTTCTTCTCGAAAGAGCCGGTGCTTTACCCAGCGGATCTGAAGCGAATGAGGCTGTTTGCCTGGGCCGGAGATGCCAAACAATTGGACATCATGAAAGCGGGCGGCTATCAGCCGATCCCGCTGGAAACCAATGACATCCTGCCGAGCCTGCAAACAGGCCTGATCAACGCAGTACCCTCAACGCCATTCTATGCTTTGGCAGGCCAGTTCTACGGTCCTGCCCGCCACATGCTGGAACTGAATTGGGCGCCATTGGTGGGTGGCACGGTCGTCGCTAGAAAGACTTGGGACAGCCTGCCGCCCGATACACGTGACGCCATGTTGAAGGCAGCAGTGGCAGCGGGCGAGCAGATCAAGGCCAGAAGCCGCGCTGAAAGCAGCCAGGCCGTTGAGACAATGCGAAAGCGCGGCCTCACGGTTCACGTGGTCGCTCCCGAGGTCGAGGCGGCCTGGCGTAAAGCCGCCGAGGAAGTTTATTCCAAGATTCGCGGCGCGATTGTTCCAGCAGACCTGTTCGACGAAGTGCGCCGCCTCCTCGAGGAGTATCGAAAGACTGCTTCATCCAAAAAGTGACCTGCGAGATGACCGATCAAGCCACGCCTGCCAGCGGCCACTGGGAACCAAGCAGAGCAGCCGATACGCCCGAGTCCAGCTGGCTTAGCCGGCTGGAAAATCTGAGCGTTTCCCTGGCGCTGGCGGCAATGGTTGTGCTGCCGCTCGCCGAGATTGTCTTGAGGGCTTCGTTCAGGATCGGCATCTCTGGCTCGAATGCCCTCGTCCAACACTTGACACTGATCATCGGAATGCTCGGAGGCGCCATTGCTGCGCGCGAGAACCGCTTGCTGGGACTTTCCACAGGGAGTGCGTTTCTGAAAGGCCGCTTGAAGGCTGGGGCGGCTCTGCTTGGTGGCGCTTTTGCTGCGGCCATAAGTTCATTTCTTTGCTTCGCCAGCTATCAGTTTGTGCTAACTGAGCGAGAAGCCGGCAGCATCTTGGCTTACGGGCTGCCGGTCTGGGTCGTTCAGCTGGTGATGCCGGTAGGCTTTGGCTTGGTGGCTTTGCGACTGCTTTACCATGCAGGGGAAAGCTGGAAGTCTCGGGCGATGGCCGCAGCGCTGGCTGGTCTGCTAATATTGTTAGCCGTCCGACCACCGGTGTCTCCAGCGGATATGGTCGCGCCAGCATTGATTGGGCTGTTGGCAGCAACCTCGCTGGGCGCTCCGGTGTTTGCCACGTTGGGAGGCGCAGCGCTCATCCTTTTTTGGGGGGCCGATCTGCCCATTGCGTCGATTCCCCTCGATCACTATCGACTGGTTATCAACCCCTCTCTGCCGACGATTCCTCTTTTCACGCTCGCGGGCTACTTTCTGGCGGAAGGAGGCGCTTCCCGGCGCCTCGTTCGAGTCTTTCAAGCGCTCCTCGGAAGATTCCGTGGTGGCCCTGCCATTGTGACAGCCTTGGTCTGTGCTTTCTTCACGTCTTTTACGGGAGCTTCCGGCGTCACCATTCTGGCGCTGGGTGGACTGCTGATGCCTGTGTTGCTGTCAGCTGGTTATTCACCCAAGTCCTCGCTAGGCTTGTTGACAGGAGCGGGCTCGGTGGGCTTGCTGTTCCCTCCCTGCTTGCCGCTCATTCTTTACGCTATTGTCGCTAAGATTAGTATTGAAGATATGTTCCTCGGCGGCATCGTTCCGGGCATCCTGATGGTGGCTCTCACAGCTTGGTGGGGCATGACTCAAGGACCGAAGGTGACAGGCGAAGGACGCTCTTTCGATCGGCGAGAGGCTAAGCAGGCGATGTGGGACGCGAAATGGGAATTGCTCTTGCCTGCCGTCGCCTTTGCGGGCCTGTTTGGCGGGATTGCCACACCCGTGGAGGCTGCGGCACTAACGGCGCTCTATGCCTGGGTTGTCGAGACGTTCATTTACGGCGACCTGAAGGTGACCCGGGACGCTGCCCGAGTGATGACTGAGTGTGGCTTGCTGGTTGGCGGAGTTCTTTTGATCCTTGGGGTCGCTCTTGGGTTTACGAACTACCTGGTCGACGCGCAGATTGCGGAGCGGGCTGTCGAATGGGTGACGGGCTCGATTCAATCGCGCTGGGTGTTTCTTCTTCTGCTGAATTTGTTCCTGCTGGTGGTCGGCTGCCTGATGGATATCTTCTCGGCCATCGTGGTTGTAGTGCCGCTGATTGTACCCATGGGATTGGCGTTCGGAGTCGACCCGATTCATCTGGGAATCATTTTTCTGGCAAACTTGGAATTGGGTTATCTGACACCTCCGGTGGGAATGAATCTCTTTCTCGCGTCGTACCGATTTTCCAAACCCTTGGCGGAGGTGGCACGCTCGATCATTCCAATTCTATTGGTGCTCCTGGTGGGTGTACTATGCATCACCTATGTTCCTTGGCTGACAACGGCGTTGCCGAGGGCCTGGAGCCGGTAGGGGCTGGTCCAACCCACTCCTCCCTGGCGAATCGTCCCCCCCGGGAGCGCGGGCGTCCCGCCCGCAATTGTGGCCGCAGGCCATCGGCGCGGCCTCCAGCCGCTCCGAGGCGGGCGGGACGCCCGCGCTCCCAGGACGGCTGCGTCAAACGCACGCTTCGTGTCGAGTCAGTGGTAGGGGAGCCTTTCATGCCACTGTGCGACGCTACGGCAGATGAGCATGTGGGAGACGCCCGCGTGTCCGCTGACACGCGGGCGGCGATCTTTCTTCAATCATCACACCTTCCGGGTCGCCGCCGGGACAGCGCCTCCCACATTCATCAGCTATTCTCAAAGAACCCGATGTCAACTCGCCGAAGAGCTGCGTTCTTCTTTCTAGCCGTATGGTTGATATCTCGCCCTCTGTTTGCTCAGGGGACGGGACGCTTAAGTAGCGTCGTGCAGGACACCTCGCGCAGCGGCGTTCCTAACGCCGCCATCCGGTTGACGCTGGCGGGCGGCCGGGAAACGGTATTAGCTTCGGAAACGAGTCGCGACGGCGGGTTCACGCTGGTCGGCGTTCCCGTTGGCCTCTTTGACTTGCAGGTGCAGAAGCCGGGATTCACAAGCAGGACCTTCAGAGGCGTTAAGATCGATCCTTCTCGGGAAACAACTTTGCCACCGATTCTGCTGCAGCTGAGTCCCCTGTCAGAGGTCGTGGAAGTAGAAGCGCGCGACCTGACGGTGCAAACTGGCAACGCCGAGGTATCCACTACGCTGAGCGCAGAGCAGATCCAGAGGCTACCCGTGCTCGACCGCAACGTTCTGTCGCTCATTGTCACGCAGGCTGGCACGGCGTCCTACCATCCCGGTCACACC
>JAKEER010000759.1 GCA_022616615.1 Acidobacteriota bacterium
AGCATTCCAGTGACTGACGGAACCCCAGCCGGTGTAGGTGTGCAGGTTCACCCCAGCCAGGCCATACGCGGGCGGAATCAAGGTCGCAGCCGACCTGCCGTCAGGCTGGAACGCCTTGCCGTCTATGAAAAGCTCGGCGTCAAACTTCCCCGGCCCCCAGGTTGCAAGGACGCGCCGCACTGCGACGGCGTCCGCTCCGAGCAGGTCCGTGAACGGTTGCAGGTTTGGAGCCAAGCTGACGATTGCGCCGACGTTCAGGTCTCGGTTCGGCCAGCCATCCAGCCGTTTGCCGATGCCCGCAGCCAGGGAATCGTCCACAGTGGAATGGCAGAAGGCACACTGAATCCCCATGGAACTCAGCTTCCCTTGCCCGTTGAAAAAGCCGGTTACGCCAACGACTGCATTCAGCTTCAGCAGAGCTAGTGTCGTGGCCGGGTCGTCGAGGTTGACTTGACCCTTTTTTAACGCAGCGATCAGGGGTTCTGGCAGCGAATCGGAATCGACCTTTAGCCCCACCGCGAGGGCGGTGCGAGGAGTGACACCCGGGCCCACCCCGCCATGATTGGCCCCGGCAATCGCTTGGTGCAGCCTTAGCGTGTCACCCCAGAAACCTTCGTCACCGAAGGTGTCAAACCGGAAGATGCGTTTTCCATCGTCGAGCAAAGCACCTGCGTTCTTGCGAATGACCTTGTCGAACTTCGACGTGTTTTTTCCATCGCCATCGTTCCGGCTGTCGTCGCGTGCGAGAGTTCCGCTTGCTCCGAATTTAAGCCCTGCAAACAGCAAGGCGGCAACAAAGAGCACACTCCACAGCCGCAAGGTACCGTTCATGTAAGCCTCCTTCAAAGATCCTTAGAGTTTGGCCCGAAATGATATGACATCGATGAGTCAGGAAAAGTGATGCAGCTTACAAACGCCGCCGCGGCCGACCTAATCGCGCCTCGTACGCCCCGCACGCTCCAAGTAGTCCAATAGGGCGGAAGTGCGAATCAGGAGTCGCCCTTTGCGTCGGTACTCGACGAGCTGCAATTTCCGCAGCCGGTTTAGCAAACTGGAAACGACCTCGCGGCTGGCCCCGATCATTTCAGCCAAATCTTCCTGACGAACGTAGTGAGGGATCTCGACGCCGCCAACGGTTGGCCGGCCGAGCTGCGTCCCCAGCTTGATCAGCGTGCGCCCGAGGCGCGTCGTTGTATCATCGAAGCTGAGCATGGCCAGGCGGTCATAGGATTCCGAAAGCCGCTCACAAACCAGACCCAGAAAAGTTGTCAGCGCTTCGGGGCTCTGCTGTAACTGAGCAACCAGTGTTCCAGCGAAGATCTGTACCAATTCACTGGACTCCATCGTGATCGCCCGTTCGCGCCGCTCGCCACTGCAGAAGCAAAGCTCCCCGAAGACATCACCTGCCGCGTGCAGCTGTAAACCCAATTCCTCACCGGCGGCGGTGATCACGCTGGTCTTGACTAGTCCCCGTTTAGCGAAGTAGATGCTCTGCGCAAGATCACCTTCTGCGTACACGGTCTCGCCCGCCTCATAACGTCGACCACCCTGCCGGCTGAGTTCCGCGCACAACTTGCCGCGAAAGGCCGACGAGAGCGCACGACAGTGAGCGTGAAACTCCAAGGAAGGAATCAAGGCTTCTGCTTTTGTTTCAAGCATCAACATTTTCTCTGGGGCTTTCGGCCTTTCCCTTGCGTCTGTCATTGTCGCTGAGGCTAGTCAAGGAATGGTGGCCGCTTGGTAAGTTGGCCGCCTCGCCTTCGGAGCGAGGGCGATTCAGAGTGAAAAGTTGCTACCGCCGCGCCCAGCCCGCTACACGAGGCCTCTCGGACGGCCCTAATCGAGAGAAAACGACTGCACTTTGATGGTCTCGCCATCGCGTTCGCCGGTGACGGTCCCGCGGAGACGGTCTGCCTTCTTGGTGTTTTTCAGAGCGGCAACCACCTTTTGGCTGCCCGCGTCGTCGAACTTCAAGTAGGAGCTATCAGGGGCCAGAATACCGAAACCACTCTCGGCACAGGCAAGAGCACATTTCGTCGTATGCTTGTCCGGGTCTGCCTTTGCCTTCACGCTACACATGGTGTCCACGATGGCCACGTTCTTCCAGGTTTCCGCGGATGCTGAGAACGGAAAGGCAAGAGCCAGTGTGATTAGAAAAAACGCTGTCTTCACGAAGTTCTCCTTTTAAAGTGTTGTGGATGAAGTTTCACGCTGCAGTCCGGGGGCCCCGCAATCCGACCGCCTCAGGCATCGGAACCGGGCTGGTAGCATCAGCCGTCTGACGCGCCTCAGTCAGGCGCGCCAGGGTATACGCTGCCAGAGCAATCTCAACGTCACGCACGGCCAGGTCGAGGAACATGCCGGTTGTCACCAAGTTGGCGGCAATGGCTACCAGCCAACCGGCGGCAACGTAGCCGCCGAGCCGCGTCCAACGAGTCAGGATAGCCAAGCCGACCAGCATCTCCACCACGCCTACCGTGCGCATGAAGGCTGTGGCGCTCATCGGGAGCAGCTCCTCCGCGATCGGGCTAAGGTACATTCCCCAGTCAGTGAGAATGTTGAAGAACTTGTCCAGGCCGGCGAGGAACGGCCCCACACCTAACCCGATTCGCAGCGCCCACCATGCTGAATTCAGACCTCTAGTATTGGGATTCATTGTTTTTGCACCTCATCACGTTTTTTGGTCCCACCTATACTGAGTAACGAACCGGCAAAAGGTGACAAAGAACCACAGCGAAAAAATCTCACGGCCACCATCCAAGTTGATCAACAGTCCGGCAACACCCGATTTGCTATTGGTTACTGACGCCGCCTCCCAGTAACGGGACTTCGACGGAACCCTGGGAAAAATCTGCAGTAACTTGTAACCTTTTGCCCTAAACTACCTCTAATGGAGTAGGAGGAGAGTTTGGCAATGCATGGTCCCGGCCACACCGCTGCCCTGGCACTGACGAACCTCGCTGCGATTACGGACGAAAAGGTGGTGGCGCGCGTTTGTGGAGGCGAAGCTGCATTATTTGAAATCCTTATGCGGCGGCACAACCAGCGAGTCTACCGCGTGGCCCGGGCGATCTTGGGGAACGACACCGAAGCCGAAGAAGTGATGCAGGAAGCGTATGTCCGTGCCTACATGCATCTGGACCAGTTTGAGAACCGGGCCAAATTCTCGACCTGGCTGACGAGAATTGCTGTTCACGAAGCTCTCGCTCGCCTGCGCAAAGCTGGGCGGCTGGAAACCCTCGACTCTGAGGTCGATTCGGAGACAGACATGAGGCCGGAACCTATGTCAAACACCCGTTCCCCGGAAGAACAACTGTTTGGAAAGCAGATGCAAGTCCTCCTGGAAGCGGCCGTAGACGCCCTTCCCCAGGCTTACCGCTCGGTATTCGTAATGCGGGAGATAGAGGAGATGAGCACGGCAGAGACCGCCGAAGCTCTCGGTGTGACCGAAGAAGTAATCAAGACCCGCCTTCATCGGGCGCGTGGCCTACTGCAAACGGACCTCTATTCCCGTGTCGGTTCTACCACGCCTTCCGCGTTTGAGTTCCACCTGTCGCGGTGCGACCGAGTCGTGAATGCTGTCCTCGGCAGAGTTCTCATGAGGTCGTCCTCCCCCAAACTTCTTGAATAAGTCCCTCTGCCTTCCTTGAGCAGCTTGTCTTCTGGGGAGTGGAGATGGGAAAGTAGTTCATCCGCCGGTACACCACCTGAATGCGATTGGCTTGCGCGGGGATGTTATTTGGGGGTCACCTTTCTTGCCAGCTTCAGAACTTCTCTCGTAGATCTAACACCGAGCACGGTGCCACGTTTCTTCCTCCAGCCACTTGTTCCCTGACCGATGACTTTCTTGATTCCTTTGGGTTAAGAACAACAACTGATCGATCTGCGCTCAGGGTGTGGCATCCCTTATCAGCTCTCCATTGATTTGGAATCCGGCTCAAAACCATTTACAGGCGTGGACTTCATTTCAAGGAGGGACTTTGGATCGGCTCTTGCAAACAGATGACGGGATATTGAGCATCGAGCAAGTTTGGCAACCACTGCCTGAGTTGAAAGCTGAAATGAATATGCGACTCATGGAGAAACCGATCACGAATCCTTAAAGGAGGACGCTATGTATAAGACTAAGAACGATCTGCCCGAAGGAAACCGAAAGAAGCTGATCGAACTTTTGAACAGCCGCTTGGCCGATTGCATCGACTTGCAAACCCAGGCCAAGCAAGCTCACTGGAACGTAAAAGGTCCCAGTTTCATTGCTCTGCATGAACTCTTCGATGATGTTGCCGAGGGGGTTGAAGCGCATGCCGACCTCATTGCCGAGCGCGCGGTTCAATTGGGCGGCGTCGCTGAAGGAACGGCAATGGTGATTGCGCAGCGGTCAACACTCAATGAGTATCCGCTGACGATTGCCGATGGGAAGGACCACGTAGAAGCCCTCTCCACGGCAATCGCAGGATTCGGCAAAGCTGTTCGAAAAGCTGTCGACGAGTCCGCAGAACTGCAAGATACCGGCACTGCCGATTTGCTCACAGAAGTCTCGCAAGGCATCGACAAGTGGCTCTGGTTTGTAGAGGCCCACTCGCAAGCAGGTAGAAACGCAATGAAAACGATCACGACCGGCGAACTCAAGGCCCGGTGCGACAATGAAGGAGGCCTCACCCTGGTCAACACGCTGAGCCCCGAGGCTTTTGAGAAGACGAAGATTCCTGGCGCGATCAACGTTCCGCTGGAAAGCGGCGATTTCGCGGCGCGCGTGGAGCAAGCGGCTGGTGGCAAGGGCAAGCCGGTCGTCGTGTACTGCGCCAGCCAGCAATGCGACTCCTCGGAAAAGGCGGCCAAGAAATTGGAAGCAGCGGGATTCACAGCCGTTTCGCGCTACACGGGCGGCGCCGCAGCCTGGCAGAAAGAAGCTGGGGAAGTGCACGCCAGCCAGGGCCGCTAACCACGGTGACCTGCAGTTCCGGAAAGTGTACGACGAGCGGCGCTTCCCCTGGGGCGCCGCCATCCACGCCGGGACGGAGCCCAGCAGGTTATTCATCAGCCGGGACGATGGGCGATCATGGTGGGAGGGGCGCGCGTTGATGGAGGAGGGCATCAAGAAATTCGCCGAGCCGCAGATGACGCTGCTCAAGCTCATCGCTCAGAACAGGACATCAGCCAGCCGTTCATAGCCAACGCAAAAGGAGTCTGAGTCATGTCCAAGCAAGACCAGATTTACCCGTCGCTGACCAAGGAACGCGCCGAGCAACGTAAGAGCCTGGCCCCCAAACCTGCCGAGGCCTTCAAAGCGTTCAGTCAGAGCGTGTTTGCCGAAGGGGCGCTTCCCGCAAAGACGAAGCAGTTGATCGCCGTGGCCGTGGCTCACGTGACGCAATGCCCGTACTGCATTCGCGGACATACCAGTGCCGCTCTCCAGCAGGGTGCGACGGCGGAAGAGATCATGGAAGCCATCTGGGTTGCCGCAGAGATGCGTGCCGGTGGCGCCTACGCACATTCGTCCTTGGCACTGGATACGATCGCGCGCGTCCAGAGCGAAAAAAGCGGGCAATCGTAAACGCCCGCGACTTCGGAAGGGAAGGATTCGCTCTCATGCGTGCGTGGCATCATCCAGGAACGGGGCGACGACCGCTCCCTTCAACACCCGTAACAAGATGATGAGGCGCAACCACCTGTGCATGGGAGGCGCCACGGCGGCCCGATTATCCCCAGGCCGGGCGGTTGATAGAATGGTGTCAGGAAATGCTGGGCAACCATCGGAGGTTACTGTGGCGAAGTCGAGCAACGCTGAAAACGTTGAGTTGTTCTGGCTGCTTGTTGACCAGAGTCCGGGATCTCTCCCCTGATCGATCTCGAATGGGGCGGTCTAAATCCAGTGTTACGATCTTTTCGTGGGCGTCCAGGTTCCGAACCCCAGGCTTCGTGATCACAAAGGACATCTCGGGCTTCTGCTCATCAATAAAGACCAGATGGTCCCCGGCTACGACGATCTTACCCGAGACTGCACCAAAAGGTACGGATAGCTCAGCCTTCTGCACGTGTGCTGTGGTCTGTCCGAAAAGCAAGCTTGCGGCCAGCAACCAAAGCGCAATGCTGGAAAGAATCTCTCTCATAATTTCCTCCTTCTAAGGAACGCCTTTCAACGGCGTTCCGCGTGCCCATCACAACGGCTTCCGATTCCGTGCCGGAGAATGTTTCGTCAAGGTCTGAATCAAGGACTCGGCCTGGGTAGGAATAGCGACATCTCCTTGCATTAGCAGCTCTTTCGCCCCAATGGGCTTCCCATAAAGCGATCGATTCGCTTTTCGATCCTGAGTTACTACCGCGCCTTTCAACTCCAAACCGGCAAATACCCCGCGACTCCTGGAGTAGCTGATCATTTTGGCCTTCATGTAAGCGTCGGTTTGCGCAGTCGCCGCGCGGCCCACCGGACCGCCAGCCACCGATGCATCGCCACCCAGAGTGAATTTATCTTTCAACAAGCTGTTAACCCCGTCGCGATCCATGACCAGCATCACCACGTCCACCGCTGCCCCGCCGATCTGCAGACCAAAGCTGCCTCCCTTCACTGTGATCATTGCAGGGGGACCCCAAGGGCCAGCGCCCTGTTCTTTTCGGCAACTCACGACACCCTTGCCGTAACGACCGCCGAAAATGAATCCTCCTTTCTTCATCGAAGGAACAATGGCCACGCATTCGCAACGCTCCAACAAGTCCTGCGGAATCGCCTTATCTGGAGTGTCCATCACTTCCTGAAAGACCCTGGCCGCTGCCTGCAGGCGTTCAGCTTCTTTGGATTCAGCGGCGGAAGCTATACTCGCACCCATTACCGTCGCCAGGAACGCCATGATACTCATTGTTTTCATAGGAAACCCTCCTCGCATTTTGTGGACAGATGTTATCAAACTCAGCCTGTTGGGATTAACTCAAGGTTCCCGAAAACTGTCAATGGATAGGCAACCGAAGCAACCGAAGGCAATGTCTATTGACCTGCAAGAACCGGCTGCAAAGACAGTAAGGCGCAGAGAAAACCTCTGGCTCCCCATGAAGAGTGGGCCAGCCGGTCTCTGGTCAGATAATCAGCCATCGTCAACACAATCATGATGCCCGGCAGCTGCCGTTCGCCTTCCCGGACCTCCGATTATCCGCCTCCCGCTCCTCCCTTGATGCCGCCGAGTGTGAGTTCGCGCGGGTCCAGCAACCGGGCTAACTCTTCCGACGACAGCTGGGTGTGCTCGGCAGCAACCTCCTTGACCTGGCGACCCTGAGCATAGGCTTGCTTGGCGATCTTGGCGCCCAGCTCGTAGCCGATGACGGGATTGAGTGCGGTCACCATGATCGGGTTCTTCTCAACCAGCTCCGCAATGGCCTCCCGGTTGACCGTGAAGCCGTTCACAGCTTTGTCAGCGAGCACCCGGCTCGCGTTGGCCAAAATTTCCAGGCTCTGTAACAAGTTGTGCGCGATCACGGGCAGCATCACCAGCAACTCAAAATTGCCATGGCTGGCTGCCACCGTGATCGCTGCGTCATTGCCGATGACCTGAGCGGCCACCATCATGACAGCCTCGGGGATGACCGGGTTGATCTTTCCGGGCATGATGGAACTGCCGGGCTGGAGCGCGGGTAAAGCGATTTCGGCCAGTCCAGCCTGCGGACCAGAGTTCATCCAGCGCAGATCGTTAGCAATCTTCATCAAAGAAATGGCTAAGGTCTTGAGCTGGCCGCTCAGTTCGACAGCGCCATCCTGGGCGGCTTGAGCCTCGAAGTGATCCGGGGCTTCGACGAAAGTGCCTCCCGTCATTTCCGAAAGCGTAGCCGCCATGCGAGAGCCGAATTCAGGATGAGCATTGATGCCCGTGCCGACGGCCGTCCCTCCCAAGGCCAATTCTCCCGTCCTCGGCAAGACTCCCAGAATGCGATCGATGCTGTGATCAATCTGCGAAGCCCATCCTCCAATTTGCTGGCTGAGGCGAATGGGCATCGCGTCCATTAAATGGGTCCGTCCGGTCTTGACGACATCGTCAGTTTCCCGAGCCTTCTTGACAAGAACTCCATGCAAGTGGCCTAGAGCGGGGAGAAGCCGTTCCTGACTTTCCAGCACAGCCGCTATGTGAATGGCAGCCGGGATGACATCGTTGGAGGACTGGCACACATTGACATGATCGTTCGGGTGGATCTTAGTGCCTTCAACCAACTGCTGGGCGCGAGTCGCAATGACTTCGTTGGCATTCATATTGGTCGAGGTTCCCGATCCTGTCTGGAAAATGTCGATCGGAAACTGATCGTCATGCCGGCCGTCGATGACTTCGGCCGCAGCACGCCGGATGGCGTTTGCAATGTCGCCGTCGATCAAGCCCAGTTCCGAGCTGACAGCTGCAGCCGCCGATTTGATCAGACCCAGGGCCCGGATAAACGAGCGTCCAAAGCGCAGGCCGCTGATGGGGAAGTTTTCCACGGCTCGTTGCGTCTGCGCCATATAAAGGGCATTGGCAGGCACGCGAACCTCCCCCAGCGAATCCGCTTCAGTTCGGTAATCTTGACTGGGCATGAAGCTGACTCCTTCACAGCATCGTAACTAGGCAACTGGCTATTGCCCTGTGCGAACAACTTCAACCGAGCAGTGAGCCCTGGCTACGACGGCCGTTGATACGCTGCCCAGCAGGAATCTCTCGAAGCTTCTGAGTCCTCTCGCCCCGACAAAGATACAATCCGCTTCCCACTGCTCGGCTTCATCGATGAGCACCTGTTTGGGGTCGCCTTCCTTGACCACGGAGGAGACAACCAGTCCCGAGGCACGCAACGTTTCCTCTGATGCCTCAACCCTCTTGCGCGCCCAGGCCCACTCGTCCTGGTCAACCTCTTCATCCTGCTCCATGGCTGTTACCATCATGGAGTCGAGTACACCGATCACTCGCGCCTGGCTGCTGGCTGGCCAACTGCGGCCCGTAACGGCGCGCACCGCCACTTCAGAGCCGGGTGAGCCGTCCACGCCAATGACGATCCGCACTGGAGAATTACTGGGTAAGACGCGGCCTCGCCCGACCCGCACAGAACGGCTTGCCTCCGTCACAACTTTCTGTGAAACACTGCCAAGAATGAGTCTGCCAAACGCCGACCGGCCGTGTGACCCCACCACGACAAGGTCCGCCTTCCAATCATGGGCCTT
This sequence comes from Acidobacteriota bacterium, assembly GCA_022616615.1. Classification (GTDB taxonomy): domain Bacteria; phylum Acidobacteriota; class Terriglobia; order Versatilivoradales; family Versatilivoraceae; genus VFZK01. Next base: position 9,164 of record JAKEER010000759.1, read on the forward strand.
TCTGATGATTGCCCAGGCGGGCGATTCACCATAGGCTTCGGCCTGTACTGTCCAGGATGGAAACTTTGTCCCGACACGTTCGCTCCCCTGTAACGCCAGAGCCCGAGCTTCTTCCACGGCCTGTAACGCCCGTTGGCGCGCTCTTGTTACACTGGCCATTTCCAGCATTGCCGAAGAAGATTCTGCCGCCGCCTGGTTTGATCCGGGCCATAGCCAGACATCGGCCACCGAAATGACAAGGGCTTCCACGTCACCAGGTAAACCGGCGCGTTGCAAATCCACGAGCGCCGCATCAGCGCAACTGGAACCGTCGTAAGCGATCAAGATTTTCATCTTTTTGCTCAAGGGCTATTCCCCCATAAAAAAATGTTGTGGTGACCAGAAATAGCCAAAAACAGCCACTGCAGCGCTGGATGATCCCGACCAGACTCCAGACTCCTTAATCTATTTCAGGCAGCCACTCTCGAACCAGCGCACCCTGGCGAGTTAGGAATTCTTCTCTTTCCAACCCAGCAATATAACGGTCCACTGCAATGCGCTCCTGGATTTTTTGTTCATTGTATTCCTTAAAGTTCGCAATAATAGGGGCCGCGACAAACATCCAATTTCCCGAACCGCAACTCGAGCAGATCAGATTCCCAGAAGACGAAGCCGCTAGGGCCCGATTGGTGTCGCAGTCGGCACACAACACAATCCGATTCGCCAAAGACCTTTTCCGGCTGATCTCTTTCAGACCGATCTTCGACCTTCTACCAAACCTCAGCCAGTTGCTTCTATTCATGCTCTTTCTTCCTGTTCGGCCTGAGAGTTTTGCTGAGGCCCCTAACCTCTTGCTTTTGGTTTGGGCGATAATTACGAATCATGCTTCGACGTCTTACAACGTTTCCTTGATTGCTTGAATCCAGAACCCGCCAAGGAACCAAAGGTTAACCGAGCTCGCCAACAGAGTTGCCAGCGTCAAAGCAAGCAACTTTTCCCTTCGCCGCGCAGCTTGGATGACCAGCACAATACCGGCACAGCCAATGGCAAGGCTAAGAATTAAGGGCAAGAACAGAAGGGGAGCGGCAAACAGAGCACTGAAGGGCTCGAGTGAATTGACGTAGTGCGAAAACGCTAAAAAGGCCACGAGCGGAACGGTAGAGATTGCGATGTAGGCTCTCTTCTTCATTAGGGATAGTCTAACCTCCTGAACAAATAATGAAGTCAGACAGCCATTATTATTGATAATGGCAGGCTGTCGCTTTCCATAACCGCTACCACGCCACACCAGGGTCAATTGGCACGCCTTGGCTATAAGGCAGTTTCTCGGAGGGACAAGGCTTCCATTCAAGCAAACGCCGCATTAATCATAAGCAAATCCCGGCTAACGAATGGGGTCACTCCTGCTTGATCTACGCGCGTGCTGCCTGGCTGGACACGGTTTTTGGCAGCGTGATGTTCAGAACCCCATCCTTGAGTATGGCCGTCGCTTGCGACGGATCAACTTCAGCAGGCAGTTCTATCTCACGAAACATTTCTTTGGATCGCTGCTCGGTGCAAGCGGTCTCCTCCGTTGTTTGTTCAGCACTGAGCGTCCTCTTTCCGCTGATGAACAGCCGCCGTGGCTCTGCGCTGATCTCGATTTCTGGCGCTGTGAAGCCAGGCACTTCGGCGCGCACCGTTACCTGTTCACTGGACCATTTGATTTCAATCGGAACGGGACAGAGCAACTCCGACTCGGCGCAGAGCCAGTCTTCAAGGTCATGCCCGTGTTGGTGGCTGCGGCTTTCAAAGAGATCGTAGGCAGGTCGCGAAAGCGACTCGTAGACCTCTCTTGTGCGATCAATAACGGCTGTGGGGTTTGTTTGTATGCTTACCGGCTGCAACACCGCGGAAGCTTGGGTTGTGGATCGATTTGTCATCTTTCTCTCCTTTTCTGTTTCCTCTTAACTTTGGGCACTATGATAAGTTTTTTTTCAGACTCCGTGCTTGTTGCTATCCCTCGACCTTCATGGTTTTACCGCTGCAACCCTGGAACCAAATCCCCTCGCTGAGTACAAGAGAGGGGCTGGTCTTCACTTTGAAAGGCTCTAAACGGAAATGAAAGTACCCGGAGGGATGCCACACATTTCAATGCCGGCTTCCTGCTTTTCGAAGGCAATCTACTGTGATCAACGAGTTGGCGGGGAAGAACCACGTTGCGAAGAGGAAGAAGCGTGGCACCCCGCTGCTGCGGAGTACTGCAAATCCAACTTCCCTTTGGACTGCGGCGCCAAGCGGAGCGCGACGCCGCTTTGGATCGTGGCAATCGCCGAAAGCCGTCAGCAGAGCGTATTATGCGGATTGGAGCCAAAGGGCCGTCGTCTCTGTGCTCTGCCGCAGCACTCCAGATAGATGTAAGTCGCTAGAATGTCCAATCTGGGGGCGGGTCGTCAGACAACCTTGATCTCCCGTATCGAG
>JAKEER010000760.1 GCA_022616615.1 Acidobacteriota bacterium
CACCGATGTGTAGCTCGCCCGGGACGCCGATTGGCACAGGCTGCAGTTGAGGGTCCAGCAGATAGATTTGCGTGTTGGCAATCGGCCGGCCAATGGGTGGCACCATAGGGGCTTCCTGTCCAGATCCGACGATGCCGGAAGTTGTGACGACAGTGTTCTCCGTCGGCCCATAGTGGTTTATCAGACGGGAGGATTGCGCTTGTCGAGGCGCTCGGTGTAACTTATCGCCCCCCGTCAATAAGTCTCTCAAGACCATTCCCGCTGGCCACTGCTCTTCAAGAACAACCTCTGCAAGGGGCGTTGGCAGAAAAGAGACGGTTATTTCCTTGGCGGCAAGCACCCTTAAGAGCTTTGATGGAGAGGTACGAACCTCTTCATTCAGAATGTGTATGCTCGAACCTGCAGCCAAGTAAGGCCATATCTCCCATGCAGATGCGTCAAACGATATGTTTGCTATTTGAGTGGCCCGATCTGCGGACGTCACGTTATAGACACGGTTGTGCCAGCTGATGAGATTTACTAAGCTACGATGTCTAATTTCTACGCCTTTGGGTCTGCCAACGGAACCAGAGGTGTAGATGGTATATGCCGGATTTTCGGCCATCGCCCGATTGACTGGGTTATCCACTCTCCGCTGGGCTATTACCTCCCAGTCCCTGTCCAAGAAGACCAGATTGGCCTTGTGCTCAGGCAGCTTCTCCGCCAACCGTGCCTGTGTGAGCAGCACTGGGACATTTGCATTCTCGAGCATGAATGCCAACCGCTCCAGTGGATATGCCGGGTCCAGTGGCACATAGGTTCCAGCGGCCTTGAGAATGCCTAAGAGGCCCACCAACATCTTCAGCGAGGGCTCGACGCAGATCCCTACCATTACTTCTGGTCCGACTCCGACTCCCTGCAAGTGATGGGCTAGCTGATTCGACTGCCGGTTAAGCTCCTGGTAACTAAGCTGCTCCTTCTCAAAGACCACCGCAATAGCGTCGGGAGAGCGCTCAACCTGAAGCTCGAACAGCTGATGGACGCACGCCTCCTGCGGATAATCCGCCTGGGTGCGATTCCACTCCACCAGTAGTTGATGCCGCTCGGCCTCTGTCAAAAGCGGCAGATCGGCGATGCGCTGTTCAGGTGTGCCAACGACCCCTTTCAGTAAGGTTAGGAAATGCCCGACCATTCGGGTGATCGTGGCGGGATTAAACAGATCGGTGTTATACTCCAGCGAACCGATCAGTCCCTGATCAGTCTCAGCCATGGACAGGGTTAAATCAAACTTCGCTGTCTCGCTCCCCGTCTCCGTCAGAATCACGGTCAGCTCCGGAAGCTTCAGAGGCTGCCTTGGGGCGTTCTGCAGAGCAAACATTACCTGGAATAGCGGCGTGCGGCTCAGGCCTCGCTCCGGCTCAAGTTCCGCCACGAGTTTTTCAAAGGGAAGATCTTGGTGAGCGTGAGCACCGAGGACAACCTCGCATACCCTCCCCAACAGTTCCTGGAAACTCGGGTTGCCCGACAAGTCGGTGCGCAGCACCAGCGTGTTGACAAAGAACCCGATTAGGTCCTCTATCTCAGCTCGGTTGCGATTGGCTATCGGGGCTCCGACGACAACGTCCTCTTGCCCCGTGTAGCGATACAGCAAGGTTTTGAACCCCGCCAGCAGTGTCGTGAACAGCGTAGCTCCCTCCCGGCGGCTTAGCGCTTTAAGGCCCTCGGATAGGGATGTGGAAAGAACGAAGCAGTGGGTGGCACCCTGGTAAGTCTGCACCTTCGGTCGCGGGCGATCTGTGGGTAGTTCTAATACGGCTGGACTGCCGTTCAACTGCTGCTTCCAGTAGCTAAGCAGAGATTCTAGAACGCTCCCTTGCAGCCACTGCCGCTGCCAAACAGCAAAATCTGCATACTGAATGGGCAGCTCAGGGAGAGGCGAGGGACGCCCAGTCTCGAAGGCCTCGTAAAGTGCCCCCAGCTCTCGGGTGAACACGCCCATGGACCAACCGTCGGAGACGATGTGGTGCATTGTTAGCAGGAGTACGTGTTCCCGCTCGCCACGTCGCAGCAAGACCGTCCGCAGCAATGGCCCCTGGCCTAAGCCGAAAGGGCGCTTAGCCTCCTCTGCGGTCACCCTCTGGGCCTTGGCCTCTCTCTTAGTCTCCGGACGCGCTTGGAGGTCTATAACCGGTAGCGCCAGGGTTTTGTTTTCGGAGACGACCTGGAACAGCCGCCCGTCGACAGAGGGAAAGGTGGTGCGCAAGGCTTCGTGGCGCCTGATGATTTCGTTCAGGCTCTGCTCTAATACCGCCACGTTAAGCGGACCCACAAGGCGGATGCTAGCAGCGATGTTGTAGAACGGACTATCAGGCTCCAATTGATTGAGGAACCATAACCGCTGCTGGGCAAAGGACAGCGGCAACTCCTCGTTCCGCGATGCGCGCGTGATTGGTTGATCCTGCGACTCCGTGTGGTAAGCCGTTTCGATGATCTGGGCCAGGCCCGCTACGGTGGACGTTTCAAAGAGGCGGCGCAGGGGTACATCAAGTTGTAAGGCATCGCGCACTCGCGAAATGACCTGGGTGGCCAGCAACGAGTGCCCTCCCAACTCGAAGAAATCATCGTGAATGCCCACTTGGTCGAGACCGAGAACCTCCGACCAGATATCGATGAGTGCCTGCTCCACAGGCGTGCGGGGGGTCACGAAGTCTGGCTCTAACCCGGGGCGCGTATGATCAGGGGTCGGCAGTGCTCGGCGATCTATCTTGCCGCTGGGCGTCAGCGGCAGGGCGTCCAGAGTAACGAAGGCTGAAGGCACCATGTGCTCGGGCAGCCGCTGCTGCAAGAAACGCCGCAGCTGCGGCATCAGCTTACGGGCCACCACGCTGTGCAAGGGGTTGTTGGCATATGAGCTCCATGGCTTGATGCAAACCTCTCCCGGGAATGAGAGTAGGGCCTCCTGGGACTCCTCTACACGCCCCGAGGCATGACGTATGAACACTACTTCGTAGCAGCCATCTACGCCGTGTCGGGCCCAACTGATCGTGATCGCATATGGAAGCTTATGACGCAACGCCCATAGGTCATCCGGCTCGATCCCGACATCCCCAGCGTTGCTAATGACCTCTCTCATTTCGCCCGCTGTGTTCGGCCCCTCGTCGCTGGCCAGCCACGCGACCGTTTTAATGGCTGCGAATAGACGCCGATTCGGCACGTGCGTAAGGCCAAGCATTTCAGGCTCGGTCTCATCGAGTAACTGGCAGACGGAGGGGAGGGTTAATCCCTCCTGCTGCCAGTTCAACCAGGGAATATCTGCATAGGTAGAGCACTGAGGGCCTACGTGAATCATCACCTGGTAGCGAAATTGGGTCAGTTCATTGTGCGAGCGACCGCGTTTCGGTAAAATTTCTACCTGCCGAATCCCAGGCAACTCCTGCTTCAAAGCAATGAAGAACGCAGGGTCAACGACCAACTCTTCTTCTTCCTTCATGTGCTTTTGCGCGCGCTGCTTCAAGGCTGCTCTGGAGAGAGAAGCGGGCGCCTGATGGAGTGCAACGGAGGTATGGAACGCCTCCAACAGCGGCAGGCTGCGCACATCTCCCACAAAGACATAGCCCCCGGGCTTTACCACGCGCAGCGCTCCTTCCAAGACGCGCACGAGATACTCGATGTTCGGAAGATATTGCACGACCGAGTTAAGGACCACCACGTCGAACGATTCTGCCTCTATCCCTTCAAAATCGTCCGCCGTTCTCTGCAAAAGCGTAAGGTGTGACAACGTTTGCGGTTGCAGAGCCACTTGCTGCCGAATAAAGTTTAAAGCGACTTGCGAGAAGTCCGTCCCCCAGTAGCGTGTGCAGTGGGAAGCAATCCGCAATAGCAGCAGACCGGTTCCACAGCCGATCTCCAGCACTCGGCTCGGACGCAGACCAAGAATCCGGTCGACGGTATCGTCCAGCCAGACACGCATCTCTGCTTCCGAAAGAGGCAGATTGGTGTAGCTATTATTCCAACCGACGATATTGAACGTCGGGTCAGGATGGGAAGGGGGTCGGCCATAGGTCTCATCGTGGAGCGTTTGCCATCGCGAGATCTGTTCAGCGCACCAGTCCCTTTGCTGCTCCTCCGACTCCTGATATCGTGGATCCTGCAGCACGTAGGCGATCAGGCGCTTTTCGCCCGATACTCCTTCCTTGGCCATCACTATAGCCCGTTGGACGGCAGCGTGTTGTCCCAGCGTCGCCTCAATCTCCCCAAGCTCAATGCGGAAAGCGCGGAGCTTCACCTGATGATCGGTACGACCGAGGAATTCGATGCTGCCGTCGGGTAGGTAGCGGGCTCGGTCTCCTGTCTTATACAGACGCGCGCCCGGTTCGTCGCTGAAGGGATGCGGAATGAACAGCTCGGCGGTCAGTTCCGGACGGTTGAGGTACCCACGGGCCAAGCCGGCACCAGCAATGCACAGCTCTCCAGGCACACCGACAGGGACAGGCTGAAGGTGGACGTCTAGCAGGTAGGTTTTGACATTGGTAATGGGAAAACCGATGGCGGGCTTTTGGTTCCCGTCTTTACATACGGCCATCGTGCTCCAGACCGTTGCCTCGGTCGGTCCGTAGAGGTTGAAGAATCGGCGGTCCTTGGCCCAGCGCACCACAAGTTCGGCGGAACAAGGCTCTCCCGCGACGTTTATAGTCCGTAGTGCGGGGAGAGGCTCTACTGGCAGAGCTGCAAGCACCGACGGTGAGACCGTCATGATCGTAATGGGCTTGTCACGTAAGAGACCAACGAAAGCTGGGCCCGGCAAGAGAGAATCGCGCGTTGCGAGGCAGAGCATAGCTCCTGCACTTAGGGCCATGACGATCTCGAAGATCGAGGCATCGAAGCTCAAGGAGGCGAACTGGAGAACGCAGTCATCTGGTCCAAGGCCGAAAGTTCGGACTTCTGCCTCCCATAGGTTGCACAGCCCCCGATGCTGCACCTGAACGCCCTTGGGGGTGCCTGTAGAACCGGACGTGTATATCACATAAGCCAGATTCCCAGCGGTCACCCCGCTAGCGGGGTTTTCCTCGCTCTCTTTGACAACGACCTCCCAGCCGGTGTCTAGGCAGAGCACTCGAGCCTTATGTTCAGGAAGGCCCTCGACCAGCCGCTCCTGTGTCAAGAGCACCGTCGAATGGGTATCCTCCAACATGAAAGCCAGGCGCTGTCGCGGATACTCCGGATCCAGTGGCACGTATGCCCCCCCGGCCTTCAGGATACCTAAGAGGCCCACCACCATTTCCAGCGAGCGCTCCACGCAAATCCCCACCATCACCTCAGGCTCGACTCCGAGTTTCTGCAAGTAATGCGCTAAATGATTGGCTCGCCGGTTTAGCTCTCGGTAGGTCAGTTGGTCCTCTTGAAAGATCACCGCCACAGCGTCTGGAAACCGCTCGACCTGAACCTCGAATAGCTGGTGCACACATGCACCCTGCGGAATATCAGCTCGCGTATCATTCCACTCTACGACCACTTTATGTTGCTCGGCATCCGTCAACAGCGGTGAGTCGGACACGCGCTGTTCGGGATTGGACACGATCCCCTCCAGCAATGTTCGGAAATGCCTTAACATCCGGTCGACGGTTTCTGCGTCGAATAGGTCAGCGCTGTATTCTAAGGAGCAGGACAGCCCCTCGGAAACCTCAGCGATATTCAAGACCAAAACAAATTTCGCTATTCCGCCGTCCAACTTGAAGTCGCTCACCTTCAGGCCTGAAAACTCCACGTACTCCTTGAGAGCATTTCTAAAATTGAACATAACCTGAAACAACGGGCTGCGACTCATGTCACGTTCGGGTTGTAGTTCTTCTATCAGGTACTCGAAAGGTAGTTCTTGATGTGCATATGCCCCCACGACCACCTGGCGTATCCGGCCCAGAAAGTCGCGGAAAGCCGGATTCCCCGACAAGTCAGCCCGAAAAACCAAGGTGTTGACGAAGAGCCCGATAAGCCCCTCCGTTTCGATGCAACTTCGGCCGGCTATGTAAGACCCGACCAGGATATCTTTCTGTTCCGTGTAACGATAGAGAAGCGTGTTGAACGCTGCCAGCAGGGTCATGAAGAGGGTCACCCCTTCTCTCCGGCTAAGCTCATTGAGCGACTCTGTCAGTGCCTTGTGGAGTGTTGTAGACCGCCTCGCACCCCGGAAGGCCTGCACCGGCGGTCGTGGATGGTCAAAGGGAAGTTCTAAAATGGGGAGGGGGCCGCCAAGCTGGTGTCTCCAGTAAGCGACCTGCGTCTCCAGGAGCTTGTCTTGCAGCCACTGTCGTTGCCAGTAAGCGAAATCTGCATACTGGATGTGTAGTTCTGCCAGCGGCGCGGGACGTTCGGTGGAAAAAGCTTCGTAGAATGCCGAGAGTTCTCGAAGCAGCACGTCCTTGGACCAGTCGTCAAAGACGATATGGTGCACGGTGAGAAGCAGAACGTGCTCCTTCTGGCACAACCGCAGCAGACTGGCCCGCATGAGCGGCCCCTGGGCTAGGTCGAAGGGTCGTTGGTACTCGTCCGTGGCCAGCCGCCGGGCCTTGGTCTCCCGTTCCCCCTCGGACAGCTCGCTCAGGTCCACTACGGGTAGATTCAATGATTGCGCCCGGGAGATCACCTGTACGGGTCGCCCTTCCAAGGTAGGGAAGATCGCCTGCAATGTTTCATGGCGACGGAGGATCTCGTTAAGAGCATGCTCCAATACGGCCACATTCAGGGTGCCGTTAAAACGAAGACATGCTGGAAGGTTGTATGTAAAACTCCCGGCCTCAAACTGATCGAGGAACCATAATCGTTCCTGTGAAAACGTGAGTGGGACAGAACCTGGCTCTGGACGCCGTGAAATAGGCCGAGGTACCTGTAAGTTCGAGCCAGGGAAATACATCCGTCCGCACTCAGTAGTATCAGTAGTAAACGGCTAGGCGGAGGATTTGTAGCACCAGGGATTAAAGGGCTACTTCGCCATATCAAGATTTTTTGGCTCAGGCGGCGGCCGTGTCACGACAATACGCCTTGCAGACGGTCTTGGTACCATTCAATCAGCGGGGGGCGTCATCGTTACTTCCATTCATCTGTGAGCTACCCACCTATTGTTTCTCGGTGCGCCTTAAGTACCTAACCTATGATTTTTACTTAGATGCCAGCCAAGAATCGTTCTGAGTAGCCCGCGGCCAGCGATGGAGCGCTTTCTGTCTTGCTAAAATGGAAACGCTTAGTCCTCGCGTGTTCGTGCGCAGAAAGAGATACTGTAAACGCGATGCAGGTAGGTCGAGAGAAGCTCCACGCACATGGATAGCGTTGGTTGGCAAGGCGAAGTCATCCGGAGAAACCTGCCATACGATAAATGTATCAAGAGAAGTCAAAAGCATTGTCTTTAGCCTACCTGCTCAGATGGTGTGTTAAATCTTGGGCTACGAACCTCAAGAGAATCGCCTGGGCACTATGGAGAAAGAAATGATTGCCTGGAAACATTCTAAGCTTAAAAGAACAATGAGTCTGGTAACGCCAGGCGGCGAGATCGGAGTTTGCCAAGTCGCGATCCTCAAGACCTCCGAGGGCGGTGATCGCAGTATTTTCGAGTGGTTTCTCGGTTGAATAAACGTGCGTCTCGCACATCTCAGTATCTGCCCGCAGGATAGGCAGTATCAGTTGCATCAGTTCGGCATCTTGCAGAATCGTCTCCGGCGTGCCATTGAGGCGACGAAGTTCCTTCAGGAACATAGGCTCGGGCAATGTGTGGATGGGCGGATCTGGACTCGGAATCTGGGGAGCACGGCGGCTTGACACAAACAGGTGAAGCGGGCACTGAAAATTTTGCCTGCGAAGGTGGCGGGCTAGTTCAAAGCTTATTAGAGCGCCCATACTGTGCCCGAAAAAAGCGAAGGGGGTGGTATCTAGATAAGGTAAGAGGATTTGCCCGAGCGGCTGCAGGAGCAACGCGAGCCGGGTAAATAGTGGTTCCATCAGCCGGCACTCCCGTCCGGGAAGCTGGACAGGACAGACCTCTACATCCGGTGACAAACTGTCAGGCCATGCGCGAAATATCGAAGCACCGCTCCCTGCATAAGGAAAACAGAACAGTCGCAGACGGGCTCGCGGATTCCGTTTGCGACAAGTAATCCACTTGTTGTCAATCGTCATAGCCCTCATAACGAAAGGCGTGGAAAGGCTCGGCTAAAGGAAAGGTCTCCGACGCCGCTTATTGTATTGACGCCGAATGATGACCCCTAATCTTGCGCCGATGCAGATAGTGGCGGATCTCTTGGCTGCTGTAGCCTTATGCCCCCGCGTCCCGTCCCAGTCGTGCGCGGGGCCGGCCGCGTCCCATCTCAGCACACCGTTTCTCATCGCCGACTACAAAGACCGCGGTTCTTGTCCCTGAGATGAGGCTGATAGGAGGGCAGTTGCGCCGCGTAGCATGGACCGAACTTATAGCGGCATTTTTACAGGGGGGTCGATCACCGAATCGACCCAGTGCCTTAGATCCAAGGGGGGTCCGGTTGACCCCCCTACTGGCGTATCACTCTGCAAACGTATCACTCTGCAAAAGCGGATTCGTCGGCACTCAAAATATCTTTTGAGGTTGGCCGGAGTCCTTTGGCCATTACAAAACGTCCCCCTCCGCGGCTTCGATCACTCCACCCGGAGCCGACTTCGCTGCGGCCACCGGAAACCATAGCAAGTTTACCCGCGACGCAAAAGCGAATTGATATTTAGAGGGTCGATGCGGAACTCGCACACACCGTCTCTTGGCGCCCTAAGAGCCCCTATACCTACTGTTATCGGACCTACTGTTATCGGGAGACCTTACCCTTTAGGGTTGCCTTGACCCTTTTATCCAATTCCCCTCTTATAGCCTGGTTGCTAAGGATCTCCGCTTGCAAAGTTGCCCGAACAATCGCAAATCTCTTGTTATCAAGCTTGGTAAGGTCGTCTGGATCCAACAGCTGCGACATGATAGCCATCGTATTCAACCCCCTATTAGGTAGGAACTTATGCTTCTTAAATTGGAGCTTACACTCCGCACCAAAGGGTAAACCTGTGAGTGTCAATTGTCAATACTGAGTCTCTTCCAATATGGTATGAGTCTGAACATGGGTGCGTATTTCCAACGAGGTGTGAGTCTGAAGGCTAGAGTTTGGGTCGATCATGGTCCCCATGGTGATCGACATGAACGAAACAGAACTCAAGA
>JAKEER010000761.1 GCA_022616615.1 Acidobacteriota bacterium
AAGCTCGGCTGGATAGGCAGCGCGTTGGAATGGCGCACCGCCCGCGAACGGCGCAACCAGCTTACGCACGATTACCCGGATGCCCCCGAGATCCGCCGTACTATCTTGCGCTCCGCCCTTGATCTTGAGGAGCGGATCCAAGAAGACGGTAAGCGGATCATTGAACGGCTCGGCCGATGAGGCATAGGCACGGGATGGAGGGCCAGTGGACGCACGCCGGCAAGGGTACGAGCATGGGACGGCCGCTACGAGATCCACGAGGGGCAAGCTTGCCGGAGATGACAAGTATGTAGTTTGTACAGATAGTTACCCTCATGAACCATCCTGCCACAGTCCCCCTCGGAGACGATGACCGGACCGGTAAGTGCCTTACCAACGGCATGGATAAGATGCATTTCTTAGAGCGCAAGTCGGAAGTGAACAAGAAGATCCAGGCCGCCGTGGGACACCAAGCCGAGCTGTATATGGTCCGCAAATTCGACCGCCGCCCGCGCACGCGGTATGGGGTGGGGCTGGCGGCGGGGGTGATCCGATTTGGCGATACCGTTGAGCGCGAGTAGATGAATCGCGGGAACAGTGCCATTTGTTTGAGACAAAGGAAAAACAAATGCATCTCGTCTTGATAGAGACCTCAGGAAACCAAAACTACATCTTCAGTACCAACAAGCTGCGGGAAAGTGTAGGTGCTTCTCAACTGACCTATCTATCTGGCACCCAATACGTGCTAGAGGCTGTGGAACATATCGGAGGGCCTAAGGGGCTATGGAATCCTGATGGTGTCCAGATGCGAACCAGTTTGACGGACCCCAACAAGAACCCCCCCATTGGAGCCAAAAACGAAAATGTGGCGGAGGTTATTATTGCGACGTCGGGCAAAGCTTTGGTACTGGTCAAGCAGGTGGGAAAAGCCCGCGAATTGGTTCAGACGGTAACGCTGCGAGCGCTGAAAGAAGCCCCGGGATTAGATATCTGCGGCGTCGTGAGCGAGGAATTCGATTGGACGAAGCGGCCGCTGCATGAAGTCATCAAGGAAGTGCACGAACGTTATGAAGAACTGCGCGCGCGCCGCGCATCGCCTCTGGCGCGGTACCAGACCTTGCCTGTCGTTCAGCCCTGCCGGAGTTCGGGGCTGCCCGCAGCAAAACTTCTCAAGGAAGGTGAGAAGGGAAACGAGGTGTTGGCGGAATGCTCCCAGACCAGCATCAAGAAGCGGGACAAGGAGGTGGTGGATGAAGCCTTCAATCGCATCGAGGAGCTAGCCAAGAATAGCGGCTTCGATTTCGTCAAGAATCCCGACAGGTTGGAAAAGCAGTTCAAAGAACTCCGTTGGGTCGCGGTCGTGCATTGCGATGGCAACGGGCTCGGGCAGATCATGCTGAACTTCCACCGGCACGCCAAAGCGGAAAACGCGGGCGAAAATGGCGAATACGTGGAGAAGCTGCGGCGCTTCTCGGCGGCGCTGGAGGCGTGCACGGAGGAGGCGTTCCAGGTGGCTTTGCAGACCATGAGCGGAAGGATGATCCGCACGCGGAAAGGACAGAAAGAACGACTGCCATTGGTGCCCCTGGTGCTCGGCGGCGACGACCTCACTCTAATCTGCGACGGCGAGCAGGCGATGGATTTCATGACCGAATTCCTTCAGCAATTCGAGGCAAAGACGACGGAAAAGAACGGCGCAAACCGTTTCGGCGGGATTATTCCCGAGATTGCGAAAGAAGCGCTGGGGCTGGGAAGGCTTTCGGCCTGCGCTGGGATCGCTGTCGTCAAGCCCCATTTCCCTTTCCATGCCGCCTACCATCTCGCCGAGCAACTCCTGCAATCGGCCAAGCAAGTCAAGAAGCAGGTCTGTGGCGATAAAGGCCCATACCCATGCTCGGCCATTGACTTCCATATTTTGTATGACGCCAGCGCGGCCGATCTCGATGCCATCCGTAGCCGGCTTACGGCTGACCAAGACGGAACATTTCTTACAGCCGGTCCCTATGTGGTGACCGACCTGACCAACGCTGCGTGGTCTGCGGGAGTTCAAAAAGGCAAGTGCTGGGCCAGAGACCATGCCATTGTGGGGCTGAAAGAGCGTGTTGCAATAATTGCCGGTCGAAAGATCCCCAGCAGCCAACTGCACGACCTGCGAGAAGGATTGTTTCAGGGCACGGAGGCGGCAGATGCCCGGGTGCGCCAGATCCTGCATCGCTACCCAGAACTTAAAAAGCTATTGGAAAGGGAAAGCCCCCAACCATCCCTGTTCCGCTCCCGGGAAGGCGGCAAAACTTGCGAGACCCGCTTGCTCGACGCGATGGATGCGGCGGAGTTGAGGGCATGGAAGGAGGAGAGGCATGCAGCCCATTAGATTCACCGTGAAGGTGGAGTTTGAAGGAGATTGGCATGTGGGGCTCGGTGCGGGCCGTCACGGGCAGGCGGATCGGCTCGTGGTGAGGGACGGCGGTGGCCTGCCCTATGTTCCTGCCAAGACCCTCACCGGCATCTGGCGGGATGCCTGCGAGCGAGTGGCGCTAGGCCTCGATGACAATAAGCCAGGACACTGGTGTCAATGGGTCGAGGCGATTTTCGGTAGCCAGCCGCAGTTGTCGGAAGGGCTGGTTCCTGAACGGTTTCCCCGACCTGCCCTGCTGTCTGTCAGATCAGCCCATTATCCCGACAAGCTTCGTGATTTACTTTCCAGGCCCGGCATGGTTGCCTTGCGCGAAGCCATGACATTTCTGAAGCCCGGCGTTCGGATCGATTCGGACACCGGTCAGGCTGAGGAAGATCACTTGCGCTTCGAGGAAGTCACCCGTGGGGGATGTGTCCTGGAAGCCGACGCCGAATTGCATAACGACATTGCTAGTCGAACCGATGCCGTCGAAAAAATCAGCGCCCTTCTCTGGGCTGGCGCGAAAATCGTTGAGCGGCTGGGCGGCAAGCGCCGTCGTGGTTTGGGGCGCTGCAAACTGTTCTTTTCGCCTATGCCGAGTGATGCTGACGCATTGTCGGTCCTGGATTGCGATCCTGGCCCCCCTCCTTGTATTGCTACCAAGTCTAATACAGCCACCTTTGACATTAGCAATCCAACGGCCGTATCCGAATGGGTGGACTTCGATATCCACCTGAAAACAATCAGCCCGGTCGTGGTTGCGGAAGGGACCCTCGGCAATGTTGTGGTGAGTCGCGACTGCATCCCCGGAACGTATCTGCTCGGGCCTGTTACGCGGGCCTTGAATGGTTCGGACCTGGATCTCTTCCCTTATGTGGCTGCGGGAGAATTTCAGGTGTTGTTCGCTTACCGAGAGGTGGCCGGCGCTCGTGGTCGGTCAGTACCTTTTTGCCTTTTCTACAGGAAAGAGGCCGGCGGCCTGGATAAGGCGGAGTCAGTACGCAATCGGCTGAAAGAAAAAGTCGAAGACGCAACCCAACTAAAAAACCACCGGGAGGGGTACCTCGGACCTGAGGACAAGGACCGCAATGGCACAAAACGTCTACCTCGGCTGGAAAAGCAACCGCTGGACGTGCATACCCACAATGTGATCGATGACGAACCTCAGCGACCCACGGAGGCGGTTGGCGGCATTTACAG
The DNA here is from genome assembly GCA_022616615.1 of Acidobacteriota bacterium. Taxonomy (GTDB): domain Bacteria; phylum Acidobacteriota; class Terriglobia; order Versatilivoradales; family Versatilivoraceae; genus VFZK01. The sequence goes on from JAKEER010000761.1 coordinate 3,575, forward strand.
CTACGAGGCAATACCGGCACATACCCGCTTGCGCAGCGTATTGAGGCTACGCAGGCACATTGCCGATCGACTCGGTGAAAAGTGGTGGGAAAAACTTTTGGGTGAGCACCGGCTTGGACGGTCGAAAAAGGACGACTTCGGCAGAGTGTGTATTGTAGAAGTCACGAAACGAGAATCGGATGCGTTCGGTGGTGGGTCCGTCGGGGCAAGGACCGGAGATGTCTTTACCCTCTGGCTCCTCTCCGATCTGCTGATCCGTGACGAGCGTCTGCGTCCCACGACGCGGCCAGAGGATCTTGCCCGTCTGCTGGAGCAGGAACTCAGCCCAAAGGAGCAAAAGCTGGATCTGAAAGTTCGCGAACAGAAAGATTTGTTATCCGTTCCGAGTCGCGGCCATCGCACGGAGAGCTGGCACCAGGGCTGGGGATTGCCACGTCCTTCTTTTGTAGGGTTTGCCGCCGGTACCTGTTTCGTGTTCGACGTCACCAAGGGGAGCGTAGATGCTTCAGCTTTTGGTTGGCTGGAGCAAGCAGGACTGGGGGAGCGCCGCGCGGAGGGTTACGGTCAAGTCGTCTTTAATGCGTTGCTGGTCAGCGAAGCCTTGGAAAAGTGGGAGGCGCCGCCCATGGGAGACCCCGACAACGCCGCAGGCGCAAGCAATGGGAAATCGTCGAGTAAAGACCTATTGCCCAAAAATGACGGGTCCTTCGACTATGCGCGTCTCATCGAATACGAAGCTTGGCGGCGGGAAATCCAGCGCGCAGCCTTGGCGTTGGGTACCGATAAGCAGACTCGGCGCACCGCGTTCGGTTGGATCGATAATAAACCGAGCAATAGCCAACTCGGGGCGTTTCGCAGTGTACTTGGCAGATTGCGGGGAAATGACCCAAGCCAGAAGCAAAACATCATTGGTTGGTTGAACGATCTCGACAAGGAGAAATGGGACACCAATGCCGTTCAGCGGCTTAAGGTATTGGTGCATGAACAAAAGGTTTGGGAGTGGCTGGAATTGAGGACTCTTCCGGCGCTCACTGAAAACGCCGAGAGCGAAATCAAACCCGCGCTCTGGGCAGAGACCGTGCGGGCGGTTGTCAATGCCTGCATCAAGGGTGAAATACGGGACCGGGAGCATCGCATGTGACACAGGAGGCAGGCTGATGGCCAGGAAAATTGTTGAACGTTACAGGATTGAAGGTTGCCTCGTGGCGCAGGCGCCGCTCTGCGTGGGCGGTCTCGGCGGCGATGTGGATGTGGACTTGGCCTTGGCGCGCAACGGTCAGGGGCAGTTGTATGTCCCCGGCACCAGCTTCGCCGGCCCCATGCGGGAGTGGGTGCGGCGGGCGCTGAAGGCGGATGAGGAGCAGTGTTTGTTCGGATTCCAGGAAGATGACCAGGGTTTTGCGAGCCGGTTGTTAGTCGAGGATGCAGTGATCGTCTGCGACCAGGAGCTGATTGAAGTTCGTGATGGCGTGGGTATCGACCGCCGCTTTGGTTCCGCTGCCAACCAGGCTAAATATGACCGTGCGGCGTTACCGAAGGGCACGAACATCCCGTTAAACATGACTTTGGAAATCCCGTTTGGAAAAACGGGGGAGTCAATAAAGGGATGCCTACGTGCGCTCATCCAGGCTATGAAGGATGCCAGGCTTGGGTTCGGAGCCGCCCGCACTCGTGGTCTCGGTAAGGTGAAGCTGGAAGGCATAAAAATTCATCGGGAGGGATGGTTCTGTAAACCGGACGTGTTGGAAGTCCTCCGTAACGGTGGCAAGCCACTTGAACATGTCGATGACATCGGCGGTATCGAGTGTAAACTGGACGAGCCTGCGCGCCTGGAAATTGGCATCAAATGGGAGCCAGTCGGACCGGTAATGGTCAAGGCCGAGGCAGCGGGCACCGCAGTGGACATGCTGCCTTTGGTTGGACGTACCTCCGACAAGGATGAATATGCGCTGGTCCTTCCCGGAAGTGGAATCAAAGGTGCTTTACGCACCCAGGCCGAGCGCATCGTCCGCACGGTATTAGGGATGGAAGCACCGAAAGAGTTTCTGGAACAGGTGAACGTTCCCTTGATCGAATATCTTTTCGGTGCGGCGCGCCCTGAAAAGGGAAACAAGGCCAAGGATGAGCAAAACAATTCTAGTATAACGATTCATCAATTAGCTTACTGTTAAGCCAGTCCCAGAGCGAACTTCTTCCAGCGCACAACCACCGGGGCGAGATTCATTTCACGCACG
>JAKEER010000762.1 GCA_022616615.1 Acidobacteriota bacterium
AATGTTCAGTCAACTGAACAACTTCGAGGGTCTCGCGACTCAAGGATGAGTGAGTGATTCCAGTGAGGTGGTGGTTGTTCTCATGGCAGAGCTAACCCCCGGAGCCTATCTCAAGCAGATCAGAGAGAAGCTCGGCCTGGGTGTTCGAGATGTGCAACAGGCCAGCGCACTCATCGCGGCAGAGGAGGAGAACTTGGAGTTCTATATTTCGGCGTCTCGCCTGACGCAGATCGAAAACGAAAACACCGCCCCCAGTCCCTACAAGATCTTCAGCCTCAGCGTTGTCTATGGGGTCGACTTTCTGGAACTTCTGAGCCGTTACGGACTGAATCCGGATCGGGTGCATCACTACCGCGACCTGTTGAGGCTGGAGACCACGCGCCCGGTGGCTGTCGAGGTTCACAGCCTGGAGACTAAGGTCACCTGGCCGGTTCGACTTGACCCCAGTTTCAACTGGCAGACCACGCAGCTGGTGAATCGGGTGGTCGCGCAATGGGGAGAAGTCCCCGCGGCTCTACTTCAGGAGTTGAATCCGCGCCGGCACATGTACGGCTACGTCGGCCTCTCGGACCTGACCATGTTCCCCCTCATCCGTCCGGGGGCCATCGTGATGATCGACGGCCATCGCCGGCGCGTACTCCAAGGAGCGTGGGTAAACGAGTTTCACCGGCCCATCTATTTCATTGAACTGCGTCACGGGTACCGCTGTGCGTGGTGCCAGGTGAGCGGCTCTCAGATTACCCTTCTCCCGCATCCCATGTCGCCCGTGCAGGTGGAAAGCTTCAGTTTTCCTGACGAGGCCGAAGTCGTGGGGCAGGTGGTAGGAGTGGCGATGCGGCTCTCCCCTGCGGAATAGCTAGCCAGAACCAGCGCGTACCAGCACCTTCAGGGCAGTCCGAATTTGCGAGACCAGAAGGTCACGCCCCACAGGAGATGACCCGGCGGGGATCATCTCGCGGAAGGGTTCGGTGTCCAACCACAATCTCGCCGTCTCGGTGACAGACCCCGGGAGTGAGCTGAAATGCTCTGTGAGCTCTTCGCATAAAGATTGCAGGGGCAGTTCAAGAACATTCTCAAAAGCCTGCAAGTGCTTACGCCTCATGACCTGATGGATTTCATCAGGCGAAGCGGCACCGATCCATCCCTCGTGTAGATACCGGCCTGTGTACGGGTCGTACAGCGAACTGAGGTAGACCAACCTTGAGATTCGGGTCGGCAGGTGTTCGAGACTTCGCTCGACCACATCCGTCATAGGTCCGCGGGGGTTCACGTCCGCCTTTCTACCCCAGGGCTGACCCAATTTCAATAGGTGCTCGCCTGTGGTTCAGCCCGCTGAACAAGCTGCAGCCTAAGCCTGAAAGGGAAAAGGAATGGAGTAGCTTTGCGGCCATTCCACTTGCAAGGAGGTCGCACCGATGGATAAAGTAGTATGGCTGCTTCTCTTGCTTTCACTAACGCTGTCGGGCGCTTACTCAACGGACCAAGCTGCCCCCTCGACGTCCCCTGAATCGTGCTCGTGCCAGGACCCGCTGCCGCCTCCACCGCCTCCCTACTGAGGCTATGGGTTTGGTGGCACCTGACCGGGAGCCGGAGGCACCTATGGGGCCTCCGGCTCTCTATGATAGGATTGCCGGTCTGGCGGCATCGTCATGGCACCTTTTCACCAGGCAATTTGGGCTGCCGGCCTTTTCCTGGAACTGCTGATCGTCTTTCGCGGTTGGCGAACTCGTGCGTTCCAGCATTACCCTTATTTCTACACCTACCTCGCCTACGTGGTGCTACGCACCGTTTGCCTCTATGTACTGCTGCAGTTGAAGCACCCGGCGTACGCCAGCGTCTATTGGCACACCAACACGGTTTCTCTAGTTCTCTTTTTCCTAGTTCCGCTCGAGATTCTGCGACATGTGTTCAGACCCTCGCATGCTGTAAAACAGTTGGCCGGCTATGTGTTTGTTGCAGTGCTTCTCTTGTTTGGCCTCTGGATCCTCTTCGACAGCACTAGCCCCAACACCTTCTACGCAGACCTGGAGCGCAAGCTGAGTCTCGCACACGGGGTTTGTCTCTTGACCATCTTGCTCCTGGGGCGGTTCTATGCGCTTCCTCTAGGCCGCAACGTTTGGGGGCTTGCCCTCGGCTTCGGAATCTATGTCTCAGTCTCGATCCTCAATTTCTCTGCTCTCGACCTCCTGAAGAGTTTCCTTCCCGTCTGGCAACTTGTCCGACCGATTAGTTTTGATGCCATGCTCGCAGTGTGGGCCTGGGCCTTGTGGTCACCCTCTTCAAGTCCCGAACCCGTCGTGGCATCACCACAGCTATCCATGCCAATCATGTCGCAGTGGCAACAAAGATGGGACGACCTGCTTACGGTCATGCGGAAGGGCATCGGCCTATGAGTGAACTCTACCTCTTTGTGCTCGCGGGGGCTGTCCTGCTCGTGTTCTTTCTGCGCCTGCTTGTCTCGACCCGGCCAGGCATCGGTTCGTACCTCGTGCCGGCAGACAGCGCCGACATCATGGAAACGTTGCCTGGCCTGTCGTTCAGCCGTGCGGACCTTCTGACCAACGACTCCGACTATCGCGTTCTTCAATCCAACCCCATCTACGGCTCTGTAGCACGGGACTTTTGGAGGGAGAGGCAGGGGGTTGTTCTGCTTTGGTTGAGTCTGCTCCGGAGAGATGTCCTTAGCCTGTGGCGTCTCCGCCGGTTGCTGGCCCGGAATGGTGTGCCGGTCTCGGGGGTAGAGGAGATTGGTATCGCGATAAGGGCCATCGGTGCCCTCGCGTTCCTCTTCTCCCTGCGGATAGTGGTTCTGATTACTGGGCCCTTTGCGTTTCCCAGGCTTCTCAGGGGTGCAAGAGGACAGGTGGTGACCAGCGCCGTTTTTTTGAAGACACTTCTCGACCGCCTTCCCAGCTTGACCCGTGCAGAGATTGAACGCCAGTGGAGGGCTGAACTGGCCGTCGCCGGCACATAATAGGCCAGTTGACGAGGACTGATAACAGCCTGCGACGTTCAGCACTGCCCGCCCGAATGGAGGCTGGAGAGCCGTTGAGCGAGGGACACGACTGGTTCTGGAAGAAACAGTTTCCAGACCACGTTCGGGTTGTCTTCCTGAGCTACCTCTTGAATTGACTGGGATCGGCATGAGTATCGACAGCTACCGGCGCGACGTGCAACGTCATCAGGAAGAAATCTCTCGTCTACAGACGGAGAAAAGTCGTGAGGTTGCCAAAGCCGCCGAGGAGCACAAGCGGGCAAACTCAGCGGCTGAATTGGCGAGCAGGGCAACCAGTACGTCATCCATGCAGTCGAGGTTACGTGAGGCACAGAGGCATCGCGAAACCGCCGTGCGTCACCAACAGAGGGTCGCGGACATCGAATCGAAGATTGCGCGGGAGCAGGGTCGGCTGAACGACGCCCAAAGGCGCCTTGTTGCTGCACAGGACCAAGAAAGTCGACGTCAGGTTCAAGAGCAGGAACGACTGGCGCGTGAACAGGACCGTCGCATGAGGGCAATTTCAGGCAAGCTCATACATCATGATCAGCTTCACCAAGTTGCGCTGTGGGCCATCAAGAAGCTTCAGCAATTACCAGAACGGATCGTAGTGCTATTCTTGGCGGCAAACCCGCTCGACCAACAGCAGCTGCGGCTCGACGAAGAGGTCCGAGCTATCGGCGAGATGATCCGCAAAGCAGAGCATCGTGATGCGATCCGGTTGGAATCGCGGTGGGCGGTGCGGCCGCTGGACGTGTTGCAGGCAATCAACGAGTGCCAACCGCGCATCGTGCATTTCAGCGGGCACGGTTCAAATCGGGACGAGATTGTTTTTCAGGATAATAGCGGACAGGCTAAGTTGGTTTCAAAGGAAGCGATCGTTCAGACGATGGCCGCCGCTTCGGGCGATATTCAACTTGTGTTCTTCAACACCTGCTACTCACACGCTCAGGCAGAAGGGGTGGTGCAACACGTGGCTGCTGCGATCGGGATGAATACCTCAATAGGTGACGATGCCGCCCGTGTGTTTGCAGCACAATTCTACTCCGCGATCGGTTTCGGGCGGTCGGTAGGGCAATCCTTCAAACAGGCAAGAGCGGCCCTCATGCTTGAGGGTATACCAGAGGAGTCAACTCCAGAGCTATTCGTCACGACTGGACTAGATGCTGACGACCTGGTTCTCGTTCGGCCGGCGAACGGCGACCACGGCTGAAGCACCTGCCCAAGCGTTTCCGCGTGGCGTCCGCTGTGGGGCGGACCACCTTCGAGCGTTCATGAGGTTGTACTCGCGTTACAACCGTGCCTATTGGGGCAAGGGTACCGAGTGCATGGTCTGTACTGGAAGGCTCTACCAGCTTTCGCCTAATGTTCGCTGGACTCGGTACAGCTTGACGAGCCTGATTGCAACTCGAGTAGAATCCGGCTCATTCGACTCATGTGCATATGAGTTGCGTCTATCACAATCTCTTTGAAGACGGAATCGAGCCTTGAGTTCTGAGGCGGAGGTGTTGCCCATGCTGCTGCTGCTGCTGCTGCTGCTGCTGCTGCGGACAATTCGCTCGATGGTGACCTTGCTAGCTCTATTGTCAGTGTTCTCGTTGCAGCCGGCTCACACTCAGTCTTGCGACTGCGATGTTTCACCTCGGAAGGAGCGTGCATACGACGCACTCCTCGAACTAGATGAGACCGAAAAGGCCGAAGCAGAGGCTATCCACTTCCTCTGGGGAGTTCCAACTTCGCCGAATGCCGCAACCAACGAGCATCTCCTCCACCAAGCACACTACATCGTCGATTATGACGACGACCTTCGACTTCCTCTTTGGGCGGGCTACAGGCTCCGTGGCGAGGATGTCACGATTCGCCGCGAGCGGACAGAGTGTTTTCGCCGCGATGTCCGACTAGGCAGTGATGTGGCGGCATTCTGTGAAGATTACCAAGAACCAGTCTTTGACCGTGGCCACATGGTGCCCAACGCAGATATGACTCTTAGCGAAGCGGCGATGATAAACACATACATGTTCTCAAACATGGTTCCACAACACGACAAGTTCAACCGGGGGATCTGGGCTCGGCTTGAAGGGTTTGTCCGTGACTGGGCAGCCCTGCGAGGAGAAATCTACGTCATTACGGGAGCGATCTTTGACAAGGATTCAGATGGAACACGAGATAGCGACTCAGATGCTACACTCATGGCACCTCGGAACCGCGTCGCTGTACCCACCCATTTTTACAAGATCATCCTCCATGAAAGACCGGATGGCTTTATTGAAAGCATGAGCTTTCTCTTGCCGCACGAAGACAAGTCAGCCTCAGGTCGAGCAGGTGAACGTTTTCTCGAAGAACGCCTCACGTCCATAGATGCGATCGAAGCGCTCACAGGGATCGACTTTCTTTCGGCTCTGGGCATGCAAAACCCAACAAAGGAGGCGGCTGTGGAGAGGTTCAAGGCCAATCGCATGTGGCCGCGAAACTGACCCGCGTTCAACAAAGACAAGACGAGTCTCATGGAAGACCAACTTCTAGGCTATGTTGTTGTCAGCGACCTTCATCTAGGTCCTGGAAGACGCCCCGAAACACCGTACAACTTCAAGCGCGAAGAAGACTTTTTCTTTGATGACGAGTTCGCTGACTTCCTAGCAGACCTCGACCGTGAACGCGGGCACGAGCACCGGTCGAAATGGCGGCTTCTCATTAACGGCGACCTGGTCGAGTTCATGCAGATCCTGGTTTGGCCACCGCTCGGGCCCCGTGGCTGGGAAATCTGGCCCGGAGTACGGGTGGCGATGTTCGAGGCCGAGCGGAATGACGGCTTAGCGTCAACCCCACTCAAGAGCGCGTGGAAACTCGAAGTTGTGGCGCAGGGTCATCCTAGATTTTTCCAAGCGTTGGCGCGCTTCATCTATAGCGGCAATGACTTGGTCATCATCAAGGGAAACCACGACGCGGAATTCTATTGGCCTGAAGTCAGGAGGAAGTTCGTTGAGATACTGGCAACCCACATTGACATGCCCGGTGCCGCAGCAACACTGCAATTAGACACCTGGAGCGACTCACGCTTTGTTACTAGACCAGAGCACATTTGGACGACGGGCGGCACGCTCCAGTTCTGCGAGTTCTCTTATGCGGACGGACCGCTGTACGTCGAGCACGGAAATCAGCATGAGGCAGCAAATGCATTCCTAGACTTTAGCCATCCGGTCCATCCCCTGTTTTCCGACCCTGACCGGGGTGACACCTTCCTCGAGTTTCCATTTGGATCAATCTTCGTCAGGTACTTCTTCAACGAGGTGGAAAAACGCTTTTCCTACGCGGACAACGTGAAGCCAACTACTGAAGCAATACGAGAGATCTGGAAAAGCCACAGGCTGGAGGCGTTCAAGATCTTGGTGAGCAGGTTCCGCTTCCTCCTAGGAGCCCTCACCTACCCACCGGTTTGGATAAGGCTCAGAAGAGTTGTTAAACCTGTCTACGGCACCTACGTGCTCCTTGCCGTAGCAGCCTTAACCCTGGCACTGGTAAGAGCAGCACAGACAGTAGGCCTAGGACCAAGGGCTGTTCTTGAAGCCTACAGGAGCTGGGGGTGGCTGCTTGCAATTGTTGCAGCTATCCTCCCTTTTCTTGCTGATTTCTTCCGGGCCGGGGATGAGCGCTATCTTCGCCAGGCTGCTGCTAGGCGTCTTGCGGAACTCCGGAAGAGTGGTCAAGACGCACGTTTCCTGGCCTACGGGCACACCCACGACCCCGACATCTGGAGAATTGGCGCAACTGATGCTATCTATTTCAACACAGGTACATGGACAACGGTTTTCAGCCGAGAGGAACGCTTAATACGGCTACCACGGCAACTCGTCTTTCTGAAGGTCACTCGTGACCCCGAAGCTGCGTCGGATTGGGCAGCCAGGCTTTGCCATTGGGATCCGTACGCAGCCCCTCAACAGAGACCGCTTGTGCTTGAAGAGGACAGTCGAGCGGCCACGCTAAGTTCCCGCGCGTATGTAGACGAAGCAGGCCTGCCACCTGTTGCACCATTACAGGATGAAAGACCAGCGCTCCTTGCAAGAAGCCTGTCTTGGCTGGGGCCAATCAAGCACCTGTGGGAGTCTGCGCTCGGCATTCCTGCCTGGACCCTCTGGTCAGCCTTGTGCCTGTTAGGGCATGTTCTTCGGCCGTTTTGGCGTGTCTTTAGGAAACACCTAATCCGCTTTCGTTTTGCAGGGAGCAAGACGCATTTTCGGAGAGATTGGCGGATGATGCTGGCGTGGTTCAGGCTTTCTTGGCGACTCTTGCAAGATTAGCGGGAGAAGCTGGAATCAGGGTTGGATGAACTCCAGCCTTCGGGTCGCGCATGTTCGAACAAGGCGTGGCTGACATAGGGCGAGGCGGCGTGACCCCGAAGCCTACGGTGGTGGTTATCGGGTCAGGCTTCGGCGGGTCTGTGTTCGCCTGTCGGCTCGCAGAAAGACAGGAGTACATCGTTCACGTCCTTGAACGTGGACGCCGCTATGGCCGCAATGAGTTCCCTCGCCGCCCAGACCAGTTGCGCGAAGCCTTCTGGGACCCCGGGGATGGGAGATTCGGCCTATTTGAGTACCACTCGTTTGCCAAGACAGATATCGATGTGTGGACCTGCAGCGGCGTGGGCGGGGGCTCTCTGATTTACGCTAATATTCTCTACGAGATGCCGCCCGAACTACTAGAGGGCTGGCCCGGAGGAATCCGTCGACACGTTCTGGACCCTTACTATCACACGGTCCTGAACATGATGGAGGCGCGTCCATATCCCGTCGACCAGCCAACCTGGCCCTATGCTGCCACGCCCAAGACCCAAGCGCTCATGTTCGCATACGAGCGCCTTTCCGCTCATCCGCTGGGGTTTCCACCAGCCAAGCTGGAATGGCCCCACCTAGCCGTACAGTTCGGACCCCGACCTGGCGAGGAGTTTCTCAACCAACAGGGGGTCAAGCAAACAACCTGCAGGATGTGCGGGGAATGCAGCATCGGATGCAATTACCATGCCAAGAACACACTCGATCTCAATTACTTGGCTCGGGCGGAAAGGTTCGGCGCCGTCGTCCACGAGCATGCTGAGGTGCGGGCCATCTTGCCGCGCCCTAGCGCCTCTGGCTACACGGTCGTGTACAGCGACCCGCGCCGGAAGGAGCAGTTCGAGAAGCTGGAGGCTGACTTCGTTGTCGTTGCTGCCGGATCTCTAGGCTCGACAAAGCTTCTGCTGCGCATGAAGCATTCGGGTCAACTGCCGCACTTGAGTCCTGCTCTGGGAACCAAGTGGTGCGGCAACGGCGACCTCCTGGGCATGTGCCTTCGTAGCAATGTGCCCATTTACCCGAGCACTGGTCCGACTATCACGGGAGCGGTCCACTTCTATCATTCATCCTACCAGGATGGCTTTCCTCACGGGCTCTACGTCGAAGACGCAGCCATACCTAACATGCTGGCTTGGTACATCACCGCCATGAAACCCACTTGGCGCTCCTGGCTGCAAGGCGTAAGGGGGCTTTGGCGGTATCTCAAGGGTTTTCTGCTCGGACGCCGCGAAGTCAACCTAGGAGATGACTTGGGCCCGCTGCTCTTTCGCGAAAGCCAGCTAGTGAGCCACACACTGGTTTTCCTGGGAATGGGGAGGGATCGTTCCACTGGCATAATCACACTTCGGCCGGAACGCCCTCGACCCATCTCCTGGCCTGAGGATTGCGACATGCACCTGGCTTGGGACAGCCGGCCCAGCGAACTTCATTTCGACCGGCTGCGGAGCGCGATGAGACGTATTACCGCCGAACTTGGAGGCACATTTGAGGAGAACCCGGTCAGCTACCTGAACAAGTACGTTGCAGTTCACCCTCTGGGTGGCTGCCCGATGGGTGACAATCCGCAGGAGGGAGTGGTGGACGCGTGCACGGGGGAGGTCTTCGGCCATAAGGGGCTTTATGTCGTTGATGGGAGCATCATCCCCACTGCGACAGGCCCGAATCCCTCGCTGACCATTGCGGCGGTGGCGGAGATGCTCGTGGAGCGTTTCCCCTAACACGCGGGTCAATTCGATCGGGAGAATCCACTTCGGTGCCTGTAGGAGGGCCCGCTATGGAGTCCCTTTCAAGGTTCATCCCGTTGCCTCGGAATGTCTATCGCTATCTCTGCCTCCTGACGGCGCTCGCCAACGGGCTGGGGAACGTTTTTCTAGTCCTGTTCTATCGGCCTCTGTTCGAGTGGCTGGGGATTCCGCTGCCCCAGGACCTATGCAGTTTCACCTTTGTGGCGGGTTTCTCCTTCACGATTGGCATTCTTGCCCTGCTGCTGTTCTTGAACCCGGAGAAGAACGTAAACCTGCTCATCGTTGGCATTGTCGGCAAAGGCTTATACGCACTTGCCACCTACTACTTCTTTTTATTCCATGAACTACATTGGTTCTATCTGCTTTTCGGGGTTTGGGACGCAGCGTACGTCGTCATCTTCCTTCTGTTCCTGATTCAGCTCGTTTCTCCCGACCTTGGCGAGCTCAATCGTGGCGACATCAATGTGGGCCTCGACCGCGAGCGCATCAACAGGGCTCTCTTCCTGGTCTTTTCCTTGACCGGCACAGGACTATCCGGAATGGAAAGCATCCGGAAAGGCTTGGAGCGGAAGGGTTATGCAGTGGATGTGAAGTTCATCGAGCCACTGGAAAGTATCTTCCGTTTCCCCATGTCATTCCGCGATTTTGCCCGGATTGTGGTGCGGGCGATCTTCCGCCAGCCCGCACGCATTTGCCCGCTCAACATCCCCGGGAATCATCCATATGACCTGATCGTGGTTGAATCGCAGACATGGCTGGTGGGGATGAGCGCACCAGTGGAGGCTGTGTTCCAGGACCCTGCCAACCGCCTGATCTTCAACAACCGTGATGTTGGAGTGCTCAACGTAGCGCGTGGCGGATGGCGGCGAAGCCAAGCGATGCTGGTTCGCTGGGTGCAAGCCTGCGGGGGCAACGTAGTGGGAGCCCGGGCTTTCACCCACATCGGCTGGGAGCCGTCACGGTTGTGCTCGCTGTGGTTCTATCTCATCTACCGACAAGCAGGCCTGCCAAAGTGGCTCGGCGGCTTCGTGCAGGAGCGCTACGGATTATCCGACGACGCGTTGAGGCAACTGGAGCAATTCGGGGAGGACTTGGCGCAGCGCAGGCGGGTTAAATGGTTGCGGTCTACCGTGGTCTGATTCTTGCCAAGGTAGCGACGACGGCGACTTCGGCAGCAGGGAGGGCGCAGCAATGGAACTGATTGGAAGGTTTCTCGAAGGAGTGACGGCTGGACCATTTCGGAATCTACTGGAGCTGATGAGTCTAAACCCGGACTCGTTGGGAGCGGCTTTGGTCCTTCTGGCAGCCATCATGATTCTGAACGACCTGGTGCGTACTGCGTTTATGACCGAGTATACGCGCTCGGTGTTGGTCCACGTCATTGTTAATGTGCTTACGTTGCTGCCCGCCTTTGCCCTTGGCGCAGTTCTCATCTACGCTGGCTACCGCTTTCCTGACCGAGCCTGGGTTAATCTGGGACTGGCGGCTCTTCTGTATGGAGCTTGGTACACCGGCGGGGCGCTCACTTGGCTGGCGCGTCGCGACACCGAAGGGGCTGATTTGGGTTGGATGGCACACGGCGCGGTCGTAACCCTGATTTGTGGTCTGCTAGCAGTGGCGGTGTTCTAAGACTGGCCGAGCAGGATGGTCAAGAACTGAGAGGAGGAAAACGGATGACCCTTACCAACATGAACGATGACCGATTGTATTTCACCTCCATGTTGCTCGACGAGGGTAGGAATGTATGGGTAGGAGTTGAGTTTGTTCGTCTACTCCGCGAAGTGTTTCAGAGGCTGTCCCTACCGGTGCTGAAGCAACTCGCCGAAGGAGAAACGGTCTTCCTGGCTCCAGACGCAAACATCCTCGGGAGAACGTTCACGGCAAGGGTGGACCCTGACGAGCGGATAGTTGTACATATCGCCCCAAACCCTCTCTCTCCCGTACGATGAGCGCCTGGCTGTAATTGCCCACGAACTCGCCCATGTGATCCTGGGACATGAAGAGATCTGGGGAGTTTCCGTTGCGGAAGAGGCGCGACGAGAAGAGCAGGAAGCTGATCGACTTGCCGAGTCTTGGGGCTTCAAGGTCCGTGCTTCGTGGAAGAACTACTGAAGCGACGGCCGATCTTCGGCCCGTGGTGAGTCGCTTAGGACTCGAGCCTAGAGCCTGCTGTTCACCTGAGAATACTCCAGCCCCAGGAACGCGCGGAATCCGAGCGGATTTGCGCCCACCTCTCACCTTCATGACTTCGGACTTTGTCCCATTTTGGTAATCGGCCCGCACTAGTGCGAGGCTTGTTCATCGATTCGACGGAGCATCGGTCGGCCAGACTGCGCATGTAAACGGTTCACTACACTAGTGGTTATGATCTCGTCGACACACCAAAGCGGTGTCCCGGCACCGCGATTGCAATGGGTAAAGAGGAGCGTCTCTAAGCATGGGACCCGGCAGGCGGGCTTAATTGATGTGTCTTCAGAGTCAGCCGAACACCCGAAATCGGCCTCGGTGATTCGCGGACGAGCGGGCCGGTCACCCATCGTGATTCCCGCTGCTTGGATGCTTCCTGAGGAGGACCTTCGTAACGGGCTTTCCGTAGGGAGAACGGTCTACGGGCGAGGTGGCGCCGAGACCGGACATTCCTCCCGTGTATGCCGGTTCGCTGCTGATGGTGCCCTCCACAGTCAGGATCCGCTGGGCCGTGGCCATTAAAATGAAGGAACATCCCCCCGACGGACAAGACAGACTCAACCAGGACCTAGAGCCGCGCGGTCAGGAACGGACGGCAGCGCTCGAAGCCATCATTACGGAACTACGGGAGTCGGAGGAGCGCTATCGACTCCTGTTCGATAGAGTCCCGCAAGCGATCTGGGTTTTTGATTTGGGCACGCTCGCCATCCTTGCTGTCAACGAGGCTGCCGTTCGTCACTACGGCTACAGTCGCGAAGAGTTTCTCGCCATGACCATCAAGGACCTTCGTCCGGCCGAAGATGTGCCGCGGCTTCTCGACCACTTGTCCAAGAGTTCTTCTGAATTGCACCGAGAAAGCTCCTGGCGCCACCGCAAGAAGGATGGGAGCGTGATCGATGTGGAAGTGTACTCGCATCATCTGGTCTTTGCCGGCCGGCAGGCGTCTCTG
>JAKEER010000763.1 GCA_022616615.1 Acidobacteriota bacterium
AACGACGTTCCCAGTCAGATTCGGCCAACCTTCGGAAACCCAGGCCGTGGGTACACTTCCACCGAGTATGGGTTCTACGTTCAGGATGACTGGCGCATCAATCGCCGCTTCCAACTGAATCTGGGGTTGCGCTACGACTACTTCACTCCTATGAACGGGGCGTTCAATGTGTCAGAGCCGGATCCTTTCGGACCATTTGCACCCTTGGGCACCCCCCTGTGGCGGTCTGACCGAAACAATCTGGCGCCGCGCCTGAGCCTGGTTTATGACGTCACAGGCAACCAGAAACTCATTCTACGGGCAGGCAGCGGGATGAACTACGGCCCGCAAGCTCATTTCAACTACTATGACGCTCCCTGGATTGATCCTCGAGTGCCATTCAACTTCTTGTTGACTCCCGCTGATCCGATCCCGCCGGGTTTGACGCTGGCCTTTCCGTTTCCGCAAACCTACGTGGATCAGGTGGCCGCAAATCCAAGTTTGCTGCCGGCCAGTTTTATTCCAACCCGCGCTCTCGTCGATCCCCGCCGCCGCGACGAATACTCGGTGCAATCGAACCTGAGCCTGCAATACGCCGTTAGCAAAGACCTGGCGCTTCAGGCGACGTATGCGACCAGCCGGGGGATCAATTCGCTGACAACGAATTTCTTCAATCTCATCGACCCGCGAACCGGCAGAAGACCGAATGCCACCATCGGGCAGATCAATTACATCGAAGGCGCGGGCCGCAACACCTACAATGCGCTGCAGCTTTCAGCCAACTATCGAGCCGGATCGAGAGTGACGGGAGACTTCTACTACACGCTCTCCAAGAATCTTGTCTACGCTGCAACCGACGCGGGTGATGGCCCAAGACAGAACGATGTCCAGGATTTCAGCAACATCGCAGGGTCCTATGGTCCGAAGTCCGGCGACAACCGGCATCGGATTACCGGTGTCTACACCTTCGAAGTTCCGGTCCCGGCGTCCTGGCAGCAGAGCGGACTGCAGAAAACGCTGCTTGGGGGATGGAGCCTTCAAGGCATTTATTCCTGGCGGTCCGGCCTCGTTGGAAACGTGCGAGCTGCTCGCGACCTCGTAGGAAATGGAAAAGGCGAAGGAACGCGGCCCGATCTGGTCGGCCCGATCTATGACCGCAGAGATCCCACTCCCGCAGATCTGGCAATTAATCCGGACATTCTTTACGTTTGGCTCAACAAAGGATCTTTCGATTTCCGGTCACCGGTGGACCAGCGTCGCTTCGGAACAGCTGGTTACAACATTTTCTATGGACCAAACTTCTGGAACTTTGACGCCTCAATCATCAAAACCTTTCGGATTGCGGAAACGCATCGGGTCGATTTCCGAGCCGAGTTCTTTAACGCCTTCAATCATCCCAATTTTGATGGCCCGAACATCACCGGCTATCCACTGCCAGCCGTGGGAAATGTGAATACGAACTTCGGCTATGTCACGGGCAAGACTGGGAATCGAAACATTCAGTTTGGGCTGAAGTATTCGTTTTGAGAATTGCAGCCTCGCCTGAAACGCAGTGAAGTGCCTCCGCAGCCTAGGCCCTGAAGGTCTGAAAGAATCCCGATGGGCGCCACGCCGGGGGGCGAGGCTCCTGCCGAGCCGTTCTGATCAGGAGCTTGGCGCCGAGCGGCTCGGCAGGCGCCTCGCCCTCCCGAATTTCTCTCGGCTCCCCTCTCCCAATGTGGGAGCAGGCGAGGGGAGAGGCAAAAACTGTCTCCTCCAACCACTGCTCGGGTTCCCATGAAGTCTTTTGCGGCGGAGTGACCGAAGGATGACTCTGGTGACAAAGCTTTCAAAAAGGCGAATGAGACTCGGCTGTTCTGCGGGCGCGGCGCTCCTGCTGAAGGCGCCGGCTCGAGCGGAGTAGAACACATGCGCCGGGAAATTGCGGAGCTTTTTGACCCTTCCGGCAAAGTTGCTGTCGTCACCGGCGCCGTCTGCGAAGCGGCCATGCGCTCGTGCCGCGAAGGGCAAAAGATCAGATTGGAATGCTGAGCGCCGCTGCCCCTAAATGACACCTGAGGGAGTTTGAACCGATGCCCAGCTTTCGAGTGAAAATCAGACTACGGCGAGCAGCTCTTCTCTTGGCGCTGCTGGCATCAAGGCCGGCTTGGACCGCAGTGCAGGCTGAGGCCGCCGGCTCTTCCTGGCTTGAGAAGGTGGACGTCTTCGAGGCGAACACGCTGGGCTATGCTCACTTTCGCATACCCGGACTGGTGGTCACGACGAAGGGCACGCTGCTGGCATACTGCGAAGCGCGCAAATCCACCCGCGGCGATTGGGGCGCGATCGATATTTTCCTGCGGCGCAGCTCGGACGGAGGAAAGACGTGGGAGTCGGCGCGCAAGATTGTCACGCCTCCGCCAGGCGCGAGCAAGAACCCGGTTGCTCTGAAACAGAGTCTCGGAGGTTCGCAGGAAGTCACAGTCAACAATCCGGTCGCGATCGTGGACGTGAAGAGCGGCACTGTCCACTTTCTTTACTGCCTCGAGTATATGCGCTGCTTCTACATGCGCAGCGACGACGACGGCAGGACCTTTACTGAACCTGTCGAAATCACTCAGGTCTTTGAAAAGTTCCGGCGTGACTATGACTGGAAAGTACTGGCGACTGGCCCGGGTCATGGAATTCAGCTGAAGAACGGACGGCTGGTGGTTCCCATCTGGCTTTCTACTGGAACTGGAGGACACGCCCATCGTCCTTCGTGTGTGTCAACCATCTACAGCGATGACCACGGCAGGAGCTGGAAGCGGGGCGAGATTGTCGTGAATGATCCAAACCCGAAGAATCCATCCGAGACCGTGGTTGTTCAACTCGCCGACGGCCGCGTGATGCTGAATATTCGCCATGAATCACGGCCCAATGGGCGTGGCGTGAGCCTGAGCGGCGACGGGGCCGGAGGTTGGAGCCCCCTGCGGTTCGATCCACAGTTGCCCGAACCGGTTTGCATGGGAAGCATTGTTCGCTTAACCACGGCTTCGAAGGGAAAAAGAAACCGGATTGTTTTCGCCAATCCTCACAATCCGGAAAGTACCGAGCGCAAGAATCTCACCGTCAAGCTGAGTTACGACGAAGGTCAGACTTGGCCTGTTGCGAAAGCGCTTGAGCAGGGCCTCAGCGGTTACTCGGATATCGCAGCGGGACCGGATGGAACCCTCTACTGCTTCTACGAGCGCGGCACGGCTTCAGAAGGAGCGTTCAATCCGAAGGCCCTGTGCATGGCTCGTTTCAACCTTGAGTGGTTGACGGATGGAAAGGACCGGTTGAAGGAGGCGGCTTCGGGCCGACCGGGGGCCACCGCGCTGCGGCGCCCCGTTCGATGAAGTCTTGTGGCGCAGACCGTGCTTTTGGCGGTCTGCGGATTTTCGTCTCAAAATTTACCAAAGGGAAAGAAGGTGTAGGCGCGTCGTGCTTTCCGACGCACCATCCGCTTTAGCATCGTGCATAGTCGCCGGATGTGGTGCGTTCAAAAAGCGAACGCACCCTATCGCCTGAAGAATGAAACTGAGCCCTCGTTCGATTGGGAATGGAAGGCCAGCAGCGGGCGATTTCCAGACCAGTACTCGATCGATCACATGCTGGAGC
>JAKEER010000115.1 GCA_022616615.1 Acidobacteriota bacterium
CCGCTCCGAGGCGGGCGGGACGCCTGGCGGGACGCCCGCGCTCCCAGGGTGGCTGCGTCAAACGCACGCTTCGTGTCGAGTCCGTGCGTTCCGCCAGCGAAACCCTTGTTTGGTGACGGCTCTACACAGACCGCGCTCACAACAACCGAAAAGCCGTGCGAAAGACCGGGAAAAATGTCCAGTCTCCAGATTCCCGCTTTCGCGGGAATGACGGGGCTGCGCTCGAAGAGTGGCTTTTTCACGGTTGTTGCTGAAAGCTGATTGCTGACTGCTTCAACACATGAAACTTGATTCGAAAATTCCCTCAGGCCCGCTAGAAAGAAAGTGGGAACGTTATCGGCTTGAGATGAAGCTTGTCAATCCGGCCAACAAGCGAAACTTCGACGTCATCGTCGTGGGCTCCGGGCTGGCAGGAGCTTCCGCGGCTGCTTCGCTGGCCGAACTGGGCTACAACATGAAGTGCTTTTGCTTCCACGACTCGCCGCGGCGCGCGCACAGCATTGCTGCCCAGGGCGGTATCAATGCAGCTAAGAACTATCCGAACGACGGCGACAGCGTCTACCGGCTGTTTTACGACACGATTAAAGGCGGCGATTTTCGCGCGCGCGAGGCCAACGTTTACCGGCTAGCGCAGGTCAGCGTCAACATTATTGACCAATGCGTGGCGCAGGGTGTTCCGTTCGCGCGCGAGTACGGCGGATTGCTAGCCAACCGGTCCTTTGGCGGCGCCCAGGTGTCGCGTACCTTTTACGCCCGTGGCCAGACGGGACAACAACTCTTGATCGGAGCTTATCAGGCGCTCGAGAGGCAGATTGGCTTGGGGCGCTGCCAGATGCTTCCCATGACCGAAATGCTCGACCTGGTAGTAGTCGACGGGCAGGCCAAGGGCATCGTGGCGCGGAATCTGGCGACCGGTGAAGTCATGTCGCATGCAGCCGATGCGGTCGTGCTGGCCACGGGCGGCTATGGCAATGTCTTCTACCTTTCGACCAATGCGAAGGGATGCAACGTCACAGCGACCTTTCGTGCGTATAAGAAAGGCGCGGCTTTCGGCAATCCTTGCTATACGCAGATTCATCCAACCTGCATCCCTGTAAGTGGCGATCATCAGTCGAAATTGACGTTGATGTCGGAATCATTGCGCAACGACGGACGCGTCTGGGTGCCGAAGAAGAAGGGAGACCGGCGTCCGCCGCAGGAGATTCCCAAAGGCGAACGTGATTACTATTTGGAGCGGAAGTATCCGAGCTACGGCAACCTGGCGCCTCGTGACATCTCCTCACGAGCGGCCAAAGAGGTTTGCGACGACGGGCGCGGCGTTGGTCCGGGGGGGTTAGGCGTCTATCTGGACTTCGCCGATGCCATCAAGCGGCTGGGTGAGAAGGCAATCCGGGAACGCTATGGCAACCTGTTCGAAATGTACGAGCGCATCACGGGTGAGAACGCCTACAAGACGCCGATGCGCATCTATCCGGCTGTCCACTACACGATGGGAGGACTTTGGGTCGATTACAACCTGATGGGCACCATTCCGGGACTCTTCGTGATCGGTGAAGCCAATTTCTCCGACCATGGCGCCAACCGCCTCGGCGCGAGCGCGTTAATGCAGGGACTGGCCGACGGTTATTTCATCCTTCCCAGCACCATCGGAAACTATTTCGCCTCCTCAAAGCAGTCCAAAGTCTCGACCAGCCACGCCGAGTTCCGCCGGAGTGAAGAGGACGTCAAGGCCCGTCTCCAGAAACTGTTGTCCATCCGCGGCAAGCGCACCGTCACCTCGTTCCATCGTGAATTGGGCAAGCTGATGTGGGAAAAGTGCGGGATGGCGCGAAATGAAAAGGGGCTACAGGAAGCGTTGCACCGGATTCCAGCGCTGCGCCAGGAATTCTGGGAAAATGTCAATGTGCTGGGCGACGGCGGCGAGTTGAACCAGTCTCTCGAACATGCCGGCCGCGTCGCCGACTTCATGGAGTTTGCCGAGCTGCTTTGCCTTGACGCATTGACGCGCGCCGAATCCTGCGGTGGCCATTTTCGCGAGGAGTTTCAAACGACGGACGGCGAGGCCTTGCGCAACGACGAGCAGTTTTCCTTCGTTTCGGCGTGGGAGTATCAAGGCGCTGACAGGGCGCCGTTATTGCACAAAGAGCCACTGACTTACGAGGAAGTGAAGATGACACAGCGGAGTTACAAATAATCCCCCTTAACAGAGGGGAGCTGTGAAAAAATTGATGGCCACGCCGCTCCCTACCGGTCGCGGTACGGTAAGTGGTTGCCCATCAGTACCGCGCGCGGTAGCAAGCGGCGATTTCTCTCACTGAATCCAATTTGTTCACAGCTCCAGGGAGACAGCGGTTTCGCAGAAACCGCGGGGGGGTTGTCGTCGCTCCCGTCGACGGAATCTGCCAAGACAACCCCCGAGGCCCTGAAGCTGTGAAAAAATTCCAGGCGCCGCGCGGCTCTGCCGCCCGATGTGCGGAAAGGCTATGCCTTTCCGCATGAGGCGCCGCAGTTACCTTTCTCCGCTGCCCGTCAAAAGCCGTGCCATGCGCGGCTTTTGACGGGCAGCGGAGAAAATGGATGGGGTGACCCTTTGACGGAAGGGCCAAGCCCTTCCGCACATCGGGCGGCAGAGCCGCGCCCAAAACGCCATTTTTTCACAGCTCCCCTGTGGCCTCTGCCCCCTTTGCTAAGTTTTGTTAAGGGGGATTCATACGATTCGAGGATCTCGCACGCATGAACCTCACCCTGAAAGTCTGGCGCCAGAAGAACTCGAAAACGCCGGGGCGTTTTGTCGAGTACCAGGCGAACAACATCATTCCAGACATGTCATTTCTGGAAATGCTGGATGTCGTGAACGAAGAGCTGATCGGCCGCGGAGAGGACCCCATCGCGTTCGACTCGGATTGCCGCGAAGGCATCTGCGGGAGCTGCTCTGCCGTCATCAACGGAGTGGCTCATGGCGGGCACAAAGCAACCACGGCGTGCCAGCTTCACATGCGCCACTTCAAAGATGGCCACCACATTGTCATCGAACCTTGGCGGGCCAGGGCGTTTCCCGTCGTGAAGGATCTGGTGGTGGACAGGTCGGCCTTCGATCGGATCATTCAGGCCGGCGGATTTATTTCTGTCTCAACCGGGCAGGCCCCCGAAGCGAATTCGTTGCCTGTACCCAAGATCCAAGCTGATCGCGCCATGGATGCTGCGGCCTGCATCGGTTGCGGCGCCTGCGTGGCAGCCTGCAAGAATGCTTCGGCGATGCTGTTTGTGGCCGCCAAGAACGCGCATCTCGGCTTGCTGCCGCAAGGCCAGGCAGAACGACACCGGCGGGCCTTTAATATGGTGAAGGCTATGGATGAAGCAGGATTTGGCAGTTGCACCAACACGAATTCCTGCGAGGCGGTATGTCCCAAGGAAATCTCCGTCGAGTTCATTGCCCGGCTGAACCGTGATTACGCGGTAGCTCTGCTGAAGGGAAGCGGCCAAACTTCGGTGAAGAGTGGAGACGAGAAAACATGAGTTCGCCTGAGACCGTTCAGACTTTCACCGCCAGCCGCTGGACACAAGGCAACCGGATCTTTCCCACAAAGATTTCCGTGAGCCCGGTTCAGGTCATCAAGACCAAACGCTCGTGGTTTTCCTCGGACGAAGAGTCCATCAACATCCGCCATATCTCTTCGGTGCGAATCAAGACTGGAATCCTCTGGTCTGATATCTGGATCGAGTCTTCCGGCGGCACCAACCAAATCTATAGCCACGGGCATACCAAGCGGGACGCTCAACGCATCAAGCAGATCGTCGAAGACCACCAGCGAACCTTCAAAGAAGGCGCCTTCAGCGACACAGCCGCTACTCGCAAATGCCCGCACTGCGCCGAAACCATCAAAGCCGACGCCCGGGTCTGCCGCTTTTGCAACCGGGAAGTGTGACAAGGTTCGAAGGGGGAATGAGGTTGGCCCCAAAGGGGCAGCGGAAGGTAGCCTGGGGCAAAGCGAGGGACAGCGGTCCCCCGGGGGTACGAACCACAACAAGCCCCTTCGCCCTGGCAGGGGCGCGGGAGCTACCTTCTATCTCTCTTCAGAGCAGAATCGCACAGCTCGCTCTGCCCCGAAGGGGCAACGGATGGTAGCCTGGGGCAGAGCGCAGTGAAGCGCCTCCCCAGGTTGGCTCCCCATCAACAATGCAAACCGCCCCGGCAGGGGCGCGGGAACCAATCACCACGAGTAACGTTCATCATATTCAACCCCGCTTTTCTTCAGGAACTCCACATACTCCTCCTGAAAAGTCTTTTTCTGGTGATGAGCTTCCTGATTGCGAATATATTCGCGCACCGATTCCAGCTGTGACGGGCTAACCGTAAACCCACCGTATCCGGTTTGCCAAGCGAACTTGCTGGAGCCTATTTCGTCGTGAACCCACTTCGAAGAAGCGCCTTTGACGTCCTGCAACACGTCAGCCAAGCAATGGGTAGGCCGCAAGCCCACGAGCAAATGAACGTGTTCAGCCATGCCATTGATTTCATCCGGCACTCCTCCAAGCTTGCGCACCACCCAGGTACGCGTGCAACCGGTCTTTCCATTGATTCGCGATCTGTGGATAGCGATCTTTGGTGGCAAAGATCAAATGAAAATGCAGGCTCGTATGCGTCGAAGGCACTGGTGTCCTCCTCCCGCGCCCATGCCGGGGCGGTTTCGAAAGAATGGGACCTGACCCTGGGGCGTCGCGAGGGACCGCTGTCCCTCGCTTGCCCCAGGCTACCTTCCGTTGCCCCTCCGGGGCACACCTGGGCGGGGTAGCAGTTCTGTCCAGGTCAAGTCATCCCGTTGCCTCTTTCAGACTCCTCACCACCAGCAGTTCATTGCCTCTCTGGTCGATGACCTTCACCGCGATTTGCCCGTGCTCACCGGCTTCGAAGGGAGCGCTGATCGCGCCGGCCAGGTGCTCCCAAACGGAGTCTTCGTATTCTCCTTTCAAGGCTCGTTTCAGGCTGTCCCAGGCGCTAGTGCGTGGGAAGAACGCTTGCGACACATGGAAACAAAGGCCGTTGTAATCTACGTCGAGGAACCAGGCAGGCACGTCGGTCCCGCTGACGTGGTTGACTTCCATCGTGATCGGATCGAACACATCCAGCCCGAGCAGCTCGACTTGATATTCCCCCTTATTAAGGGGGGTGGCAGCCGAAGGCTGACGGGGGTTGTCTCCAGATGCCGAAAGGCCTCGCCCTCTATCAACGGCGACAACCCCCGGCGCTGACGCGCCACCCCCTTTGTTAAGGGGGATTTTTTTCAGCCGCACTTCCGGTGAGCCGCAGACGCTGAAGATCTGGCTGGAGCGCATGTTCTTGAGCAGGTCGCCCATCATCAGATCGGGCGTGGCCTGCACGTAACTGGCAGAGATGCCCATCACGGCCTCGGCCTCCTCAATCAGCTTGCGGGCGTTCGGCTGAATGGCGAAGCCAAAGACAAACAGATGGGCATAGCTCTTGGCGTATGCTTCCTTGGCCGCTTCATACACCAGCTTTTCGCTCACGGCCCCATTCTCCGGTCCAAAAACCAAGGCCACCGGTTTTGACGAAAGTGGCAGCACCTTGCCGCTCGCCTCTGCCGCTGACTTCACGGCTTCGTCGAGGCTCATCGATTTGCCGGGCAGTTGCCCTTCGACAAAAGCCTCGGCCGAAAGTGAGAGTGTCTTGGCGGGAGGGCGCACGCCCTTCAGTGTCACGCTGCGGTTACCTTCCAGCCGTAAGAGCGGGCTCTTGCACAGAACTTCGATCATGCGGTCCACAAACGAGCCGTAGTCCTGGGCCGAAACCGTGCCCGAATCTTCGATTCCATCACCTTCCCAATCCACCGGCGTGGGGATCGTGGCTTCGAAGCAGAAGGGGCCGGTCACCCGGATAATGCTCTTGTCCTCTTCGGGCCGATCGACCAAGACTTCTTCTTTGGGTAGCTCGTTGTTGGCGATGCTCTTGAGTGTGATGTGGGGAACAATTCCACCGACCTCTTCGCCCTTGTTGTTCTGCCTCCGCTTGTAGACGCGGGCAGGATTCTTCCCGTCCCATTCGAGCTGAGGAGACAGAGACGAATCGTAGCGGTAGGTTTGCGGTGACTTCTTCTTTTTGAACTGCGCCTGAGTGCCCACATCCGGGCGAAGCAGGGCCTCCGCCGTTGGGTGACGGTAACTCTCGGCGACCAGCGAAGACTTAGTGTTGGAAGTTCCTTTGCGCTTGGGCATGCTTAACTATTCTTCGACTTGAAAGCTGCTGGAACGCCCCGGCAGGGGCGCTGGAGAGCAGCCTGAGGCAAGCGCTGGCGCGCCGCCCCAGGAACTCAAGCCACGAACAATCCTTGCCGCCCCGGCAGGGGGCGAGGGACACAACCACAAGATGACCGTCCCTCGCCCCTGCCGGGGCGGATGGGGTTCTTGTGGTTCGTGTTCCTAGGGCGTCGCGAGGGAGCGTCCCTCGCTTTGCCCCAGGCTACCGTCCGTTGCCCCTCCGGGGCGCCACTCGGTAGTTGAACTTCGCACTTCGACCTTCGCAATTCGAACCTCGAACTTCGTCTTTCGCACTTCAAAACATTTGTGTCTGCCACAAATCGTGGATGTGGATGACGCCTTCGAGGACCCCTTCGGGCGAAGCCACCAGCAGGGACGTCACCTTCTTTTCTTCCATCATTCGGAGCGCCACGGCAGCCAATTCGTCGCGGGAGATGGTTAGGGGATTCGGGTGCATGCAGGCGCCGGCCGTGCTCTTCACCATACTCTCGTCCTGCTGAAGCAACCGCCGCAGGTCGCCATCCGTGATGACTCCTACGACCTTGCTGCCGTCCCCAACCACCGCCGTCACGCCCAAGCCTTTCTTGGAGATTTCGTAGATCACATCGCGCATAGGCGTTTCCGTGCCGACAGCTGGAAGCAGGTTACCGCTGTGCATCAGGTTCTCCACGCGCTGAAATCGTTTGCCAAGCTTGCCGCCGGGATGCAGATGAGCAAAATCCTCGGCCTTAAACCCGCGTTTTTCGGAGAGAGCGATGGCCAGTGCATCGCCCATCGCGAGGGCCGCTGTCGTGCTGGCCGTTGGGGCCAGGCCGAGAGGGCAAGCCTCCCGGCTGATGCTGACGTCCAGAACGACGTCGCTAGCCCGTGCCAGCCTTGAATCAGGATTTCCCACCAGGCTAATCAGGAAGATTCCCAATCGCTTGAGCGCTTCGGCAAGCCACAGCAACTCTTCGGTCTCGCCGCTGTTGGAAACGGCGAGAACGACATCGCCACGGACAATCATCCCAAGGTCTCCGTGGTTAGCTTCGGCAGGATGTAGAAAAAGCGACGGGCTGCCGGTACTGGCCAGCGTGGCGGCGATCTTCCGGCATATGATGCCTGACTTTCCCATGCCAGTGACCACAACGCGGCCACTACAGGCATAAAGAGCCTCGATCGCGGCTTCGAAACGATGATCGATACGATCGACGAGGCCTGTGATGGCCTCAGCTTCGATGCGAAGCACTTTCTTGGCAGACTCAGAAATCATAGGAGTTTCTCATGCCGCGTTTCGCATTGATGTCAACTTAACGCAGGACCGGGTGCAATTAGGAGTGGCGGGCAGCCCGCAGCGGGCCGGAGCCCTTGCTGACGCGCGGGCTACTGACCGGCGCCGGCCCTGTCAGTAGCCCGACCGTGAGGGAGGGCTGCAGAGCTTGCCCGCCACTTTTAATTGCACCCGGCAGGACCGGGCCCACGATTGACGAAAAGCACGCCAATCGTGGACGAAACCGCCTTAAGTTGACATCAATGCGCGTTGCGGCGCCACGACCTATGAAAATATTCCCCCTTAACAAAACTTAACAAAAGGGGCGGCGCGAAGCGAAAGAGGGTTGTCTATTTGCCATTCCCAACCTATCAAGACAACCCCCTGAAGGCTCCGCGACCGCCGTCGCTTCACCTTCTTTCCTCCTTTTCTAAGGGGGATTTTCATCGGAGCCGGACAGGCACTCGCTCCGTGTCCTGTCAAGGAGGACCAACAGGCAGGTAAGGCGCCTCTCGATACTGCTTCTCAGATAACCAACGGTTCTTTTCCAAAGCGCGCACGCAACTGATTGACGGCAGGCAGCACCTTTGGGATACTCACAATCTTCCGTTCCAGCCTCTCTTTCCCTGGAAATTCCGCCACCATGATGCCGAGTAAAATAGTCAGGATGCCCTGGCCGGGGATGCCGGGGAACGAGAGCACGATTCCGAGGATAATCAGAGCGAGAGCGAGCAGATTGCGCGCCGCCCAGCGAAGCCACGCAGCCGCGGTCGGCCTCTTGGTGTTCCGTTGTTCTGGCGTTCGCACAAAGTAGTCAGGAGGCAACTTTATCAGGAACCAGGCAGTAAGAGCCGTACTTCCCACCAGGGAGATCAGGAAGACCACCAAACCGACAACACCTAGGAGCATGTCTTCCATTCTTCGAAGAGCGGAGGATTACTCCGAACAGTTGTGGCTCCGCTCATCATGCGCCCGACAGCTTTTGGAAACATTTTCTCAAGACCAGGAGGAAATGACTGTTAGCGCTGACCTCCAGCCGGGTCCTTAGACTTCGGCTTGATGTCTGTAACCAGCGTGCCCGCAGGTGAAACCCCGTGCTTGCGAATTTCGTGGTCCAGGTAATGCTTCATGACGCTGTGGTGGCGGCCGTACGCAAAGTAGATGAAGAATCCAATCAGCAGCCAGACCCCCAGTCGCCACCAGTTTTCAGCTGGCAGCGAAAACATCAGCAGCAAACAGGTGAGTATCCCCAAAATAGGTACAAGCGGGTACAGGGGCACTTTAAAGGGGCGCTCGGCATCAGGATTCGTGCGACGCATGATCAGTACGGCCGTGCAGACAATCACAAACGCCAGAAGCGTTCCGATATTGGTCATTTCCGCCAAGATTCGGAGGGGCAGGAATGCAGCCATCATCGCCACGCAAGAGCCGTTAAGAATTGTGGATTTCCAAGGTGTGCGATACTTGTCGTGGACTGCGCCAAAAAACTTCTGGGATACGAGGCCGTCCCGCGCCATCGCCAAAAAGACCCGCGGCTGGCTCAGCATCATCACCAAAAGGACCGAAGTGATGCCAGTGAGAGCGCCCGCCGCGACAACCAGCTGGGCCCACCCAAGCCCAACCCTTCGGAAGGCATCGACGACCGGTGCGTTGATGTCGAGTTCCTTGTACGGGACCATCCCTGTCAGTACGGCCGCTACCGCAATATACAGCACCGTGCAAAAGAGCAACGAAGTAATGATCCCAATCGGCACATCGCGGCTGGGTTTTTTCGCTTCCTCGGCATGGGTCGACACTGAATCGAAGCCGATGTAGGCGAAAAAAATGATTGCTGCGCCTGCAAACATTCCTAACGGCTCGCCTCCCGCGCCGGTTTGACCAAACAAGGTTTTCCCAAAGAAACTGACGCCAGTGTAACCATAAGGTGCAAAATTGTCGGTCCAATTCTTTGGGTCAACATATAACGCGCCGAGAAAAATCACCATTAGCACGATGGCTACTTTGACAATCACCATGGCCGCATTGAGATTTGCGCTCTCTTTGATGCCGATGACCAGGACAACCGTAATAAAGGCCGCGATCAAGATGGCCGGCAGGTCGAAGTAAGCTCCGGTCGTCACGATCCTGCCCAATTCGGGACTGTAGTCGAAGGGAGCCGTTGAGATGATGTGAGGCAAATGAATGCCTCCTTCTATGCCGAGTTTTTGAGCGAAAATGTCTATGAATTCCTGGAAATGTGCCGACCACCCGTGAGCGACCACCGAAGAAGCCACCGAATATTCGAGCAAGAGGTCCCAGCCGATGATCCAGGCAAACAGCTCTCCAAGCGTGGCGTATGCGTAAGTGTAGGCCGACCCAGCTACGGGCGCCATTGAGGCGAATTCGGCATAACAGAGTGCCGCAAAGATGCAGGCGATGCCTGCGACGCAGTAGGAAAGCATCACAGCCGGCCCCGCCTTGTCGTGGGCAGCCTGTCCAGTCAAGATGAATATGCCGGTGCCGATGACTGCCCCCACTCCCAAAGCGGATAGCTGCACCGGGCCGAGCACCCGCCGCAGTCTGTGCTCGCCGGCCATTTCCTCCAGAAGCAGTTTGAGAGGTTTCTTTGTAAAGAGTTGACTTGCCATGAAAGGACCTCCGCGAAGTTTGTGGCAGCCACCGCGATAGGTGGCAGCATCTTCAGGCGTGCTGAACTTGCTTTCTCTTCCAATAGAAAAACCCCGGCAATCCTAAAATAATGATCAGGAAGCCGGGCCACGAGTTCCGGGGATCCCCGACTAAGTTGGCGGCGAGGACAGCGGCGGCCATCATAACGTACAGCAGCGGCAGGTAAGGATAGCCGAGGGTCTTGTAACAGGGCCCCGTCAAAGTCGTCGCTTTGAGCCAACCACCGGCGGCAGCGGGAAAAGGAACCATGCGCACTTTGACGGTGCCCTTGGGTCTTGTAAGGCCGCTCCAGCGCTCGTTGCCTCTTGCGCAAGACGATGACGCCGCAAACCGTGAGGCACGCGGCCGAAATGACATAGGTCAAACAGTCCTTCGCCAGGCAAAGTACACAGGAATACCGCTCAGCACAATCATCAGACCTGGCCAGGTTGTCTGGGTCCTATAGAGTAACAAGACCGCCATGATGATAGTCGCCGCTCCAAGGTACAGCGCCGGAACTAACGGATAGCCGGCTGCGCGGTATGGCCTCTCAGCCTCGGGCCGCGTGTGCCGCAATCGAAAGAGACCGGCAATGGTGAAAACATAAAAGAACAAGACTGCAAAGACGACATAGTCGAGGAGATTGCTGTACAGATTCCCATAGAGTTCTACTCCGGTTGCTTTGTCCAGAAGCGGCGCTCCGGAACCATCGCGCAGCCGGGTGCGCGGAAGAACCAGCAGGCAAGCCCAAAGGCATTGCAGCGCTAACCCAAGCGCAGGCACGTGGTGGCTGTTCAGCTTTCCTGTCGCTCTGAAGAACAATCCGTCGCGAGCCATCGCATAGTAGACGCGCGCACCGGCCAGAACGATGCCATTGTTACAACCAAAAGTGGAGATGATGATGGCAACAGCCATGATGATGGCGCCGCTGTCACCGAAAATGACCGACAGCATCGCCGTCGCCACACGATCATCCGGCGCCTGCTGAATCTCCTCCAGTGGCAAAGTACTTAAATAGGCGACGTTGGCCAACAGAAACAGAACGACCACCGTGCCGGTCCCCAGAGCCAGCGCGAGCGGAATGTTCCGTTGCGGTGCGCGCACCTCGCCAGCGGTGAAGGTGATGTTGTTCCAGGCATCGCACGAAAACAGTGAACCCACTTGCGCCACGCAAAACGCCACCAGAAGGCCGAAGAGGCCGTCCGTTGCCGAGACGGCGGGCAGCCAGGAAAAGTCAGGTTGGATGCGGCTGACGCTCCGAATGGCCCAGAAGTGAGAAAAATTGGTCGCGACCGCCTCTGTATTACGGCCAATAAGTATGCCGAGGACAATCAGCGCCAGCAGCGAGAGCGTCTTAGCTGAAGTGAAGATGTTCTGAATCCACTTTCCGATGCTCAAGCCCCGGGAATTGATCAGGGTAAGAAGTACGATCAGCAGGATAGCCAGGAGTTGTTGGAGCGAAAGACTGATCGCGTAGTCGGTTGAGAGGTTGACAGGCTTGACGATCCAAGCCGTCGGTGAGATGGCGGGAACGACGACGCCCAGGAAACGGCTGAACCCAACGGCCACAGCAGCGATGGTGCCGGTCTGAATGACCAAGAACAGCGTCCAGCCGTAAAGGAAACCCCAAAGGGGCGAAAAGGCTTCCCGCAAATAAACGTACTGGCCACCTGCCCTGGGCATCATGGCCGCGAGTTCGCCGTAGGAAAGCGCCGCGGCCACGGTCAATAAGCCGGTAACCACCCACGCCAAAAGGAGCCAGCCAGCCGATCCCAATTGCCGGGCGATGTCGGCCGAGACAATGAAGATGCCGGACCCGATCATCGAACCCACGATGAGCATCGTGGCATCGAAGAGCCCTAGCCCTTTGACGAGTTCAACCTCGGCAACTTTAGGCGTAGCAGACCTCCTCGAACAGCAAACCGCGAAGACGCAAAGACCGCGAAGAAAAGCATTTTCTGTTGGCTATTAGCTATTGGCTATTTCCTATTTGATTCAGGGCCGAAGCCTTCGTGCGGCGCTTCCAATAGAAAATCGCAAATAGAAAAATGGCCAATAGCCAATAGGTCCTTCCCGGACCTCCTCAAACAGCAAACCGCGAAGACGCAAAGACCGCGAAGAAAAGCATTTTCTCTTGGCTATTGGCTATTGCCTATTTAATTCAGGGCCGAAGTCTTTGTGCGGCGTTTCCAATAGCAAATCGCAAATAGAAAATGACCAATAACAAATAGATCCTCGCGGTCTTCGCGCCGGCGCGGCTGTTTGCAACCTGCAAACCCTAAAACTACGGCAGCTTCGGCTCGGTCAGGGTGCAGTCAACATCGAGTGTCTTCAAAAAGGCCAAAAGATCCTGTTTCTGCTTCGGCGTAACTTTTCTCTTTTGGATATTCTTCTTGTCAAGATACTTATTTGGCTTTCCTCCTCCTACCATCAGATCCACTGCTTCCTCAAGAGTCGCTGTGCTGCCATCATGAAAGTAAGGCGCCGATTTTGTGATATCGCGTAACGTAGGCGTCTTAAACGCGCCGGTGTCCTCCGGTTTGTTGCTTACCTTAAATCGCCCCACGTCCGGCTCCTTGGCATCCATACCAATTCCCACGTTGTGGTACTGTTGATCCGTGAATAGGACGCCGTCGTGGCAGTTGTTGCACTTCAAATCCTGAAAGACCTTGAAACCCCGTTTGGCTTCCTCGCCGATGGCAGACTGGTCCCCGGCCTTCCACCGATCGTACGCAGTATCACCACTGATAATCGTGCGCTCAAACGCGCAAATCGCTTTGATGATGTTGTCGGGTGTGGCATCGCTGCCGAACACTTTTTGGAACTGGCTTTTATAACCGGAAATGCCATTGAGTTTCGCGGCAATCTCGTCCGCTTTGGCGCCCATATTCCCTCCGGTCCAGGCCGCCATGCCCTGCTTTTCGAGCGATCCGCTGCGCCCGTCCCAGTAGAATTCCTTGTGATAGCCAATGTTCCACAAGGTTGGGCTGCTGCGCGGCAGCTGCTTATTTAAAGCGCCCACAGCTTTGGGGAGGCCGTCCGTCAATCCCTTTTCGCAAACATGACACGAGTAACAGGAGCGGGTGCCATCCACACTTAACCGTTTGTCGAAGAACAGCTGGCGTCCCAGTGCCACTTTCTCAGGCGTCATGGCATTGTCGGCGGGAATCTGCATCTCTTCGTAGGTGGCAAGCTGCTTGGGGATTGGGAGAATTTCAGGCTGGAATTCAGGAGCCGCCGGAACCGGTGGCTGTTGCTGGCAGCCGGACAGCAGTAGATAAAGCAGAAACCCCATCCCGGAGAACACCAAGGGGAAGGATCGAGGACAATGGGTGGTTTGCATGACTCCTCCTTGTAGTTCGGATCAGTCTCGGATCTTCAAGACTTTGGTGGCGTAAAAAGAAGCGCAATGCTAGCAGTTTCTGTTTTCTTTGGGAAGAGAGAGCGCAATCGACGCAATCGACTCCCAAGCGGGTGTAATTAAAAGTGCGAGTCAAAAATCCGAGATAGGAGTGGACAAATCTTCGAGATTAGTATAAGTAAACATGGGCAAATCTAACCAAGAGGAGGCCCATGTCAAATCCAAATCGCAAAGTAGACTCTCCGGGGATTACGAGAAGGAGTATTGAGGAGCGGCTGAAAGAC
>JAKEER010000116.1 GCA_022616615.1 Acidobacteriota bacterium
CAGATTGGGAACAATAGTTTCGTTGTAGCGGGCCAGCTCGCCCTCCAGTTCGAGCATTCGTTCTTCGCCACAGAAGTTCTCCACTTTCAAGAAGCCGTCCTGCTCATACTTGTGCTTGCTTTCTGCAACGTTCATTGCTGTTCCTCTCCTGAAATGTGGGTAATGTGTAGCTTAAAACCCCGCACCACCTTTCCATTGGTGGTTTCCACGTTACCGGTCGTCCGTTCCAAGGCCGGGATGCTGGGCTCCTCATCGACCGACAGCACCAGGGCATTCTCCGGAGGGTTCAGATAAAGTCCCACCACCTCGGCGGCTTTGGTGGCAAATTGCGGATCGGTGCTGACGCACAGCTGCGTTGCCGAACCAGGCTGATGCCTTCTTTACGCAACACCCGCCAGACGGCATGCACCGGAGGCCTTCAGATGTTTGGCCGCCGCCGGGCCATCCCAAACCGCTTGGCCTCGCGGCGGCGGCAATTCCAGAGTGGCCAACACCTGGCTGCGAAACTCCTCCGCATATTGGCGAGGCTTGCCCGAACGAGGCCGATCCCAGCAATCCGGCCATTCCCGCTTTGTCAAAACGCTGCCGCCAAGCAATGACCGTGTTGGGTCGAATCTTCAAGTCTCGCGCGATGACGGCCACCGCCCTACCTTCCAGACATTGCAAAATGATGTGGGCGCGTTCCACCAGCCGACCGGCTCCCCGCGCAGTTTCCCAAGGTCTTGCGATCTTCTTCGGAACAGCGTGGCATCGGAGCCGTCTTGGGCATAGGCCACCTGCTTTGCCCAAGCATTATCAAAATCAAATATCAGTTCCTTATGCAATCAAGCACGTATTTGCCCATTCCCCACCGGGATCGATCCAGCGCTTGGTGAACATGTCATGGGCTTCATTGTACCTCTCCGCTCGTCTGGATGGGTCTTACCTGAATGCCACGCAGAGAGCAACTCGGTCCCCTCCGTAACAACGCCCCAACCCATGGATTGAACAGCACTGTATCGATCCCACGCCGCTAAATTCAAATAGGTAACAGCAGCGCAATCTTATCGGCTAAACCGAATTAAAAGCCAAGCCTGAGCTGGGCCTCGATCTGAGCAATAACGAAAGCAGGGAGAACCTGTTGGACTTCACGGCTTTTCTTAGCATGGCTCATTAGGCCAGGAAGGGCCAGAGTTCTCCCTGAAACAGAGGGTTAAAAGCGAGATGCTATTCTGTCAGTCCGCTGGTGGGCCCGCGCCATGGCTTTCTCTATGCCTTCGCTTCCCCGGACGGATTACGCTGGCAGTTGATGCAGGAGGAGCCGGTATCGACCGACGGCGGGTTTGACACACAAAATACCAGCTTCTGGGACGAAACGGCGGGAGTGTACCGCTCCTTCTGGCGTTATCTGGACGTGCCGGGTGCGAAAGACAATCAGGAAGCCAATGCAGCAGTCAGAAGGGTGGGCGAGGGACTGGGCAAATCCGACCCTACTGGCCTGGACCTGAGCCCCATGGATCGGCGTGAGCGCGGCTGGGTCCGCGCCATCCAGAGCAGCTCGTCGAAGGATTTCCGGCACTGGGAGAAGCCACAGCCTCATCGTTATCCCGCCCATGCGCCTCGGGAACATTTCTATTCCAATGTCACCGTC
Source organism: Acidobacteriota bacterium (assembly GCA_022616615.1). GTDB lineage: Bacteria > Acidobacteriota > Terriglobia > Versatilivoradales > Versatilivoraceae > VFZK01. The sequence goes on from JAKEER010000116.1 coordinate 1,631, forward strand.
CGCTGCCCGGGGGCTCCGCACCTGTTGCTGTCGTTTCCCATGCGTTTCTTTCCGGGTCGCACCAAGGTGGACATAATGCCCGAGCTCTACGGCATGTCGGATTCGGCGTTTATAAGCAGCCGCAACGGGGTGCACTGGGATCGGACGTTCCTGGAAGCTTGGGTGCGGCTTGGTCGTGACGAACGCAACTGGACCATGCGCAGCAACAGGATTGCTTGGGGCATTCTGGAGAGTGCCCCGGACGAGTTCTCGCTCTACATCAGCGAACACTCCAGATGGCCGGACAACCGTCTGCGCAGGCTGACGGTGCGGCGACATGGCTTCGCGTCCATGCACGCCGGAGCAGCGCGTGGGGAATTCCTCACCAAGCCGCTAACCTTCAAAGGGAAGGAGTTGAGCATAAACTACAGCACTTCGGCCTCGGGCAGCATCCGGGTGGAGCTGCAGGGAACGGACGGAGAGCCGCTGCCAGGCTTCACGCTGGCTGACTGCCCAGAGGTTTACGGCGACGAGATCGAGGGAGTGGTGACTTGGAAAGGTGGAAAGGACGTCAGCCGTTTCGCGGGACAGCCGGTGCGACTGCGCTTCGTGATGAGGGATGCCGATCTTTATGCCCTGCGGTTTCGGCCCGAAGGATAAGACTGAACGTTGATGAGGTATTCACAAGTCAAGAAAGTTGGATTGGCGACAGAGGGATGCACTCGTCCGGTGCCACTCCGTCATCGTGCCACGGTCCTATCATGAAGGGCCGCCAGTTCCCCATAGTTGACGACGCTGGCAAAGTCAAACTCAACCATGTCGTACTCTGAGGTAAAAAGATAACTGAAGCGAGAATTGACGCTGGTATTCTTCCAAACCCACTCGTTGAAATCCGCTGAGCAAACTGGATAGGGCGTAACGATCGAGCAGCAGCGGCACGCGAACGGCCGTCTTCCCACTGTAGGAAAGACCGGAGAAACCGATTCGGCTTGGATCTACAAATGGCTGCCCGGCTAGCCATTGAAGCAAGCGCTCATGCTGCCCGATAATAAATAAAGGAATAGCGACAGCTTGAGCGGGTGGGCGTTTCGTTGGATGATCCTGAAGCGATCCTTCCCGATGTAGGGGTTCTGGGGAGCATAGGTAACGAATTCGCCTTCAGCTAGCCTCGCCGCAAAACTGTGGTGATAAGGCGAGTCGATTTTCGGATCGGGCACATCATTGGGCGACCCTCCAGCCCGTGCTGGCAGGCTACCACCCGGTCGGCGCGAGGTCCGGATCACGGCTGGCCCGGCCTACCACTCACCACCGAATTCTCACCACTCACTCTGCGACAGTACGGCGACTTGATTTCCTTGATTCGGAAATTTCGGAAGTCGATGTGATGCCCCTCGGCCTGGATGCCGAAGTAGCCGCGGGCGGGTTTCAGGCCAGTGCCTTCCCACGCCTTCTTGCCATTGACCACGAACTTCACCCTGTCGCCGACGCAGGTAATCTCCCAGACGTTCCACTCGCCCGGCGGCTTCTGCAACTCCGGCACGGCCTTCGCGCCGCTGACACCGCTGAGACTGCCCGCGCCGCCTTCTGCCATGTGAACCTGGTTTACCCCGACACTCTTGCCCGAGCGAATGAAGAAGCCGCTGTCATAACCCTTCTTCTCCGCCCGCCACTCGAAGCGCAGCACGAAGTCGCCGTAGTCCTTTTCGCTCGCCAGATGATCGCTGCCGCCTTTGAGCACTAGCAGGCCGTCCTTGACCTCCCAGTTGTCTTCCTTGCCGCTGTTGAACCGCCAGCCAGTGAAGTCCTTGCCGTTGAACAGCGACTCAAAACCGTTCTTCGTCTCCTGTTCGGTGAGCTGTTGTGCGTTGACCATGGCTCCGAAGAGGAGCACGACAATTACGGCGATCGGCAACGCAGTTCTCATGATTAAGTCTCCTTCAAGGTGGGTGCTGATCTCCACGACCCGTGCCGGCTGAATTGGTCGTGGCACACGGGATTCTAGCGTAGATGCCCGCCCGATGCCGCAAGAAAGACTTCACGGTGGCCGAAGGGAGAGGCCAAAGCTAAGCTAGAATCACCGACCGCGATACGGGGAGCCGAACACGACGAGCGTTGGGTCTTCGCGGTTCTAAGAATCGCACCCGGCCGCACCTCGGCATCGGGCAGTGCAGCCTGGAAATACATAAGAGATGACCAATGACGTTGAATCTGCCCGGAAGCACTTCATTGTTTTTCATTTAGGTGGACTCGCTCAACGGAACGCTCTTGTATGCTGCCATAGCAAGGTAAGGTCCTTTCTCACGTAGAACAGGTAACCGATCAGAAGCAAAATCGCTGCGAGGGTCACAATGCCCGAGATACCTGCGAAGATTCCTCCCAGGCCGAAATCTCTTTTCAGATAGCCCGCGATAAAAATACCCACCCCGGCAGCGAAACAATTTGTCAGATTGATTAGCCCGATTGCCGTAGCTCTCATCTTCGGTTGCAGGAAATCGCAAAGAAGCGGCATGGCGTTGGAACCACCGATGCTTCGTGCCAATGCGTAGATGAGAATTGAAGTGGCAATCAAGACGTAGTTGGGTGACAAGACAAAGGTCAATAAAAAAGGGGCTGCAATGAAATAGCAGAGGCATTGGAATAACATTCGGCGCTCCTTACGGCGTTGAGCCACTTTATCGGAAAGATATCCTCCTGCCAAAATACCCAAGACAGATCCGGCTTGCATCAAGAAGGTTCCGGAGAACCCGGCTCCGGTAAGACTCATTTGAAAGGTCTCGTTGAAGTAAAGCGGTAACCAGTTCAAGAAAATCCAGGTGCTATTGATAACAGCGTGGCTTCCCCAACCAGGACGAGATAGGAAGGAATTCGCAGCCCAGCCAGTTCACCCCCCATCAAGATTCCGATCATTGGGCATTCCGTAAACCTGTCCGGTCGGAACCACCCATGAGGTGAACAACTCTTCCTGGTGTCGCAATCCGATCGACAACTTTATCTTGGAGAGATTGGAAAAGGAAGGATTACAGCCTGTTCCTGAACTTCGTTAACTGGATCGGGAACGTGATCGCTCCAGTAGGGGCCGGCGTGGCTGTTCTGGCTGCAATTGTCAGTTATGCCGCCGGCCGTTCGTTCGCGCGCTATGGCGTCGTAGCTCTTGGAGTACTAGCAGTCTCTGGCCTCACCCGCTTGCTGGAATTTTGGATCACCCAGGGGACAGGAGGAGTCTCCTAATTGCCGATTGGCGATCGCAGAGTGATCTTTCGCAATCAATTTGCAATTGAAAGTCGACACTCTGGATTTGCAGCTCCACAGTGCGTCCCGGAAGCACTTTGAACCAAAACACCATGCCTATCCCCGAATTCTTAGAAGACCTGATTCGCCTGCTTCTGAACCTGGCGCCGGTGTCCGCGCTGGGGTGTTTGGTTTTCGCTGGGATCAGCCTGCGCCGTGAGGGCGTCACCAGCACCCGAGACACGCGCCAGGATGTGAATCAAATTCTCAAGTAGACGAGGCGGGAGCCATGTTCTTCTACGAGTCACTTCTGACCAGGGCGTTGGATGGCATAGATCAGACCGCCATCGTTGCTGCGATCCTGAATGTGTCGTGTTTGTTTACCGCCTCAGCAGGCGCATGAAATCTGGAATCTGTAGGGAGGTAGTGGACAAATTCCGCGACTTCGGTTACCGTAGGCTGGATGAATGC
>JAKEER010000764.1 GCA_022616615.1 Acidobacteriota bacterium
GGCGCAGTTTGTCATGTGTGCGTACAGTCCGCATACATCGCAAAAAGCACGATGTATGCGCCACCCAGAGTTGATACCTTTATTTATTGACGCTGCCTTAGTAAAGGTCGGCGGGTATTTCACTCAGAAAAACCCGCCATCCTAACTTAAGACGAACGGCTTCTCAGAGCTCGTATGGCCGCGCCCAGGCCAACCGACAAAGCACCGAGAAGGCCAACAGCCGGCAGAGGGCTGGCAGTGGCTGGAAGGCTGTCGTCGACAGACGTGCGCGTTTCGGTACGTCTAGTCTCCACCGGTTCTGCCGTGCGCGGCGCTGGCGGCGGGTCAACAACAGCAGGCGTTTCGACGGGCTTCGGTGTCTCGACTGCTGCAACTGGGGCTGGTTCCTGCACTGGTTGCGGCTGCGGCTCCGGTGTTTTCACTTCAGCCGTAGCCTGCTCTGGAGCTGGTGTCACTTTCGTGTACTCAGCGTACTGCTCCTCCGTAAAAGAAGGCACTTCCTGCTTCACGGTTGCACTGAGCTGTACGGCTTCCTGCTTGGGATAGGCGAATTCCTGGCCAAAGTTGTCGCCCGGATAGAACCAGGAGCGCAGGGCCGGTGTCGTGCCTGCAGGCATTTCCCAGAATCCGAATTCACTTTTTCCTGTCGGCTGCAAGCGCTGATTCGGAATCGCCAGAATCGTGTTGATCACCTTCGTCTCGTCCTCGTTGAAGACCTGGACGATGTGACGGTTGGATGACGAATCCATCAGTTTGAAAACGTATTTCCCTGGGGTCAAGGTTGCGCCAGGGATCTGCATGGGCTCGTTAATGGTGATGATCGTCTTCTTGTTCCAGGCATCGGCATTGATGTTGATGGCTGCGATACCCGCTCCGAGTGCTGCGATGCAGCACAGAGTGATAATTCCTTTGAGAGTTTTCATCTCGTTATTCCTCCTCGTTTCTCCATTGACTTGTTAAATTACAAGAAGTGTGAATCAAGCGGGCGCTCACGAGATTTCGGAGGGCCAGGCAATTCTCATCCGATCTCGCCGCTTCAACGCACTTCACTTAAATGCGGTGCATCTGCCATGCCAAGATGCTGCTCCCGACAAAGGTTCTTTCTTAGTTGCGAGTCTCTGGTCACTTGCGGCGCAAAAATTTCAGCCTTCAGGCCTGTACGCGCCCTCTCCGGAGATCACCGGAAAGAGGCGCAGGCATGATTTACCGGCTGGTGTAGCTTTTACAGGAGGAGAAGCTGGTTGGTGGAAACGGCAAGGTTGTGGAGTTCTACTCAGAGGAGCCGTCCAGGCTAATCCTCGTCCTCGGCTTTTTCGAAGACGAGCACGAGGACGAAGAGTAGGACGATTTTCATCGAAGCCAACTAGCCAAGGGCTTCACCCTTGACTGGAGATTGGACGTTTTTCGGACTCCCCTCCTGAGATCAGGAGGGGATGTGCCGCGCGGCGACAGCGGTCGCGCAGCGGCACGGGGGTGGTCTGAGAGACCCACCGAGAACCGTCATTCAAGCGTTTCGTATCGAGGAAGAGCCTTTGCGGGCACGAAACGTTCGATTGGAGGTTTCCGCGAAGGCCGGTCGCACCACCCCGGCGCTGGCGTGGGACCGCCGTCCCGTGCCATCGTCCGCCCCTCCTCAGCCGAGGAGGGGAATCGAAATGTCCAAACGCCAGGCCAAGGGCTTCGCCCCCCAGCGCAGTGACTTTGAAAAGCCCGAAGCGCCAGCGAGGGTCAGTCGCAATTACCCTCGCCGGCGCTTCGGGCTTTCAGACTTCGCGGAAACGAGAACAAAATTCTCGTTGTAACGTATATGACCGGCTAGAATTGCCTATCCCTTGGCGCCGAAAGCCTTCAACATGTTCGACAGGGTCCTGACATCGAGCCCTAACTCCTTCGCGGCTTCGGCTTTGTTCTGACCTGCTTTATCCAGGGCTTTCAAGAGCAGTTCCTTCTGCACGCGGGCGGTGGGAACGTCTGGTGGCAGGACGAAGAAATCCTCCTTAGAAGGATTCTGAATATAGGGCGGCAGATCATGGCTCTCAATCCAACTACTGCCGCGGGCTACAATAGCCGAACGCTCAATGGCATTCTTAAGCTCGCGGACATTGCCAGGCCACGAATACCGTTTCAAGAGCCTCATGGCATCGTCACGTACTGCTTCAATGCTCAAACCATGCTTCTGATTGAGCTCTTCAATGAAATGCTGAATCAGGAGTGGAATGTCGTCTTTGCGGTCGCGCAGCGGCGGAAGAACGAAGGAAATGACATTCAAGCGAAAGTACAGATCTTCTCGCAGTCTGCCATTCTCCATCGCGAGTTGGGGCATCTGATTCGTAGCCGCAATGATTCGAACATTCACGGTAAACTCTTCGGAGCTACCGAGTCTGCGAATCTTGCCGTCTTCCAGAACTCGCAGCAGCCTGGTTTGAAGATCCACCGGCATTTCAGCAATTTCATCCAGAAACAGAGTGCCCTCATTCGCCAGCTCAAAACAACCCGGGCGTTCATCCGTCGCGCCCGTAAAGGCCCCTTTGGCATGACCGAAGAGCTCACTTTCAATCAGCTCTTTGGGGATGGCCGCCATGTTGACCGCGATGAACGGTCCCGCGGCCCGCTTTCCCAGGTCATGCAGGCAGCGAGCCACCACTTCCTTTCCAGTGCCGCTTTCTCCCCAAATCAGTGCCGAAGCGTCGCTGTGAGCCACAGACCGAATCAACGTATCAAGATCCTTCATCACCTTGGTGGCTCCCACCAAGGGCCGGCAGCCGCTTCGCGTGAGTTGAGAAGAAAGTTTTTTCGATTGTTTGCGCGCCTTCAGATCCTTCTGGGCCGCGTCCAGGACCGATTTTAGTTTTGTATAATCCAGTGGTTTGGTGAGGAAATCGCGAGCGCCCTGCTTCATGGCCTCGACGGCCATATCGACTGTTGAGTAGCCCGTCATAAGAATCACAGGACGACTTGAGCCATTGGCTTGTAGCGACCGCAACAGCTCGATGCCGGACATATCAGGCATCATGACATCGGAAAGAATGATGTCGGGATGAAAGGAATCAGCGAGTAGTGCACCTTCATTGCCGTTGGAAGCAATAGCGCTTTCGAACCCCCATTGCTTGAGACAAATCTGCAGGATCTCCTGAATGTCAGGATCGTCATCCACCAACAGAATCTTGGTTGGAACAGATGCCATGTCCCTCCCCCTCTGCAAAGAGAACCTGCCGGCGAGCCAACACGTGGTCCGCGCGAAGCCACGCCGAAGAAGAGTTTCTTCGAGACTTTATTCTCTCACAGAGCTGGAACTCGCGGCTAGAAATTGTCTCATCTTTGCAGCCAGGACAGGAAGCGCTTGGGCGAAGACAGACGAAGCCACCATTTCCGCCATTCTCGAGATGGTTGACGGTTCGACAGGCTGCACAGGCAATGCCTCATGGAAAGTGAAAGCTGAGTTCACGTCGTGCTGTAGCGCTCCCAGCCTTCTCCCGATGGCCCAACCCAAGGCCCCGCCAGCCAGCAAACAGGCGCCGGGATAACGTTGTACATAGGTTTGCCAGTTCACCGCCTGGGAAAACTCCTGACGGATTTGTCCCACCGTGTCGGCCATAGAATGGCGTGTCTCGTCCATCCTTTTTTGCAGCTCTTCTTTCGACTCTAAATATCGCTCGCTTGTGCTTTGATCCATTGCTTGTCTTTCTCCAGTTCAATTCGCGTTTTCCGCAAAGGGCGCCGTGTCACGTTTTTCGCCAAAGCCCCCGCCATTCCTGCGCCAACTGCGAAGTACGTACCACCCACGATCAGGCAAGACAGAGGGACGTTACGGATCCAAATGTCCAGGGTCAGAACCAAGCCGCCAGTCAACACCATAAAACCTACCAGTGCCACGAGCACGGCAGCTGCTACCCCGAAAGCCCGTCTGAGCAGCGACTCGCCTTCCTCTAAGAGTTCTTTCCGAAACAAAGCGAGTTTGGCATCTAAGAACTCAGCCAGCGAATCATAAAGCCTTTCCAACAGCTCAGGCAGTCGCGACAGTGGGAGTGGCGCGGTCTCTCTTGACATGGTCGTTACCTCGCTCTTCGGGTAGCCCAACCCACCAGGATGCCTGTCCCGATTGCCAGCAACAAAGCATTCAGGGGCTCCTTCCGAGTATACTCAATCGCCTTTTTCTTCATGCCCTCCCAACCTTCATCGGTCATCGCTTGAAAAGACTGCTTCACGGTTTGAGCGGTCTCTTCCATGTAGTCCACTGCCGTGTCGAATTTCGTTCCCGCCGACTCGGCTAACCGCCCGACCTGCGCGCCCACTCGATGGCCAGCGCGCTCGGCTTCGCGATCAAATCCAGACGACGTGGGTGTCTGTCCTGTAGGCCCAAAGCTTTCGGTTGGATTGTTCATGGTGTGTCCTCTCTATTGATTTCATTTTGTAATTTGGGTGCTTGCACCCCGCAGCTAATACCATAAGCACGAGTCGCTAAGATGAATGTCCAAAATTGATCCAACTGCTGCGAATGGGAATGCCGTGGCGCACAGGAGACAGACATCGGCTCGTGGAGCGAGAGGAGAGCCGGTGTGTACTGCGCACTTCGACAACGGCTTATCTTTCAAATCATTCCCGCGAAAGCAGGAATCCAGCAGCGCCTGACGAGAGGCCTGGATTCCCGCTTTCGTGGAAATTATTCCCGCCGTCGCGCGGGAATGACGGGACCTAATCGGTGCTGGCTCGTCCAAGCTGGGGCGCTCCGCCATTACCGATCCACGTCGCTGTATTTCTTAGAGGGCCTTGGGCGTTGCGTGCGGGTAGGATGAACCGCACTGCGATCCTTGGTATAAACATCGGGAAGCACAGGCGCCTCGGGAAGTACTGTATCTACAGACTCTGAAGACCGTCTGTCGCCCTTTTTCGTGCGGCGTCCACGACCGCCCGGCATTTTCTGATCCCTAGAACTCTTCATCGCTCTGCACCAACCTTCGCACTCACGGGCTCCAAGCCATTGATGGCTGGCCCATTCAGGGTGACAACATAAAGTCAAGATTCGGTCAAATTTGCATTTGGTTAAACCGCCAAGAGCGCAAAGGGGAATCCGAGCTGTCATTTGGAATCTGTGAGAATCTCGAATCACGAATCTTACTGAACATTGCGAATTACAGTGACAAGTCCCGTGTATGCCTGTTCGCTGCTGCTGCAGGCTGGATTCGGCTCCCCTCGCCCCAACGCGGGAGAGGGGAGCTGTGAAAAAATGGCGGGTTGGGCGCGGCTCTGCCGCCCGATGTGCGGAAGGGCTTGGCCCTTCCGTCAAAGGACCACC
>JAKEER010000765.1 GCA_022616615.1 Acidobacteriota bacterium
GCCGTGGGGCAGGTCCGCAGCAGCTCATAGAATGTGGCTTGCTGGTTCCATGTCCGCCTGCGGTTGGTCGCGTAGAAGTAATCCCGTAGCGTTTCACAGCGAATGTGGATGGAAGAGATTCCCAGATGCTGGCTTAAGACTCGTGCAGAAACGAATAGGTTGCCGCGCTTGTCCCTCTTCGGCTGCGTTGCATACCCGATCGAGGCCTGATAGACGTCCGCCCTTCTTTGCTGTGAGTTCGCGCTGCAGATGTGAAGTTCGGCGCCGGCACTTGCCTTTCCGAGAGTCAACGGAAAGCGAACCTCATCGCCTCGCCGGATGAAAGAAGCTAGGAAGTTGGAAAGCAAGACAGAGCTTCCATCGGTGAACAGACATTCCACCTTGTCGCCCTTGCCTAGCGCCTCAGCCACCGTCCGCCGACCAGCTTCAGGTGGTGCCCCCGCGATCTGTGATCCTGCTTCCACTCGTTGCGGAACCTAGCACCGTTACTGCGGTTCCCTCAAATAAGTGACCGCAATGTCTCTAACTGGTTGTCTCGCAAAGAGATTAAGGAGGGTGTCATGCGTCTTGCTGGGCGAGAACGGTTGGGGTTTTATCCACTTCCGGTTGCTGAGGCCAAGCGAATCCGGGGATTTCTCAGTTTCCCGAGCTGCCCGTGCGCCGCCCTTGATCCCTGCATCGGTGAAGGTGTTGCATTGCAGTGTGTGACGTCCGGCGCGCAAACGCGTCGTTACGGAATCGAACTCGACGCCTACCGGGCAGAGCAAGCCCGTTCGGTGGTGGACGAATTGATCCAAGGGAACTGTCTTGACGTGCAGTGCCCGGTTGAGTCGTTCTCCTTGGTCTACCTCAACCCTCCGTACGACTTCGAGGTCGGCGAGGGGAAATCGCAGCGGATGGAGAAACTGTTCTTGGAACATGTGTACCGATGGCTGAAGCCTGCAGGTGTTCTCGTTTTCGTCATCCCCGGGCCGCGCATCGAGGAATGCAACGCCGCGCTCTCGATACACTTCCGCGACGTGCGCGTGTACCGACTCACCGAGCCCGAGAGCGTACGCTACAAACAGATTGTCCTGTTCGGCGTTCGACGCACAAGGAACGAGAGGGACCGACTCCAGGACACTGAGATCACGCGCGCAAGGCAATGGTACGGCTCGCTGGCGAGAAATCCAGAACGACTTCCGCCTCTTACCTCGGAGCCTGATCACCCTTACGTCTTACCGCCAGCGATGCCTGTGCGAATGGTTTGCCGTGGGCTTCCGCTGGACCAGATTGAGGACATGCTTCCGAGGTCGTCCGCGTATCGTCAAGCTGCGCCTATCCTTTTCGCGCAACAAGCGGACATCAGCGGCCGACCCCTGACCCCGCTGCACGGTGGTCACGTGGGACTGCTCTGCACGGCGGGAATGCTGAATGGGATCTTCGGTGAGGGACAAACCCGCCACATCGCCCACTGGCAATCCATCAAGATCGTGGACCGCACAGAAGAGGAAGAAGACGGCTCAACAGTCATTCGAGAGAAGGAAAGGTTCTCGAACGAACTCACGCTCGTCTTTGCCTCCGGCGAAATTGCCGTCCTGAAGTAAGTTCTCGCTCTTCCGGAAGCTCTTCTTAGCAAGTCCCTCCGCAATCCCTACGTCCTGCAATGGCAAGGAAGGAGGTATCGGGTGAAGAATGCCCATGAACGGTTTGGCTCGCTCGAATTCACAAAGCGCGCGAAGGACACAACCACTCGAATCCGCGTGCACATGGACCGGCTAATTGCGGAGCCGGCAAAGGACGACCGCGGGACAGCGACGGCACACCTTTTCTCAGTGCTGGGCAGTGATGCGGAGATTGCCGCCTTGTGGGCGGCGGTAACCGAGGGGGCATTCTTTCAACTTCAGCTTCCGGGCCGTGGTGCCTTCACAGCTTCTTTGGGGCTTGAAGCACAATGCTTTCGCGGGAGTGTGACCATCCAGGGGCGTAATCGTCCAGTTCGGCATCTCGTGGCGTTGTCGGCGGAGTTGCTGAAGACAAGGACAGGCGCTGACCGCGAGGGAAAGCGCACCGTTCTGTTCGATAATGACCCGACATTTGTGCTCTACCGGGTGGCTCGTCGCTTCGGCTTGCCCGTCGTTCCCGAGTGGGCTTCGTGGTTCATGCGAGAGCTGGAACGCCGGAAGGCGATCGAGCCTCTCCTGGGACTCGGATGCTCCCCAGTGCTCGTGAAAGGAAACAAGGCTCGATTTCTTGGCTGGATTGGCAAGGCCTTGAAGCAGCGCACAATCGTCATACCCGAAGGCGTTGGCACCGTTCGGTGGAACTTGCCGAGCGACCTCATCGGAGGCCCTGCATTGCGGGCTACTGAAGCCCCAATAGGTGGCTCCGACTCGCACGTCGGAAGGGATCGGCTCTCCGTATCCCGGTAAGAACACTTCGAACTCCCCGAAAAGATCCCTCCCCGTACCTCCTCGAAAGGACAAAACCTTGGAACCGCTGAAAGACATCAACGACTACCTGCGTACGCATGCCCCGGAGTTGGGGGAAAGGATTCTTTGTTCTTACCCGCCGCTCCATTCTGTTGAGGATGAGCCCACGGCGTTGCTTGGGCACCTGTTGGGAAAACCATTCCCGGCCCAAACCCTCGCGATCATGGGTGTAGC
>JAKEER010000766.1 GCA_022616615.1 Acidobacteriota bacterium
TGCTTGATTGTTGCCATAGAAACTCTCTCCTTTCTGGGGTGCTCATATTACCGCCATTTATGTCCTCCGACATATTTGTGTCTGAATGAATCAATAACATCCGGTTTTGGCCTAGGTGGAAAGCCAACTTCCGACGCCAGCAGAATCAATGGCTTTGGTATTCATTCGCAGGCAGGGGTTTTGGCGCAGGCTGGGCACCCGCAGAGCCTATCCAGCTGGTTCAAATCGGGGGCCTGCAACCCTTCGAGCGCATACTAGAAAGCTAACCCACGCAGCGGCCTAATGAGAGAAACCCAACTAGTCTGGAGAACGCCGGCCTCGTTCTCCTAGGCGCGGCCATACAATCTAGGCTTCGGGATTGGCACATTGTAGAATGGCGTGAACGTAAGTCGTCTTGCCGGGTCTTTTCAGAGCCAGAGCTGAGGAGTCGCATGATGGCATCACAACAGGATCAGACTCCCAATCCGGCTCATATCTTCACTCTTCACCGCTACTTTATTTGGGCTGACCGGATGCGATGGCATTTCGACCGGGTGTTGGAACAAGGGCAGGCCGGTAACCCCAACTGGGAAGTCGAGACACGGCTCTACATGAGTTACTGGTACGGTGGGCTCTACGTGGTCATCGAGGGCTGGCAGGAACTTGGACTGAAGGATGAAACCGTGGAGAAACTGCTTGAGTCTCCAAACGTCAGCCTGCTGCGGCGGTTCAGGAACGGCTCATTCCATTTCCAGAGGGATTACGACGACCCTCGCTTTCTCGACCTAATTGTGAAAGGCAAAAACATAGTCGAGTGGATCAGAAGCCTTCGGCAGGCTTACAGTGAGTTCTTCTTGAAATGGTTTGGGGGACGGGAGCGCGCAACGAAACAGGAGAAAGACCAAAAGCCTTGACCATAACCGAAATCAAAGCACCTGTGCCTAGAGTACAAACGGCAGTTGACAGGCCGCCGTAGACTGGAGGGGAAGACTCCTTGCACAGGGGCCACAGTTGGCAGGCAGCCGGGCAAACACTCCTCACTGGGCCGAATGGTCTGACTTTCCGCATCCTCGAATTGAGGCCATGTCTTTGCTGCGGCTCGTCGGGAGGAACGGCGACGATGTAGCCACTATCCGAGAAACGATTGCCGTGCCGCCAGACGTTGAGAAAACACTGCTGGCCTATGCGGAGCAGTACCCAGAGGAACGCGGCGGCATTGCTCGGATCCTAGCCTTCAGGAATCAAGGTAGCAGAGGAGTTCCGGCGGCTACTTGCAAAGCGCGGCCTCGCTGTCGCTCGCAGTCCGCAAGAGATCAGCACGCCGCTCTCGCAGGGAGCGAAGGCCCGGATGGTCAAACAGGCCAAGGGAACTGGCTGACGCACTAGCAGTCGCAATCTCATCCTCCACCTTGGCAACCTTGCGCTCGATGGTCCGCAGCCGGAGACGGAGGGCGCGGTGGTGGGCTAGTGCGGACAACATGAAGCCAGTCCTCTTTAGGAAGCCGTGAAGCCGTTCAAATAGCACTCAGATCCACGGGCAGTTACACGGCTGTTCCGGAGCGCTGGCAGCGGGTTCATCTTGCCCTCTTTCCCTTTTTCTTAAGCTGCCAAGCTGAAGCAAAGCCCGAGCGTCCGGGAACCTGCTGAATTAGGTTTCTATCCCGAAGTCTCCAGAACACAGATTTCATCGAGTTTTCGGACTTGATACCGGTCAGCCCTCGCGCCACACGGTTTGTAATCAGCGGATTGTTTTCAAGATATTCCATGATGATGTCCTCTGCTGACGCCAGCCGTTCGTGCCTGATCTGTACGACAACCGAGTTCTCTTGTTCCACCACTACCGGTTCTTTCAGCCGCAAATTCCGCATTGCCTCGAAAGCGGTGTTCAATCCCTCACCTACATCCTTGTTGGGCGGATCGGGGAATTTGTTGATGACGCGGACAAGATTGCCGTTCCGAGCAAACCGTTCCTTCAGGATGTTTTTCGGCGTGATATGCGCGGGGAGGCGCCCTGGGCTTTCAACCTCAACGCGATTGTCGAAAATCCGCACGTGTACATCATCCGCTATGGCATAGTCGCGGTGCAACACGGCGTTCGTGATTACCTCGTGCAGTGTTTCTTTCGGATAGGTGACCGGTTCCAGTCCTTTCGTCCCAAGAACCTGAATCTTGCCGATGATCTCTCTTGTTATTTCCACTGTCTGCTTGATGAGGTCATATGCGCAGCCTTCGATGCTAATGGGCTCACCGACCAGCGTGTCCCTAGTTCCTTCTGTGTCGCTGGTCTTATATCGGTATATCTTGATCCCGCTACGCTTAGGAAGAATTGCCTGAGGCAAGTCCGCGAAAAGAACGATTCCGCTTACGGTTGGCTTGTCGTCCTTAACGAGCTCCTGCTTCCGCATCCAAGGCTCGGGTTCTGAGGTGGGAACCACATCGAGAATGAATTTGATAGCGGTCGTAGAATTGCACACCTTCGCCAACTCCACAGAAACCGGTTCGTTCTCAAACGATGTGATTCCCTTATTGCGTTCCAACAGCGCGAGTTTGGCTTGAGTGTCTACAGGTAAACTCTGCGCTCCCCGGCGAACATACGGGATGCCATCGTTGGCCCTAACAATAGCCTTTGTCTTCCGAACAATGACTTGGAGAACCACACCGGTTTGTTTCGGATGTGATAGAAAAGTATAAAGATAATCCTCGCCAAGCGGGAAAAGCTTCTCGAACACCTGAAGATGAGCGTTAGCATCCTCAGGTTTGGCAAAGCCCTCCCATTTGTGTGGAAACGGCAGGGTTACATTCTCCGCAATCCCGATGTAAAGCTCACCGCCGTCCGCATTCGCAAAAGCCGAGATCGCCTTGGTGAGCTTGGACGGCTTTATTTCCTTGGCCTTAAGGTCCAGAAAATGCCCCTCGGTGTAGGAGAACACTTCTAGAAGTTGTTTGTCGGTAAGTTCGTTAACCAGTATTGGCATTCGTCGCTCAGCTTGGCCTGGGCCTATCGCTGATCTCCTTCATCCGCCGAAGGACATCCTGCCTATTCAAAATTCCTCTCTCTTCCAACAGTTCCACCAAGACCGTCAGTTGCAGGGAGTTGCTGAGCGTCAATTCCTCAACACTGACCGTTACTTTCCTTTCACCCATCGCATCTCCTCTCGAATCTTCATAGCCACGCGCTCCAAGTGCTCAAGCTGGCTCTTCAGGGCGTTGACGCCCAAGTGTTCATCAGGAAACAAGCCAGGCCTGGCAGTGGAGACCTCCTGTTTCATAGTCTCCAACTCCCCCTGCACCCGCACGATCTTCTCCTCGATGTAGTCCAGCCTGAGTCTCAGAGAACGTCGGCGGGCGTATGGCGTGAGGCTGGACACTTTCGTCAGCCTATCAAGGCTTCTTCTCGTCCCGCAATGCAATCTGCTTGGGGTTGGCGACAACCATCTGCGGGGTGCCGTCGTAGTTCTCTATCCGTCCCGTTACGCATATGTCCTTTCCGTGGTACTCCTCCTCCGGCTGACCGAAGCTGTCCCTCTCGCTACCCCAGATGACTACGGTGAAGATTGCATCGGGATGCGGCTTGTCGAGGTTCAGGAAGGTCGGGCTGCCGCGACTGCCTTCTGCGTAGCGGGCGCTTGCTACCTTGCCACAGACAACTGCGGTCTCCCCAACGTGGTCTTTGGCCTCGACCGCGTTGAGAGTCTTTCGCGCTGGCGTCGTCAGCTTCTCCTCTTGTTTGGGTTCCACCGACTGCTGCTTGGTGGGTTCCGGGGCCGCCTCCTTCTTCCCCTCCAACGCTTTCATAGCATCCGCTTTGGAACTGAACGAGCGCCCAGCCAACTCACCCCGATGGCAGTGATAGCCGCCAGCCTTGCGGTTGTGGTGGCAGCCTAGCGAGTCCAGGCCGCCGCCGTGGGCCGACGCAACGAGTGGCGTTGCAAGAAGGCTCACCAGCAAGAGGGTATGCCCGGCATTTCTAGTCATCGCGGCCTCCCTTCGGATAATCAGCAGCCGGACTGCGGCTGTCGGTAGTCTACTTCGACCGTGCCGTCGCTTCTAATGACAATCTCCACGTCATCGTCCCCGCGACCGTCTGAGCAGCCCGAGATGGCTCCCTCTTTCCACTCAAAAGTCCCTGGCTCGTCGTCGCCTCGGTCAGTGCGGAAGAGGTTGCTCGTTGGAACACCGTGCGAGATGTACCTTTCAGCGGCTCCTTTCGTCGGGTGCTCATGGTCGTGGCCGGCGGAGAAAATCACAAACTCGGGGTCTACGGCCTCGATAAAGCACTTCGAGCTGCCGTTGTTTCCCCCGTGGTGTGGAGCAGTCATTGCGTCGGCCTTGAGTGAGACGATACCCGCATTGTGGTTATCCACCATCAGTTTTTCGGCATCCTTGCACGCGGTGTTGGGGTCACTCTTTCGTCGCCCCACAGTGTCTCCCGTGAACAAGATTGAGCCCCCGCGATAGTCGAGCCGGGCGACAATGCTGATGGCATTCCTCTTTTCGGCAGAGTCTGGCCCTGGTTCATTCCATTGTGGCAACCCAAAGACCAGTGTGACAACAGCTTCTCCCAGGTTTATCTTTGTGCTAGGCACTAACTCCACGGTTTGAAGGTTGATTACGGTCGCACCTGTTTTAGCTTCCTCGCCTATAGCATTATTGAGATTCCGCCAGCTCCCTGAGTCCAGCCGAGGGTATCCTGTTGTGATTGATCTGGCGAACGTCGAAATCTTCGAGGATTGCCTTTCCGTTTCCAAGATGATCTCCATCGGAGTGACTGATGATGAGGAGAGCTATGTCTTCCCCGTGGACGATCTCCCTTACGGCCCGCACA
>JAKEER010000767.1 GCA_022616615.1 Acidobacteriota bacterium
ACCCTGGAGAATACGATCCACGGCCCGTTGAGCCATGCTTCGGCCGTGGCTCAAAACCCACGCTCGGCAGGCGGCCCAATCTCTCTTCGCTCCAACCGCCAGGCTCGACGTTATGAGTAGAAGCATAAGTAGTCTCGGTCGCGAAACTCGAAGAGCCTTACGGGTTGCCGCCCTGGCGAGATTTCGGCTCCCCTCTCCCTTTGCACTTACTACTAGGTTCACTTGCTGCCGACAAAGTTCATGATTCGGTCAAGATTCGTGTTACCAGCCGACGCTGTCTGAACCACAGAGACACAGAGGCACGGAGAGGTTACCGGATGCCAGATTGTCCAAAGTGAACCAAGAGCATCGCCGTGCCCTCGGATTCCCGAGGGACTCTCTGCGCCTCTGTGTCTCTGGGGTTAGTTTTTTCTATTCTTGGCGGTTCTATGAGGTCGCTCGCTACCTCTTGCTCTGCCGACAATGGAGACGAGGAAGGAGGTTCACGGGAATGTCTTGGAGAGGTGCGCACGGCTATAGGCTCCTCAGTTTCGTCTCCGCGGACAGTTTTGGTCCGCCCAAGTTACGATTGAGCCTCTACCGCGCTTGCGCTATGATACGGGGCCTGCGGGCGACGTACCTTGGCTGCATCCGTGGCAGAGGTTTCGTTGTCTACCAGCCCTGTCGTTACCGGCAAGTGATGACAGGGCTTTCTTGTCGATGCGTAATGCGTTAGTTACGGGGAAATCTTTGGCAGCCACGACAAACGCGCTATCGCGTTTATCGTGGACAGCTGCACCAGTGCGGGAAAACCCACGATGAATGCAGGGAACAGCGGTCCCCAGGCGCATTCATCGTGGCTACCAATGCCGTGCAATTCCCCCGGCACTAACGCATTAAGTCTATGCCTCGACATTCAGTTCTTGAGTACTTCCTGCGATGGCGTCCAGAGACTCAGGCCCCAACAGGCAATCCAGCGACAGATAGAACCCGGCCGCGGCGCGGCGTACGCCCGCAGATGAAGCAACACGATTTAGCAGAGAAATGATTCGTAGAAAGGAAACCGCTCTAGAAAATACGCAGCTCGCCAAAAGTTGTCAAGGGAAAAACGCGCGGTGCGGCACAATCCTATTTCCCATAATGGCACTTGAGCTAGCTAGTTTCTGTTGCGAAACTCGCAAGGCCACGCCTGGCGCCGTTCTTGCGCGCCCTTCAGCGGTTCGGCTCCCCTCGCCCCAGCGGGGAGAGCGGGGAGAGGGGGGTTGGGGGCATAGGGGTGGGTAAGTGGCGCTGATTAGGGCCCCATACAGTGTCCGGCTGCTTCTGCACCTATTGATACGCGCAAGTCTGCCCCTCTTGAGGCCCGCCGCCGATCTGGTCAATCCGGGTTGATTCTTTTGCTTCGTGTTCTTGGTGTCTTTGTGGTTCGGTTCTTCTCTGCGCCTCTGCGTCTCCGCGGTTTTCTTTTTCTCAGCTATGCTGCCTGTTGAATATCGTGACCTAACCCCGGACGACATTCCCGCCGGTCTGCGGCTTTGCCGCATTGCGGGCTGGAACCAGCTTGCGGCAGACTGGGATCTTTTCTTACGCCTTAGTCCCAGTGGCTGTCGCGCTGCCGTTCGCGATGGGCAAGTCGTGGCTACCGTGACTACGGTGAATTACGAAAATCGTTTTGCGTGGGTTGGCATGGTACTGGTCGATCCGGAGGTTCGCGGCCACGGCGTCGGCACGCAACTTCTCAAGGAGGCCATGAACGTTCTGCAGGGCATCCCCGCGATTCGCCTGGACGCCACGCCACAAGGCCGGCCGGTCTACCAGCGTCTTGGCTTTGTGGATGAATACGAACTCAGTCGGATGCAGCTTGCAGAGGCTTCTGCGTACGGCAATCAGCCAAACTCTGTTCAGACGTCACATTCAGGTTTTGACAAGTCCAGTGAAATATCTCTCCACCCCATGCAGCCGTCAGACCTGGGCGCCGTCGTTGACGCCGATCGTCGTGTGTTCGGCGCGGACCGGGGCGAGATCCTGCGCTGGGCCCTGGAACAATCGCCTGAGTACGCCTGGATGGCCACTGGCCCCTCGGGTCTTGAGGGCTATTGCCTCGGACGGCATGGTTTCAACTTCGACCAGATTGGACCGGTGCATTCACAGGCGGAGTTTGTGTCTCAGCAGCTTGTGATGGCTTGCCTCTCTTCCGCTCGGCCGGGAGCACGGATGATTCTCGATCCGCTGCATCATTCGCCGGCATGGCTTGACTGGCTTCAGCGAGCTGGGTTTGTTCATCAGCGCCCGTTCACGCGGATGGTTTTGGGCGAGAACCGCTATCCGGGAAGCCCGGGTGAAATGTGGACAATGTTCGGTCCGGAGTTCGGCTGAGGCTGGCGCGTGATGCGGGCCAACGCTGCAAGCAGTTCCGTGAACTGCAGCGGTTTCGTGAGGTAGTCGTCTATTCCCGCCGCAAGACAGCGCTCACGATCTCCATCCAATGCATGGGCGGTCGTGGCGATCACAGGCACTCTGTTTCCACTTCGTTCCCCCGCACGAATGCGCGTAGTCGCCTCGAAGCCGTCCATGTCTGGCATCTGAACGTCCATCAAAATCACGTCGAAGGTTTGATGATCCAAAGCGGCCAGAGCTTCCTCGCCGTTGGCTGCCGCATGAACAGTGTGTCCGTGCTTTTCAAGGAGGCGGCAGGCCAGCAGTGAATTGACGGGATTGTCCTCCACCACGAGAACCTTCAACCGAGCGTCCTGAGAGTTTTCCGGGGCGCCGCAAGAAATGTGTTCCCTCGGTTTCAAGGGCTCGTCACCGGGCCAGGGCTGCAGGGCGCCGCGAATGGCAGCCAACAGTGCAGTCCTTCGAACAGGCTTTGTCACCTGGGCGACAATGCCCAAATGCCGCCGGTGGCCTGCAGAGGGATCTTGCCGCTTGGGCGATAGCATAAGGAAGCGAGTATCGCAGAGGGCCGGCTGGCTGCCAATCTCCTCGGCCAACCAGAAGGCATCTTTGGGCGCAGTCAGCCGGCCGGTAATGATGAGAGCAAAGCGTTGGCCTGCCGCCTCTGCCTGCTCTGCCGCTCTGGCACCCGCCACCGCCCCAGCGACACGGCGGACACGGGCGTTCCAGGCCAGCAATAACAGCTGCAGCGCTTCAGCGCTGGTGGCATTTTCTTCCACCAGCAGGATGGGCAGGCCGCGCAGGTCGGGTCTTTCGACACCCGGCTGCAGAGAGTCCTGAACCCGGGCAAACCGTGCCGTGAACCAGAACGTACTGCCGGTTCCAAGCTGGCTGCTGACGCCAATCTCGCCACCCATCATCTGCGTCAGTTGCTTGGAGATTACCAGACCGAGGCCGGTGCCGCCGTATTTGCGGGTGGTGGAGCCGTCCGCCTGAGAGAACGACTGGAAAAGCCGCGTCAGGGCTTCTTCGGCAATGCCAATGCCACTGTCTTTGATTTCAAAGCGAATCAAGACCTCGGTCGCACTCGCTTCAAGCAGCTGGGCGCACACTGATACTTCGCCCTTCTCAGTGAACTTGACGGCGTTGCCCATGAGATTCTGAAGAACCTGCCGAACGCGGACCGGATCGCCGCGCAGGCTGGCTGGAACTGCGGCGGAGACCTGGCAGACCAGCTCCAATGGCTTCTCATGTGCGCGCACAGCTAGCAGTTCCCCAACGTCTTCAATGAGACTGGCCAAGTCGAAGTCGACGACCTCGAGGCTCAATTTGCCTGCCTCAATCTTGGAAAAGTCCAGGATGTCGTTGATCACTTCCAGCAGCGCTTCTCCGGACTTCCTCACCAGTTCCGCGTACTCGCGCTGCTCGCCCGACAGCTCGGTGTCCAGCAGCAGGTTGTTCATGCCGATCACACCGTTCATTGGCGTCCGGATCTCATGGCTCATGTTGGCCAGAAACTCGCTCTTCATTCGCGTGGATTCCTGAGCCTTGACAAGCAGCGCTTCAATCTCAACATTCTGCCGTTCAATCCTTTCCTTCTCCTTGCGAAGCTCGCTGGTGCGCGCCGCCACGACGGACTCGAGCACAGTTTTGGCACGCAGCAGCGCGCGCACGCGCCAGCGCACCACCAGGGTTCCGAGCGCAACCAGACTCAGCAAGGCGGCTCCTTTGGCCGGCGTCGTCCGCCACCAGCGTGGAGCGATCACGAAGGAGAACGACGCAGGTTTAGGGCTCCAAGGGCCAAGATGGCTTTGAGCAATCACTTCGAATCGGTAGGACCCCTCATTCAAGTTCGGGAAGCGTGCCTCGCCCAACCGGGTTTCAACCCAATCGGGCTCAGCGCCCTGCAGCCGGTAACGAAAGCGGATGTGGTGTTCATCGACAAAGGTCAGCGCCGCGAACCGGACGCTAAAAGTCCGCTCCTCAGAGCTAGCTCGTGCCAGAGCGCTGGGGTCTTGGAGGCGTTCCCCAAGCCTGACGTCGACGATGACCGCGGGGGGTGGCAGTGCTTTCGACTGGTCGAAAGCCGGTTGATAATGGGCCAGCCCGTTGCTTGTTCCTACCCAGACCGATCCGTCCTGATCCAGGAAAAATGCGTTGCTGTTGGTGTCGTCCCAGATGAGACCTTCCGCTTGCGCCGCGTGCCGGATCTGCTCACCTCGGATCATGTTGATGCCCGCGTCGGTGCCCACCCAGATCTGCCCAGTGCCATCGTTCCCTAGAAAGAAGGTCTTGTCGCTGCTCAAACCCGCATCTGCTCGGTAGTGTCTGAAAATAGCACCTTGCGCGGACAGCTGCATGCGCGTGACGCCGAACCCTCCTCGATAGCCAACCCAGACCGCCTGATCTGGCGCAACGGCGACGTAGGCAGTAAAGTTTTCGAGCAGGCCATCTCGAACCGTGTAGCGCGTCCAGCGCGAGCCATTGAAACGGGCCAGCCCACCCCGGCCGGCAGCCCACAGATCACCGCGGGCATCGAACGCGAGACTAAAGAAGCCGTCATTCTCAATCGCCCCCCCGAAGACTCTCACTTGCTGAAAATGATATCGGCCCCCGGCACGCGTTCCGCGAAACAGACCTTCCGTGGCTCCCACCCAAACGACGCCCTGGTCATCGACGGCCACGGCCCGCGTTCTCAGGCGGCTCTTTCCCGCCAGATCAAAGTAGGTCTCAAATCGCCCGCTGGCCGGTTCCAGCCGAGACACTCCGGCACGGTCTGAGCCAATCCACAAACCACCATCGGGGGCGACCGCGAGAGCGCGATGGCGCGTGCTTGGAACTCCACGGAGTTCTCGGGTGCGCCATCTTCGCTGTTTGGGGTCCCAGAAATTCAGGCCCAATTCCGTGCCCACCCAAAGCGTCCCGCGCTTGTCGCGCGTGATGGCCCAGATCACTTCGCTGCTGAGCCCTTCGCTGCGGCGGAACCCGGTCCACACGTTCCGACCGCGCCAGCGGGCCAGCCCACCGCCGCCGATTCCAATCCAGAGGGAACCTTCACGATCCTCAGTCACCGCGAAGACTGCGTCCATCACCAGCCCGCTTTGTGAGTTGAGCAAGCGCCACGAATGCCCTTGGCGCTCCGCAAGCCCCAGACTCGTCGGCGCCCAAAGCGTTCCCTGCTTGTCAATAAACAGAGACCCAAACGTGTTCGACACGGGCAGGCCTGAGTCGATAGGCTCGAAGCGCTGTTCTCCTGAACGACGCCGCACCAGATGGGTCGCTGTTCTCGCATACAGGCTGCCCTCTGCGTCAGCGATGATGGCATCGATGTTCTCGTCGTGTAGCCCAGATTCCGGGCCCAGTACCTCAACACCATCATCGGCCAAGCGGCATAAGCGATTTCCGCTGCCGAACCATACGTTCTCGGCGGCATCCACATAGACGGCAGAAACCAGCCTGGCAGGCAGGCCGTTCTCTTCAGTCAACGTGCGGAAGCGGACGCCGTCGCCAATGCTCAGTCCGTTTTCTGTCGCAAAGTAGAGAGTCCCTTTCCCGTCGGAGGCGATGCCCTGATAAGCGATGCCGCCAGCTCCGATACCCGACTCCTGCGTCAAAGGCACGAAGCGGCCCTTCTCCAGACGCGCCGCGCCTGCCGCGAATGTGCCTGCCCACAAGGTGCCGTCCTGCGACTGGAATACGCAGTTCACAAAGTTGCTGGGCAGTCCTTGGGCAGTGCTGAAGCGAAGAAAGCGCTGGCCATCGTAGCGATAGATGCCATTCTGGGTGGCGACCCAGAGAAAGCCCTGTGAGTCTTGCAGGACACTTTGAACCGTCAAACTGCCCAAACCCTCTTCGCTGCCGTAGACTTTGAAACTGTAACGCTGTGCGGATAACGGAAGCAGCCAGCCCGTAAGAAACAGGCAAAGGGATGCCAGGCATCGAAACAACAAAGACTTTGATCTTTCCGGTGCGGGTTTCATCAGGCCTTTGCGGCGAACGGAGCTTTCGATCTCGTCCTGTGGGCCGCCTCTGCACTGCCGTAGCCTCGTGACCGCAGGCAACTCATAGTCTTTTCGGAAGATAGGCTCAAAGTCTTAGCGGATTCTTGCGGCAGACATTCGAAGGGCCGGTTTGTGACCCTTTAACCTGGCTGTGCCATTCGATGGTCGGAAGGGACGTCACTTCTCCGGCAGAAATCGGATGGTGGGGCCTGCAGACCCTGATCTCGACTCAGGATCCCATCAACGTGTCCCTTGAGCTGTGAAAAGATTCGGTTGTCGTCGGGAACGGGCGCTGTCCCGTTCCCTGTTGCGTGGGGAAACCATTTGAAATCAGTGCTTGGTCGCCACGCCGAACGCCACGGCGAGCGTTCCCCCGTCGAGGGAGCCCCAACGGGGAGGCGAGCTGTGAAAAAATCGCCGCACGACTGTAGAGGGGAGCCGAATTTTCAATTCTTTCACACGTCCAGGGGAATTGCGCTTCGACTACCTCGAGCGGGTGCAATTAAAAGTGGAGGGCAATCTCTCGATTCCTCCCTCACGGTCGGGCTACTAGCCTCATTCAAGCCGAAGGCTTGCAAGCCATTAGCCGGGGGTGGAGCGAGGGTGGAGCGAGGTCGCTCCACCCCCGGTGTGCATGAGGAGAAAAGGAACGCACCCCGGAGGGGTCGCAGCGCCTGCC
>JAKEER010000117.1 GCA_022616615.1 Acidobacteriota bacterium
AGCGACTGAATTTCCTTCTCCAGTTCTCCGATGCGCTCGGGCTGGTTGTTGTCCTTAGGCGCATTCATCCAGCCTACGGTAACCGAAGTCGCGGAATTTGTTCACTACCTCCCTACAGATTCCAGATTTCATGCGCCTGCTGAGGCGGTAAACAAACACCTTTTTTGCGATCAAGCCCTGGCTCTCGCAGAGACACCTAAATACATTAAAAGAGGCTGCGCAGAGCGAGCCTCTGGTTTACAGCAGCTCAGAATTCCAGAGCGCCCTGATTCTGGCGGGCGACTGTTTTGATTCTAATCGGAATGTGGGTCTCACAACTTATCGATCCATTGATCCGCAATTCACTTCTTCAGACATTGAGCCTACTACTGATGACTGGCCTTTTCTCTTTCTTGAAGAGAGGGGTATGCCGTTTCACTACCTGTTACCCCTCTTCGTTATTTTTGCGCTGTCGATCATCCCGTTGAGAACGACTCAATTGAAAGTACAGGATGTAAGCTGGCATTTATTCTTCATGGGAGCAGCCTTTCTTCTACTAGAAACGAAAGCGGTCACGACCCTCGCCCTCATTTTCGGATCTACCTGGGTGGTCAATTCGATCGTTGTAGGTTGCATTCTTGTCACAATCCTGATGGCAAATCTGCTAATTTCACGCTTGGTTCATTTGAGTTTTTCATTTCTCTACGCCGGATTGTTTGCTGCCTTGATTCTCAATTTCTACTTTTCGTTTGCGACGTTGTTCCGCTTTCATTGGAATGTCCAGGTATTGATAAGCAGCACTATCGTCGGCCTGCCTATCTTTTTTGCTGCTCTTATTTTTGCGAAAGTCTTTGCGGAAGTCCCATCTCCTAGCTCAGCTCTGGCCAGCAATCTTTTTGGTGGCTTGGTCGGTGGACTACTCGAATACCTCGATATGTGGACGGGGCTAAGATGGCTAAACCTAGTTGCCCTGTTTCTCTACATCATATCGTCCGTGTTTCTTTTTGTAAGAATGCGGTCTTGCCAGGCTAGGACGATGGATGCAATGACGATACAACCATAACTCGAGCGCGAGAACATCGGACGGCTGATCCCTGAAATGCTGGCCACTGACGGGTGCGGCAGCCTTTCTGAGCGTCTGTTTCCGGGAATGTCGGGCAGGTTGGGTTTGGGTCTCGACTTTCGCCGGTACAGTCCGCTGAGAATCCCGACAAGAGACCCTTGGAATGGGTTAGGCTCGAGACTCAGGTCCATGCTCAAGTCGTCCCCAGATGCCCAACCTCATGCCGTTTTGCGCTCCAACACTCGAGAACAAATGGGACCTGGAATTCGTCATTCAGAAAGCGGAATTGCGGATTCACGCAGGGCCTACCTTTACATTTGTTTGATTTGGACTGCAATTCAGGTCTTCTTTTTTTCAAGTGCCTTTCGCGTCGATGAACCTTATTACCTTGCTATCACGAAACAAATCTTTGCTCATCCTTTCAATCCTTACGGTCTCCAAATCAATTGGCTCGGAACTCCCGAACCAGTGATCAGCAGTTTTGCCAACCCCCCTTTGGTGCCTGCATGGCTGGCAGCATGGAATCTCGTCTTTCCCTTATCCGAGTTTTGGTGTCGTCTCGGGGTTTTCCCGTTTTCTCTGGCGGCTTTGCACGGCTTCCGTTTGCTGGTGGGCTCTCTAAGGCTGAATCGGGAAATAGCCTTAGCTTTACTCTGTTGTTCACCAGCATTTTTCCTTGGCAGCCAGGTGGCCTTCCTGGACGTTCCAATGCTAGCGTTCTTTCTATTGGCACTAGCTTATGCCCAAGTGTATGAAGAAAAGGGAACTGCATTGAGGTTCTGGGTGGCGTTCCTCGCTGCTGTATGCTGTCCGCTTGCCAAAGTCAATGGCATCCTTCTTGTCCCTGTTCTGTTCAGTTGTCTGTTCAACAGGAGACGCAAACTTGGCCTGGCAGCGATTGCTACGGCCCCCATACTGGCACTGGCCGCATGGAACGGTTTTACGTGGGTCATCTACGGGACACCGCACCTCTTAGCCCTCAAGGGCTGGGAAAAATCCTTAGTTCCAAGGGTCGATCTGTTTCAAACGATTTTCAGCCTGCTTTCGTCTGTCGGAATTGGAGTGGTGCCTCTTTGTCTCTTTCCGTTTCTCTTGCTGGTCAACAGTATCAGAAAGCCGCTTCTTATTGGGATGGGAATCTTGATTCCAGCCGGCACTTGGCTTGGACTAGAGATGGGCTACCCCCCGTCATCCGCTTGCTTGTTCGCCTTGTCCGTCACGATCTCGCTACTCCTTTTTGCGTGGGTCTGTGTGCGAGGGGTTAGGTTAGTAGCATCGCCAGATCCAGAAAAATTCTTCTTGTTTGTTTGGATCGCTGCGGTGGTGGCCTTTCAGCTCGCACAGAGGGTGACGACTGTCAGGTACGTGTTGCTGCTTGCCCCGCCCTTCATTATCTTGATCTTGGTGCTGTTGGATCAAATACGGCACTTGCATTTTCGCAACCCGACCGTGGTCGCTGTGATTGCCTTGAACCTCATCTTTGTAGTAGCTGTGGCGGTGGCTGACGCAAAGACGGCGAACGGATATCGTGCCACCGTCAGGAATGAAATCATTCCCGTGTTGAATCGAGGCCCAAGAAACTTCTACTTCGCAGGTGGATGGGGATTTAAGCATTACGCCGAACAGATTGGCGGCCAGCGCCTGGATGCTTCAAATCAACAAAAGCTCGGTATTGGGGACTTGGTAGTCATCGCCACCACGGCTTGGCCTGGTCTCCTTGAACCGCACGTCAGCGAAGGCCAAGAACTTCATTTGCGTCTCGTTGATTTCAATCCGAACTCGTACTTGAGAACGATTGACTGCCGAGTGGGAGCTAATTTTTACGGGAGCAAAACAACTGGATGTAAACTGACAACACTTCTGCCGTTTGGGTTTGGTGACCAGCCCTGTGAACGTTTCTTATTTTTTGCAGTAGCGTCGAAACCGCGTTAGGACCTCAAGCCACTCCGTTGTCCCCTTCGCTGGCGGCTATCTGCGGTAGCAGATGAGCTCGATGCCCGGAAGCTGAACGGATGTGACCCGTTGCAGGTGGGTGTCGAGCCATTGCCGGGTAAGTTCCCGAGGGTCATGAGTGTAGGTGCGATTGCGGATGAACCAGACGTGGCGGCTGGGAGTTCTGAGGAGTTTATCGAGCCTATTTAGATCCTGGGGATGCCTTACCATCAGCCCAGAATCCGGCTCTTCACGCTCGTAGATCCCTTCCGGAGCCCCGGTCTTGATTAAGTCGCTTCTTGCCCCCCGGGAATACCAGTCGAATTGGATCTCGCCAACGTGCACCATGAAAAGCAAAACATCTCCAGGCTCAGCGGTCTTCACCAAATACCGAGTCGCACGTCGAAAGTCTTCCTTCCATTCGCTTTTGTAATAGCCATAAACCGAAAACAAGCTACACAGGCTGAAAAGACAGAGGGAAGCTGGACGCAGAAAGTTAAGCGAGCCACTTCCTCGATTTGACGCTGCGAGTAGTAGTGTCAATGGAATCAGACAGACAACGAATAGGCGGTCCACATACAACGAGCGCACAGCCAGACTGATGGTCACTATGAAAGCGAATGGCAAGACAAAGAGCAAATAGAGACTGAGAATGTTCCGAGACGGATTGCGCAAGGAAGCCAGCAGCGGTGCCAGAAAGAGGAACAGGCTACTGATGAGCCAAGCAAGCTGGATGAGGGGCAGAGAGAAACTCCAAGTTTGGAACCCAGGTGGAAGAAGGCCGGGCGTCGATGGCGGCAGAGATCCTAGGAGAATTAAAGTGTCTATAAGCTTGCTTAGCGATGGGGCAGGTAACTGGGTTTGCTCGCGGAAGGCAGCTATCTGTTGTATGTAGATTGTTAGCCACGGAGCAAACGTTGCTAGCACGATACAGTTGGCTGCGACCCACGCCCGTATTACGCGCTTTTTCCAAGTGCACCGCTGCGCAAGGAAGTACACGTTCAGGCTTGCCAAATAGACCAGCGAAACCCCATGAGAATACACCAAGAGTGCCGCAGAAACTGTGTAGCCAATCCAATAAACCTTACGCGGCGACTGCACAATTTGGATAAGAAAGTAGAGGCTGATTCCGAAACACAAGAACAGGAGTGAGTAGGAACGAGCTTCTTGTGAGTATTGAATGTGATACGTAGATACGGCGAGAAGAAATGCAGCTAGCAATCCTGTTTGCCGGTCGAAAAGGAGCTTTCCCAAGAGAAAGATAACAAGCAAAGCAGCGGTTCCCAGCAGCGCGGAGAGCAGGCGGATGCTGAAGTCGCTTTCTGCGAAGAGCAGTGTCCAGGTTTTCAGAATGTAGTAGTAGAGTGGAGGCACCGTGTCGCTTCGGATGAGAAAGGGAAGCTTCGAGAAGGGCTGATGGATTTTCCAGACGGTGATCGCTTCGTCGAACCAGAGGCTGAAGCGATCAATGGCGTGCAGCCTGAGGAAGAGCCCGGCCGCAATCAAGAGAGTTAGTATTCCGCGTGACGACAGCCAAGGATGCATAGGGGTCAACAGATCCCTCGCGGGGGCATGACGGCTTGAGAGTTGCTGTGATTCGATAGCGGTCATTGGACAAGCTTGTGGAAACTACCTTTGGGCTGGTAGGCGTCAGATGCCCCATTTGACCCAGACTCGCAGAATATCCTGGACTTTTGGAGACTGCTTTTGACGGTTGTGGACCTGACCAGTAAGGAACGAACCGATGCCACAACTGTCCTGACCCGATGCCCTGAAAGGTTGTTAGAACTGCTGTGACACAACAGCCTTCGTCGCCACTCTGTCGTCTGCACTGGCTCTCGATTCTCTTTGTGGGGCTGATTGTTGCCTTCGCCATCCTAGCTTGGAACGCACGCGACCGTATTCTACAGGGAAACAGCGACTTCATCAGCTACTACACCGCGGCCCGGATAGTACAGAGCGGGCAGAGTGGTTCTCTTTACAACCTGGAGTTACAGAAGGAGAACCAGGAAGCGGTGCTCGATTCGATCGGTTCGCAGTTTCGGTTTCTTGATGGTCTGCTTGCCTACAATCATCCTCCCTTTGAAGTCCTATTCTTTGTGCCGTTGGCATGGCTGCGTTACCTGAATGCTTTCTTCGTTTGGGGAGTGATCAGCGTTATCTGTGTTGGCTTGAGCGTGGGGGTCCTCTGCCGGGCTGATTCGCAGAGGCCCGCAAACGCAGACGTGCCCTGTTATGTGCTGGGAGCCTTCGCCTTCCTTCCAGTATGGGTGACCTTGGTTCAAGGGCAGGACAGTGCGACTACTTTGCTGTTTTTGACTCTTGCCTTTCACAGCTTCAAAAGATCGAGCGATGTTCGAGCGGGCCTTTGGTTGTCTCTCATTTTGCAGCGGTTTCAATTTCTTCCTCTGATCCTGGCTGTATTGCTGTTCAAGAAAAGATGGAGGGCACTTGCCGGATTCGCCGTAGGAGCCGTCCTGATACTTTTGGCGTCTCTCTATGTAACGGGCATTTCTGGACTCAAGGAGTATGGCCATCTTCTCGTTGAAATGACCAACTGGATCAATCGAAAAGGAATCTACCCCTCCCAGATGCACTGTCTTCGGGGGCAGGCCTATGCTCTCTGGTATCCGGCGCATCCCTTGCTCGCCAATGTCGCCACCGCAGTTGCGACACTAGTTCTCATAGGGGTTCTGCTTGTTGGGTGGCTAGGTCCATGGCAACCGGGGAGAACACGGTTTGATCTTCAGTTTGCCCTGCTTGTGGTGGTCAGCCTTGTCGCCAGCCCGCATCTTAATTTTCACGATCTTTCGCTCCTGCTGCTGCCATCCATACTGATCGTGCGGAACAGCATGCGCGAGAACCTCTCTGTGCCCTTTAAGCGTTTGAAGGTTGGTGCTCTTGTTTTGTGCTATCCAGTTACTTTGGCTGCTCTCATCGTGTCAGGCTGGGGGCCGATAAGGCTGAGTGTGTGGGGAATGTTATCGACCATCGCCTTGCTTCTGAGTGCCCTCCAACAGTCTGAGGATTTGATCTAAAGTGAACTGTATGCCTTCCAGTAGCTTGCACCGGCAGCTGGCGATCAATCTTTTCCTCCTGCTAGGTTCTGTCTATTTTCTCACATCGTCGGGGAACACAGTCGATGTGACAGACGACGCCATGCTACGATTCGCGGTCACGGAGCGCCTGGTAGAGAAGGGAACCTTCGATTTGCCAGGAGACCTAGGACGACGGTTTGGTGTCCTTGGCCCCGACGGAAGTTACTATACCAATCACGGGATTGGCCAGTCGGTTCTTGCTGTTCCGTTTTACTGGGCAGGGAAACTCCTGGGCAACTCGAAGTTTTTGGTCTCAATGATGGGCCCGGTGGCGTGCGGACTGACATGTGTTGTTTTGCTTCGATTGGGCTTGCGACTCGGGTACTCCACCAGAACCGCCGTGCGGCTTGCACTGATCGCTGGGCTCTGCACTCAACTGTGGCCGGAGTCGAAAAGCCCATTTGATCACAGTCTGGAAACGCTGTTTACTCTGTTGAGCCTTTTGCTTGTGTTTGCCGGTTCTCGCGAGGATCGGAACCAACTATTTGTTCTGGCAGGAGGCTGTCTGGGGTTGGCTGTGCTGACCCGCGTTACGGCCATCCTTTGGGCTTTACCGCTGCTGGTGTTTTTTTGGTTTCCTGACGAGGACATGCAGCGGACGCTCAAGCGCAGTCAACTGCTTACACGAGCGGTGGCATTCGCCGCAGGCCTGGTTCCTTTTCTGGCTTTGATACTCTGGTACAACTCTGCCCGCTTTGGGTCAGTTTTCGAGGCTGGCTACAACCAGTGGGCGCGCGATCGGAACGTTGACAATTTCAGCAATGCCCTTTGGTTGGGTCTGTTAGGCGAGACGGTGAGCCCCGGCAAGGGCGTTCTACTTTACAGCCCGGTCCTTGCGCTCGCAATAATCGGAGCGCCAGCGTTTCTTCGCTGGAGGCGGAGAACAGCCGTCTTCTGCGGTGCGGCAACTGCATTGTACCTGGTGTTTTTCGGCAAGTATATTGCTTGGCACGGCGACGTTGCCTGGGGGCCACGTTACCTGACTTTCTTGATGCCGCTTTGGCTGCTGTGCTTGGGTGTGTTCTGGAACCGAAAGCTGTCTCGGAAGCTGGGGCCCAGGCTTGTCATGGGTACTCTAATCGGAATGAGTTTTATGCTTCAACTGGCTGGTGTAATAGTTGACATGAACTTGCATTACCATCGATTGCTCAGGAGTGGCGTCATTCAGAACGTGAACAGCTATTCCTTCCCGGCCAAAATTTACTTCGACAGGCAATACTCGCCCTTGTGCTCCCGATGGACAGAAATTCGAGCATTGTTCGACAGAGGCAACCTCCCGGCACTCGACGTCGAAACCTCGGATCGCTGGGCCCCATCTTTGGACTTCTGGTGGGTGCGCAACCTGACTGAAGAGACCAGCCGCGCGACGGTGATTCTGGTTGGACCCTTCTTCTTTGAGATCATCATCAGTGGACTTCGCATCCGAAGACTGCTTCGCCGAACGGCTCCTGACGGCGTGGACGCCATCGTGCCGTGACTTGTTTTTCTTCAGCTCTTGAGCCGATGGATGAGAGCGCACTGCGCTTTCAGGATTACCGATGGCGCAAATTAGCGAAGCTTATTTTCGCCTCTCAGCTGTTCGGAGGCTGTCTGGTATATGCTGCCAAAGCAATCGACCGTGACGTAACATGGCTTCAATAGCAAAATTCCTTTAACGTGCCTCGAAGTTCAAAACGATAGGACTCTCCGATTAGAGTGAGATTCTTCGCGTGGACACAGCACGTCGATGATCCATGATCCAAACCTGCCGGCGCCGGGACGCCTGGCTGCTGTTTCTTGTTAGCTTCCTGGCCCTATATTTTGAGTTGATCGTCATCCGCTGGCTTTCTTCTGAAGTCCGCGTTTTTGCCTATCTGAAAAACCTTCCTCTGATCGCCAGTTTTCTCGGGCTGGGGCTGGGATGCGCGGCGGCGCGCAGCGGCAAGGATGCCTTCAACAAGCTGCCTTTGGCGCTAGGCATTCTGTGTCTTGTCATTGCCTTCTCTGCACAACTGGGCATTACTTTCCTGCCGTTTCCGATTTCCGACTACCTCATTGTTGGAGACGTTACCGGGGGATTCGATTACTCTTCGTTGGCCAATAAGCTGTGGGCGCTGGCCAAGTTTCTTGCGGTGGTCATGTGCATTTGTGCCATCTGTGCTTACGTCTTCCTCGCTTTGGGACAAAAGCTGGGGCAATTGCTGGATCGATTTGACCCGCTCAAGTCGTACACACTCAATGTCGGCGGCAGTTTGGCCGGCGTGATCGCTTTCTCACTTATCTCGTTCGCGGGATGGCCTCCTTTGGCCTGGTTTGCTCTAGGCTTTGGGCTGTTGCTGGGTTTTCTAGACAACAAGCGAGTCGGCGGACTCACTTTGGGCCTCTCGCTGCTCGCCATCGCCGCCGTTCCCGGCCGGGCGTTATGGTCACCTTACTACCGCATTGATGTCACGCCCATGCGGGCCGATGATTCGAATCCGAGTTCTCCGGTCGTTGGACACAATCTCAACGTGAATCACGACTACCACCAACGGATGCTGAATCTGGCCGAAGGCTCCTTCGAAACCGACTTCACTGTCAAGGCGCGACCGTACTACAACCTGATCTATCGTTTCGTCAGGCCGCAGAAGGTACTCGTGGTTGGCGCCGGGTCGGGC
The DNA here is from genome assembly GCA_022616615.1 of Acidobacteriota bacterium. Lineage (GTDB taxonomy): Bacteria > Acidobacteriota > Terriglobia > Versatilivoradales > Versatilivoraceae > VFZK01. Next base: position 8,709 of record JAKEER010000117.1, read on the forward strand.
AATGATGTGGCCGCTGCGTTACGAAACGGGGCGACACAAGTGGACGCCGTCGAGATTGATCCGCTGATCCTGAAGCTGGGGAAGCAGCTTCATCCCGAACAGCCTTATGATTCCAGCCGGGTGCGAGTCTTTAATAACGATGCCCGCGCGTTCTTCAAGCTGAGCCAGGAGAAGTATGACCTGATTGTCTTTGGGCTGCTGGATTCGCAGACGCTGCTTTCCAGCATGTCCAGCATCCGCCTCGACAATTACATCTACACCCAGGAAAGCCTGAAGGAAGCGCTCGATCATCTCCGCCAGGGCGGAACGCTTTCACTGAGCTTTGCGCTGACGGAGATCTGGATCCAGGAACGGTTCTACCGCATGCTCAAGGAGGCGGCTCAGTCAGAGCCATTGTGTCTGCAGACACCTTACGATGCTGGAATTTCCTACATTGTTGGGCCATCGGCCAACCGCGAATGGGTTCGAGGTAAGACGGATCTCGAGGCTATGGTAATCAACGATCGCATCCCCAACACCGAGACGCCGCTGCCCACTGATGATTGGCCTTTTCTGTATCTTCGGCACAAGTCCATACCTTTCGCCTACTGGTTCACTTTGTCGGTGCTATTCCTGGTGGGGGCCTTTTGGATCCGTAAGACACTGGCGGCGAGCGAAACGCCATTTAATGGTTATTTCTTTCTGCTCGGCGCGGGGTTCATGCTGATCGAAGTCAAGAGCATCAGCGATCTGTCGCTGTTGTTTGGCTCGACCTGGTTGGTCAATTCAGTGGTGATTGCGTCGATCCTGTTCATGATCCTGATCGCGAACCTGCTGGTGGCGAAGCTAAAGTGCACTGCCGCAAACTGGGCGTATGTTGGGCTGGCAGCTTGTCTGCTGTTCAGCTACTTTCTCAAACCGGCCGCGCTGGCAGGACTGGGGATATTGTCGAAGGTGCTGATGGGCGGACTGGTAAGCGGCCTGCCACTCTTCTTTGCCGGAATTCTCTTTGCCACGGCGTTCAAAAAGGTGCAGAACGTTCCATCGGCCTTCGGTGCTAACCTTCTCGGAGCTCTTGTCGGAGGCGTTCTGGAGAATCTTGCCATGATTTACGGTGTGGCTTTCCTGAACCTTTTGGCACTGGGGATCTATCTGGTGTCCATACCCGTGCAATACCGGCCAGACTGGTACTGGCTTCGGGCGTCAAAGGCCCTGCTTCCTGAGAAGTAGGAACGGAGCCGCCGATTGCAGTTGAGCTTTGTGGACTGACGATTCATACGCGGAGCTCCGACGCTCGCCATAGTTTATGGCGAGTAGTTTGGGGACTCAGGGGACTCGCGGGTTCCACCATAAAGACGCCCGCCCAAACAATTAGAAGCAGAGGGCGATGGTCGTGGAATCCACGGCTTAAGCAGCTGGATGCATAGACTGAGACATCAATCCAAAGCTGGGTTTGCAGCGAGGTCTCTTGATTCTGCCTCGGCTTTTCCTTTCTTGCTGCGATCGCGCGAGGCCCTATCATCGCGTGGCTTGTCTGATACTGCTCAGTAAAAGAATAGCACCTCTGGCTTGACCATACCGTCCTTGATGGCACAATGACCGCAGTCCGTCTGATAGCGGGCCTGGGCAGTAGTGATCAGATGAGAAATTCGAAGTGGATCGTCGGTTTCCTCTTCTGTCGAGACAGCCAAGCAAGGTCTGAATTTCTCAAGCGTCTTGGTAGAACCCCTAAGCGCCCTCTCAGCAGCCCCCTCAATATCGATTTTGATGACATCAACCCTCTTGAGGTTCAGATCCTCTCGTATCTTGTCAATTGTGGTGACTCGAACGTGCACCGTGCCGGAAGCTTGAGGGGACCGGATTAAGAAACTGTCACCCGCCGAATTCTGCGGATTTGTAAAAAAACTCAGTATATCCTGCCGATCCCATACACCCTCAGGAACCAAAACGACTCTGCCATCGGCGATTTCCTTGACGAAGCTCCGTCGCAGACACTCCAAATTTAAGGGCGATGGCTCGATCGCGACGACAAGTGCCGCGCCTTGAATTAGGGCCTCGCGTGTGAAGACACCGATGTGCGCTCCACAGTCGAAAACAGTGTCCCCCTTTTTGATCTGAACCCGTCCCGGCAGCTCGTACACCCCACTCGCCTGTTGGGCCAGAAGAATCGGAAGAACTGCTTCACTTCCGGACGGAATCCAAAATCTGCCAGAGGGCGTGTCCCAAAGCTCGATGCCGGTCGAATCTCGCTCGATCAGCAGGCTCCTAGCCACCATTTCACGATATCTGCTCCTTCCGTGGTAGAAATTTCTTGCTCCCCGGAAGGCTGCCAGGCTTGAGCAAATAGGGCTCCGACCGAGAAGAGCAAGACCAAAGATGTAAAGAGGTGGGTATAGAAGCGTTGAGAATTCGACGAGAATGATGACCCCGAGAGAGACAGCGAGAGATTTGGCCAATAAGACCCAACTCCTTGGGCCAATCAGAACACGCAGAGACTTCTGAGTTGAGAGAGTCATGCCTGCTGGCATCTCCACATCACTCGCGGATAGTTAAGATCAGTCCCCACACCGAGTAAAGAATAGGGCAACAGAGGGTAGGGAGGCCCAGTAGTCAAGTAATCTACCATTGTCAGCTCAAATGGACCCATTATTAATGAGGTCAGTTTCACTCCTCTATAGGGATTTACCGGATGTTATCGCGGTCGAACCATAGACGAGCTCATCCGGTTAGGGCCTTGGACACGTTCATGTACGTAGTGCTTGCCATCCACTGATGATTTGTAATAGCTGTGTACGCTTATTTACCTCATCGTGTTTGTGAAAAGGAAGCAGGACGAAATCAGCCCTGTCCACCATGGATCGTGCAAGAATAAAGGAGCACTCGAACTTGACAGCAGCACAAGTGGAATCTGGAGGGTATTACTTCTTGGCAGGGGCGTTCAAGTGTTGCGCGGATGTGAGCGACTGCCGGTGGCTGCAGCCGTTGCATAGCTAAGGTTTGCTGGCGGCAGCCGCCGAACTGTCTGTGCTACGCAACTGTCTGCGGCATAGACCAGCCTCGTCGAGCAGGCCAGCACACAGATCCAGCTGATGCAAAAGGTGCTGCGGCAGATGAACCTTCAGCTGCGGTCTTCTGGATCCGCAGAACCAATGTCAATCAGCGACTGAGAGTCTTTTCGATGGCTACTTCTTTCTGCTGGGCGCTGGGTGTATGTTGTCAAGAGCATCAGAGCTTTCGTTGGTGTCTGGCTCCACCTGGTTGATCACCAAGGTCCTGGTCTGCGGATCGGTAAGCCGACTGCTAACTCTTCGCTGCCGACCCCGTAGTTTCCTTTCTGCGGGTCTCGAACATCCATTGAGGAGCTGATGAAGTCGATTCACTCTGACCTTCTCTGCCTGCTCGTTCTATCGGTCGTTCTTGTTGGCCGCCAGTTTGGCACGCCTCATTTTGTTTCGTGCGTCATCGATGACTCAATCTTGCAGATGAGCTGGGCGAGTCAGTTTGGACAACTTTTGCAGGAAGGGCAGTTGCTGCCGCGCTGGCTGCCTCAGTCCAATGGCGGATTTGGTAGTCCGGTCTTCGTCTTCTACTCTCCGCTGGTATATTACGCCACCGCCCCCTGGCTCTGGTTGACTCAGTCGGTGGTGCTTTCAATGAAGATTGTGAGACTGCTTGGGCTTTGTCTGTCGGGGGTGGCAATGCACCGCTTCCTGTCGGGGCTGACAGACCGGAAGACTGCTCTGGCAGGGGCCATCGTCTATCTGGCGTTGCCTTTTCATGTCCTCGACATCAGTTACTGGAGCCTGTATGCGGAACCGTGGGCCTGGATTTGGTTTCCGCTGATCCTGCACTGTCTGACAAACGCCTTGGAGCAGGAGCGAGAGCGGCGACTCTGGTGGCTGCGATTTAGTGTGACATACGCCGCACTGGTCCTCACGCACTTGGTGTCGGCCTACATGTTTTCATTTGTCATCGCTGCATATGTGCTATCTGCTTCGCAAGCTTCGAGCCGGCTGCGCAACTTAAAAGATCTTGCCGGTAGCGTACTGATAGCAATGGCGCTGGCAGCGCTCTATCTGCTTCCGGCAGTTTATGAGCAGCGTTTTGTCCACATCGAATACAGCACCATGCTTTCAGAGTTCGACTTTCGTAACACGTTGTTGTTTTTTCCCGACCCGGTGCTAATGGGTGCGAACCCATTTCAGGCCAGGACCATTTGGCTCGAACAGGCAGTGGTTCTGTTGCAGGGTGCCTGGGGTGCTACGGGTGCCGCTTTGTTCTTCGTCCTAGCCGATAGGAGGGGCGAGCTGCGGCGCCATGTGATGTTTGCAGCTCTGCTCTGTGCTGGCTGTGTCTTTCTGATGTCGCGTGCCTCCATCTGGCTGTGGGAACTGGTGCCTGGTCTAGCCAAGATCCAATTTTCGACACGCTGGTTGTCGGTCTTCACGCTTGGATCGGCTCTCCTCATTACGGCGGGCTTTCAAGTTTACTCAGCTGGTGCGAACGGCTGGCGCCAGGCGCTCAAGCTGGGGCATATGACGCTCGGCTTTGCGGCCGGCGTGGCCACACTGCTTGTCATTCTGGGAAGCTGCTTCCTCAGCGAAGAGCACACCCGAATGGCCCGGCAACATCTATACAACGCGCCCGAGTATAATCCTCGGTCGATGGTTCGTTGGAAGGAGCGAATTCTTTACCCACAACTGGAGGAATGTCTGTTATTGGAAGGAAAGGCAAAGATCAAGGTGCTGGCCTGGAAGACGCGCGAACGTCGTGTCGCTGTGGACGCCGCCAGCCTTGCTACGATAAAACTGCGAGTGTTTGACTATCCTGGTTGGGAAGTGAGCCTCAACGGTCAGCGAATCACTCCCGAGGCGGACCCCGCCGATGGAGGGATGACAGTCCGCCTGCCCGCCGGGAAACATGAATTGAGCCTGCGGTTCGTCAACACCTGGTGGCGGAACGCAGCGTTAGGAATCTCAGGTGCAGCCGCAGCTGTGGTGGCAGCGGTATGGTGGATTGAGAGAAAGCGCTGGGCAAATCAGCGTAACCTCTCATCACCTGTTCCCTTGGGGTAAGCCCAGTGCATTCATCTTTTATTGAGAAAAGTTTCGGATCGCAAAGGAGCTGAGCCGGGCGTATCGAACGAGGAAGGAGCTGTCACGTACGCAAAGAGCTAAGTAGCTGCGGACGTGGCGGTTGATGAGAGGAGGCGCATCGGCTCCGCCGGGATATTTTACGTTCAGTCAGAATTGGTGTTTGGGTTTGTGATGGTTCGATCAGAGCAAGAGCGGTTATGGATGCTCTTGGCGGGAGTGTTTATTAGCCGTCTGCCATTTCGAGCTCGCATGCCTTACGGCCTGGATTCGATTCAGTTCGTTCTGGCCGTGGATCACTTCGATGTCAGGCTGCATCAGCCACATCCGCCCGGCTACTTCCTCTTTGTTCTGATGGGCAAGATCGGTAACTTCTTTTTTCATGATCCCAACCTGAGCTTCGTCGCGCTGAATGTCGTTTGCAGCGTTCTCGCTGTTTGGTTGACCTACTGGCTGAGTCGCGATCTGTTTGGAATAGAAGGTGCTTGGCTGGCGGCCCTTCTGATGGCGACCAGCCCGCTCGTCTGGTTCCACGGCGAAGTGGCCCTGTCAAACATGATGGACTGCTTTCTGGTTTGCCTGACGGCCCTGCTGTGCTGGCGGGCCGCACAGGGAAACGGGCGGGCTGGCGGATTTGCGGCCCTGGCTTTGGGGCTAGCAGGCGGAGTTCGTCAGAACACCCTCTTGTTCTTGGTTGCTTTGTGGCTGTGGTCGCTGCGAAAGTTTGAACTGCGAAAGCGTTTGGTATTTGGAGCGGTGCTGGGAGCGACATGCATCTGCTGGTATGTCCCCATGGCGTTGCTGTCTGGAGGGATACGCCAGTATCAAACCGCTTTGCGCGATCACTGGCTAAACTCTAACTGGCACGGATTCACACTTGCCTGGCTGCCCTTCAATTTCATCACTGTGACCTACTTCGCGCTGCTCGGGCTCGGTCTGGCCAGCGTCTTATTGCTCATCGGCCTGCTCTTCTTCATCGAAAAATCGCGTGGTCGGGGTATTTGGCGGGAAGCGAGACTGCAGTTCTTCGCCGCATGGTTAGCTCCGCCACTCGCCTTCTTCCTATTTGTTTACTCCCATCCGATACAGACGGGCCACAGTCTAGTTTATTTGCCCGCACTGTTCGCCCTGATTCCCCAGGCATCAGCTCTCATGGTAGGCCGAGCCAGAGGGACCGTGCTGGCCAGCTTGGCTTTGCTCAATACCCTCAGTTTTCTGTTCATGAACATGCCCATGTCGAGGACGCGACTCGAAACGTACCAGCGGCGCGTGACGGAAACCATCACCATGGTTCGCAGCCAGTGCCGCCCGGAAGACACAATCTTGCTGAACGCAGACTTCATGTTCCTGGGTTTTCGTGACTTCATGTTTCACCTGCCGGAGTTCCGGAGTTACCAACCCAAGCTTTATGTGCTCGATGGTAGATCTCGAATATTTGCAGGCGAGAACCGAGAAACACTGCTCCTGGACGCGATCTCTGTAGCGCCAGGTGTTAAGCATTTTGTATTGGTTGCCGATGAAGTTGAGGACAATCCGACCTTTGTGAATAGGGTTTCGTTGGAACGGTCCATTCCGGGACAGTTTTTCACTACGGAGTCGGGCGTGCGTTTGTTTCGTGGTTCGATTCGAGATCTTGCCAAGCTCTTTCCCAAGATCCCTTTGAATGCTTCATGACCACTTCAGAACAAGACACATCAGTGATTGTACGATGGCTTTTCCCCTCCATTAAGGACATCTTGTTCCTGGCTTTTCTCCTTGTCCCACTGGTGACGCGCCAGTCGGGCGTCCTTTACGACGGCGATACCGGCTGGCACATTCGCAATGGGGAACAGATTGCAGCAACGAAGAGTGTGCCGCGCACAGACGATTTCTCTTACACACACCGCGGTGCCCCCTGGTACGCTTGGGAGTGGCTAGCAGACCTGACGCTGGCCGAGATTCATCGGCAAGCAGGACTAAACGGTATCGTCGTGTGGGCGAACTTGACGTTCGCGCTAACGTTTACTCTGATGTTCCGCGCGATGCTGCGGCGCAACGGAAACATCTTCGTATGCCTGTTATTCACGGCGTTGGCGGGCTTTGCGTCGGCGGTTCATTGGCTGGCGCGTCCTCATCTGTTCACCCTGCTGCTAATGCTCATTTGGTCCCTGCTCGTGGAACGAATTCAAGAGCGGGGGTTGGGCACAGGCAGCTGGAGCAGTCTAGCCTGGGTTTTGCCGCCGTGCGCTCTCGCCTGGGCGAACCTGCACGGAGGATTTGTCGTCGGGATCATCTTGCTCATGATCCATGCGATCGGGAACTTTCTATCGAGTTTGACTGAGACTGAGAAAGCACTGCGCAAGCGGTGCCGGTGGCTAGCTGGGCGATTCACTTTCATCGCTCTCCTATGCCTTCTGGTGACGCTGATCAATCCCTATGGATACGAGCTGCACTTGCATATTCTTGATTCTTATGTCCACTCGCAGTATCTAGTCGATCGGATTACAGAGTTCGCCTCGCCTAATTTTCATACCGTGGTAGTCCGTTTCTTTGAGGTGATTTTGCTGTGTACTATTGTGCTTCTTGGGGTTTCTTATCGTCGGCTGAGCTTCATTGAGAGCGGGCTGTTGATTTTTTGGACTCATATGGCGCTCTTTTCCGTGAGGCACGTTCCGCTTTACACGTTAATTGTTGTGCCGTTGGTGGTGAATCACCTGTGCCACTACTTAGAGCAGGTGCAAACGGACCAAAAGTTTCAGGGCTGGATTGGCCAACTCGTGGGACAGTTCAGCCGCTACTCCAATAGCATGAGCCGATTCGAAAACCAGTTTAAGGGCTTACTCTATCCCGTGGGGGTCGGCGCACTTCTCCTTTTCGTGTGTCTGAATAGAGGCTTCCTCGGCGGAGCTCAGGTTCTTGATGCCCGCTTCGATGAGGAGCAGTTTCCTGTCAAGGCGGCCAAATTCATCGAAGCGGAAAATCTCCGGGGGAATCTGTTTACGACGGACTACTGGGGCGGGTATTTTATCTACCGGTTTTATCCCCGGCACCGGGTCTTCTTTGATGGGCGTAGTGACATGTACGGGCGCGACTTCATCAAGGAGTACCAAACCCTTACGAACTTGGAGCATTCGTGGAAGGATGTCCTGATCAAGTACAAAATATCTTGGATTGTGCTTCCGGTGAACTACGGCTTGGCGACTGCGTTAAAGGAACGTGACGATTGGCGAATAATTTACGATGATCACCAGTCCATCATTTTTACGCGCTTGGGCGAATTTAGTTCTGCCGTAGCACCAGGGCAGTGATAGCCGCATGTTGGAGCAAGCTTCAAGAACGGAACGGATCATTGCTGGGGCGCGATTAGTCTTGGCGATCGCTGCTTTCGCGCTCTTGATTGTTGAACCTGCTCAGTCATCCCGCGATGCCACCGAGGCCCACCGGGTCGCCGCGCTGTACTTCTTGTATGCGGTGGCTGTGATGTGGATCATTGATCGCGGCTTGATGCGCGCCGAATCCGTTGGCATCTATTCCCAAGTTCTGGATACGTTATGGTTTCCGATCATTTTGATCTATACCCAAGGCGAGAACAGTCCGTTCTTTCTGTACTACGTCTACTCATTGGTGACGGCTGGGTTTCGATGGGGATTTCTGGCGACTTTACTGTGCAACACGGCGAACGTCGCCATGTACACAATAGTTCACTTGGCCACAGTGCAGTCGCAGTTTGAATTTTCCCGGTTCTGGGTGAGGCCGACTTATCTTTATGTGCTGGCTTGCTTGATCGGTTACTTGGGGGAATATCAGAAGCGGACCCAGCGGAACCTGAGGACGCTGGCAGAACTGTCAGGGTCAATTCGCCTCAAATCTCAGTTCCCACGCATGCTCGGCGAGGCGATGGAAAAAGTGCGGCAGTTGTTTCAGGCTGATCAATGTATTTTGCTGCTGGAAGACCGCGACACGGGGCAGATCGTAGCCAGGAAGACAGGTGAAGGCAGCAGGAAGAGCCTGCACCACAGCGCGAGTTTGCCGGCCGGGGAAGCCGATTTCCTGCTAGCGCCCCGTCAGAACCTGGGCTATCTAGTCAATCCCCACCGGCGGGTGGCGAGAATCTTTGGCCTGAAGGATGTGCTCCTCTTTGATTTTGACACGCAGAAGCCTGCCGCGCAGAAGTTTGAGCCAAGCCAGCGCCTGGCCTCGTTGTTTGAGATGGAGTCAATGCTTTCGGTTCCCATTGTTCTTGGGTCAGAGTTTCGCGGCCGGTTGTACTTGGTCAATCGCGGGGGCCGCGTTTTTGCTTACGCAGACCTCCAGCATCTAAACCTGGTTGTGTCGCAACTGGCGCCGCTTCTCGACAATTATCGCCTGCTCCAGCGGATGCAGCGAGTGGTAGTGTTGGAAGAAAAGAATCGGATTGCCCGCGACCTGCACGACGGGCTTCTTCAGTCGCTTGCCAGTCTCGATCTGCGCCTCGAAGTGTGCCGCAAAGTGTTTCGCAATGTGCCTTCGCCCATCTTGGATGAGCTGCAGGAGTTTCAAAAGATTGTTCGGGATGAGTATGGCCAGCTCAGAAGCTACATGAAGCGCCTTAAGACCCCTGCATTTGCCGGGCGGGAACTCCAGGAAGCTCTTGAGGATTACGCTCGCGTATTCGAGAAGGAAAGCGGGCTGAAAGTAAAACTGGCTCTGCCCGCAGAGCCGATAGGCTTCTCGCGCAACACTGGCCGGGAAGTTTACCAGATTATTCACGAGGCTCTCGCAAACGTGCGGAGGCACGCCAATGCACATGCGGTTGAAGTGAAACTGGAAGAGCAGGCTGGAATCGCGCAGTTGGTGATCTCGGACGATGGCTGCGGATTTCCTGAAGTCTCCGGCGGATCTTCAGAAGGAGCAGTCAGCGCCTGTCCCTGGTCGATCCATGAGCGGACACGGGTCCTTGGTGGAAGTCTGAAAGTGGAATCTGGTGCCGGCAGAGGATCGCGGCTGCTGCTGGAGATTCCCGTGATGAAGCCGCTGGACCCGAGCCAGAAGCGAAAATGAGTATACTGTTCAGACCTGCTTCTGGAGATCTGCAGTTGGGGAATGGGAAGGGTGCAACCCAGTCAGCTTCCAACCGCGGAGTGCAGACAACTCGGCAAGCCAAACTTGGCATTCGCTCCGCACCCAACACCTGACACCTATTTTCAGGAGACCCATGACAGAAAATCCCAAGATCAAGCTCGTTGTGGTGGATGATCACACGCTATTTCGAGAGGGAATCAAGAAGATTCTTTCTCTGGAGAAGGATATCGAGATCATCGGCGAGGCGTTCGATGGTGAGGATGTGATTGGGCTGCTCAGCCGTTGCGAGCCAGACATCATGCTGCTGGATGTCAAAATGGAGCGGATCAACGGGCTTCAGATCCTACCTCAGATTGTGGAACAGTTCCCCCGTTTGAAAGTGATCATTCTCACCGCCCAAGTGAGCTTGGGTGAGAGTGTCAAGGCTATTCGAGATGGCGCCCGCGGAATCATCCTGAAGCATGCGGCCAGCGAATTTCTGATCAAGGGAATTCGGAAGGTGTTTGGGGGTGAGCTCTGGGCCGACAGCTCGACAATGACTCAAGTCGTCGAATCGCTGTCCCGCAAGTTTCGGGTTGATCGCTCTCCTGAGAAGAGCCGCAAAGAGCTCTCTGAGCGCGAAATTGAGGTGGTTGCACTAGTCGCCTCAGGTCATCGCAACAAGGAGATTGCCAGCAAGCTGTTCATTAGCGAGCAAACGGTAAAGACCCACCTCAGCAACATTTTCCAAAAACTTGAAGTGAACGACCGGCTGGAATTGGCCCTTTACGCGATGAGAAACGGGTTGGTGGACCGCGAGTGAAGAAACCGCTCGAAGAGGCACGGGCCGCACCGAAAGCCAGGAGCGGCGGGGATCTGAGCGCGTGTGTCCCGCTCACAAACGTCCGTTTGAGTAGAGGGTTAAGAGAGCGCCGCGTTTGGCCAAATCAAACTCCCTTAACTCAGGAGGGAGCCCCGGGACCAGAAGTCGCAGCGGGGATGGTGGTTGGCGGATTTCGCGGCACATCATGTGCGTACCGCCCCGTAAACAATTCAACCGCCCAGCGCTTCCTTACTTTAACCGCGGTAGGGGTCTGGAATGTCCAATTTCTAGGGCGTGACAGCATGCTGCCGCCCCAGCAGACAGTTTTTCAGTGGGCCTTTCAGTAGGGAGGAGAAGCTTCTTTAAGCTCTTAAGACAAAGGCTCTTAATAAAAGCTCTACGACGAATGGTGGAGTCTTGTGGCAGGGAAATCCTTCCACTGGGACAGAGAAAATCCCACCCTTGGGGAATTGATTCGACGCTGGCGACCTTCGATAATGCTCTGGTCAAATCAGGCAATCGGAGCGGGGTGGGCGTGAACAAGAGAATCCGAATCGCAATTGCTGACCGCCACGAAAACTTCAGGGAGGCATGCAAGAGAATTCTCGGGCTGGAATCAGACATGGAGATGGTTTCAGAATCAGGGACAGGTTTCGGACTCTCTCCTTTGCTCGATTTGATGAAAGCGGATGTCTTGCTTTTCGACGAGAAGATTGGGGAAGTGGAGGGGCCGGAGTCGTTCAGGATGATTCGGGAGCAGTTCCCGAATCTCAAGATTCTCTATATGGTTTCGTCTGAGGACTGGGCGGGCAGCCTCCAAGCCATGCAACTGGGTGTGAACGGGGTGATCGAAAAAGGGAGAAGCACAGCACATCTTCCTAAAGCCATCCGCAAAATTGTCGATGGAGAAGTATGGATCAGTCGAAAATTCACCTCAGCTTTGATGCGAGCCGAGCTTCAGCACGAGTAAGATCGTGTTCTGTTGGAAATGCAGCCAAAATTGGAGTTGGATTCAGTTTTTGAGATCTCGATGGACACTTTTAGGGAGTCAGTTTCTTTTTTGTGCAGGTGGGATCTTTGCTATTTCTTTCCCTGGAGCATCGGGCTGTTGAACAGTCCATACACTTGATTACACCTGTCGGGTTGCAGCGAATTCCGCATCTGTTGAATATTTTTGGTTATGAAGTTGCCCATTAGCCTTGCAGATGAGAGCGAGACCGTGGTTGTGGACTAATGGTCAACTTCCTGCCCAAAAGGGCGGGTGCTTGATGGAGGTAAGCGGCGGTTCAAGCAGTGCCTCGGGCGTCAAGGCATTTCAGATTCCAACCCAAAAAGGAGAATAAACCATGCTGGAACTAATGAAGAAGTTCATGAAGGAAGAAGAAGGACAGGATCTCGTAGAGTACGCGTTGTTGCTTGTGTTCCTGGCTCTGGCAGCGATCGCAGTTCTGCCGACTCTCGGTCAGGCTGTGAACAATGTTTTCAGCCAGTCCGCCAGCACACTCACCACCGGTTCCTAAGGCTTGCATGATTTGGAACCCAAGCGGTCCAGTGGCATAGCTTGTCACTGGACCTTTTTTTTGGTACACGTGAGAACGATTTCGTAATCTCTTTGGTATACTCTGTCGATATAATTTCTGAACAGATTTACAAGCGGAGGAGAGTTTTGTAATTGTCCGGAGCGTAAGTCCATTCCGAGCCGCGCACTCAGATCTAAATTAAACTAAGGGAAGCCCTCTTTTGTACCGAATACGCTGCTGAATTGAGGTCGCTTGAATAGTTACATCCTGTTAGGCGTCACGCTCTGTGTGAGCTGTGCTGCCATCATTGATGTGCTCACCCAGAAGATCCCTAATTGGCTGACCCTACCGTGCATGGCAGCCGGACTGGCGTTGAACTTTTTCTTCTTCGGACTAGCGGGTTTGTTATCCGGCACCGAGGGACTGGCGGTAGGCTTTGGCTTGCTGTTTCTGGTCTATCGCTTGGGAGGAATGGGGGCTGGAGATGTCAAATTGCTGGCCGCTGTCGGCGCCTTTGTTGGCCCCCAATTGGTCTTTTACAGTTTTATTTGGATGGCTCTGGTCGGTGGAGTCTTGGCGATTCTGCTCATCTGCTACAAGAACGCCTTTGCTCAGACCTTCCGAAACCTGAAACTGCTGCTAGTAGGTTGGTTCTTAAAGACCCACGATCAGGATGCGAACCTGACAATTAGGAACCAGGCATTGCTCAAACTTCCCTATGGAGTCGCGATTGCCCTGGGCACGATTTTGGCAGTCTTTCTTCGCCAAATCCCGCGGTTTGGTTTTTGAAATTGCGAATCGACCTCACCGGAACTTTCCCGATGGTTTGAACCTAGGAGATCTCATATGAACAGAGCGAGGATTCTGATTGTTCTGATGGTTGCGGTAGTCGTGGGCGGGGCCCTGAGTTATGCCGTTTACAATTTCTTACAGAGCCGTCCGGTTACGGTTGTGAGGACGCCCGAAAAAAACGTCGTTGTAGCCGTTGGGGCGCTACCATTAGGAACGCTGCTCAAAGATGAAAATCTAAAGTTTGTCTCTTGGCCAGCTACCAACCTGCCTCCTGGCTACTTCGAGCGCAAAGAGGATTTGCTGAGCCGAGGGCTGGTCCAGCCGGTGGTTGTGAACGAACCCATTCTTGAATCGAAGCTGGCCCCCAAGGGGTCAGGAGCAGGCCTGCCCCCGGTCATTCCCAAGGGAATGCGTGCCCTCTCAATCAGGGCTAACGAGATCATCGGTGTTGCCGGCTACGTGGGCGTAGGCACGCGCGTTGACGTCGTACTAACCGCTACCCTCACGGGGGCGCAGGAGGCGATGACCAAGATCGTCCTCCAAAACGTTGAAGTAGCTTCAGCCGGACAGGTGATTCAAAAAGATCCAGAGGGGAAACCACAAACAGTGACAGTTGTGACTTTGTTTGTCACACCTGAAGATGCCGAGAAACTCACAACAGCCAGTTCGCAGGGCCAGTTTCAATTGGCTTTGCGAAATCCCTTGGACCTGGATGAAGCCAAAACCAAGGGCAGTCAACTGAGCCAGCTCATACGCGGCGCGCCTGCCGCGCCCGCACCCGTTGTGAGAGCCCCCAGACGCGTGCCTCAGGTTATTGCGGCTCCACCGCCTGTTGCCCCCGCGACAAACATCGAAGTGATCAAGGGTGAGCAACGCTCGACAGTGAAGTTCTAAGGAGCATCTTTGATGTCGGGACACTCCCAAGCTTGTCCATTCGATGTCCTTGAGTCGGCGAGATTTCATTAAAGTGAGGCTACCGGCGTTTCGAAACGTAGTTGAGAACAGTTCATGGTGATCGGGCTTTCAATCCAATCCGGAATAGAGCTGAAGCCATGCTGAGCTCTCTTCTGTCAGGGTACTCGCCTTATTGTTCAAAGTTCCAGGAGGATTAATTCACATGCTGCCTGCAGCCCTTCGAGAAAAGGTCCTGCTTCGACGGTCCCCGTTGCTCATCCCTGTTTTTGTTTCTGCAGTTGTTCTCTCGCTGCATTTAACTGTGGAAGCCCACCAGGCGCAGCGGCCACAAGTTTCCGATGTGCCACAGTTGACGGTGATCGCGTCGAAGTCGATTATCGTGAACACTGCGGAACCCATCGAGCGTGTGGCGGTGACCAGTACGGAGATTGCCGACGCGTTGGTGATTTCTCCTCAGCAGGTTATGATCAATGGAAAAGCACCCGGGATTGTGAGCCTAATCTTGTGGGACCGAACGGGCAAGAGCACAAGCTACGATTTGGTCGTGGAGATCGATCTTTCCTTGCTTCAGAGGCAGCTCGAAGAGCAGTTCCCCACTGAGAACATCGGCGTCAGCTCTGCGAAGGGTGCTCTGGTTCTATCGGGATCGGCAAGTGAGCCTCGCGTTGCGGAGAAGGCCATCGAGATCGCAGGATCTTTTTCCCCGAAAGTAATAAACCTGTTGCAACTGCCGCCGCCGCCGGATACTGAACAGATTCTGCTGCAGGTGAAGTTTGCTGACGTGGATCGCGCCGCCACGCAACAATTAGGGGTTAACTTGATCAGCACAGGGGTGGGAAATACACTAGGCTCAACTTCCACTCAGCAATTTGGCACGGGTTTGACTGGTGTAAACCTCACCACGATCTCGCCGGCGGTGGGGCCGGGATTCACGTCGTCACAAACGCTATCCGATGTTCTGAATGTTTTTCTTTTCCGCTTCGATCTCAACCTGGGTGCTACCATCAAAGCTCTACAGCAGAAGAATCTTCTTCAGATCCTGGCTGAGCCCAATCTGCTGGCCTCAAACGGCAAGGAAGCCAGCTTTCTGGCGGGTGGCGAGTTTCCGATCCCGATTGTTCAATCAACCCAGGGGACGAATGCCATCACGATTCAGTTCAAGGAATTCGGAGTTCGATTGACGTTTACACCCACAGTGACTTCGAGCGGCAAGATTCGTCTGAAGGTTCGTCCAGAGGTGAGCGCTTTAGATTTCACCAATGCCGCCACAATTGGTGGGTTCTTTGTTCCGGCGTTGAGCACACGGCGAGCTGAGACCGAGGTCGAATTGGCGGACGGCCAGAGTTTTGCGATTGCGGGCTTGATTGACAACCGGATGACTGAAGTCTTCACCAAGATTCCAGCCCTTGGTGATATTCCGATTCTAGGAAATCTGTTTCGAAGCCGCCAGATCAACAAGTCAAAAAGCGAGCTGCTCGTGCTGGTAACTCCAAAGTTTGTGAAACCCCTGAACGCCGATCAGGCGCCTCCTTTGCCAGAGAACCCAAAGCCTTTCTTGGATCCTCAAAGATTTGACGGGAAGACGGGACCTGTGGACGCTCCTCCCAAGAAGGTGGAGGGTGGCGAGGTTCCGAAAAGCCAGTGACCGTAGCATCCAACTAGGGAGTTTCGTTCCATGTTGTCAGCCATCATCATTAGTCCTGATGAGCAGTTTCGAGATGCGACACGGGAGTTGTTGGAAGGTTCAGACCAGATTGAGGTGCGGGCTGAACTCAACAATTTCTACTCCTCTCTGGATAGCTGGATTTTTAACGAGATCAAGACCATGGAGGCCGACGTCATTATTGTGGATGTCGTTCCAGACAAGGAACAGGGGATACTTACTGTTGAAAAAATTCTCGAGATCTCCAAACACAGCCATATCTTCGTCGCCGGAAACGGGACCGACGCGGATGTGATTCTCCGGTCGATGCGAGCGGGGGCAAAGGAGTTCCTCTCCACACCACTGGAAAGCCAGCCGCTGTTTGCGGCCATCGAGCGTGTCAGCAAAGTACATACCGTCGCGACAAAAGAGAAAAAGCGGTTTGGAAAGCTCTTTACCTTTTTCAGCGCCAAGGGAGGCACGGGTTCAACCGTGGTTTCAACGAATTTCGCGGTGAGCTTGGTTGAGCAAACGAAGAAGCCAACGATCCTTGTGGATCTCGATATGCAGCTCGGCGAGGTGTCGTTGTTTCTGGGAATGAAGCCGGCTTTCAATATCGTTGATGTTGCGGACAACATTCACCGCATGGATGAGGCCTTGTTGAAGGGGTTCATCAAGAAGCATGCTTCTGGGCTCGACGTGCTGGCCGCGCCGGACTCGCTGGAGAAAGTGGAATCTGTGGGCCCGTCTCAGATTGTTCAAATCCTTCAGTTCCTGAAGAACAGTTACGAATACGTGGTTGTCGACACATCGAACACGTTCGATGATCATACCGTGTCTGC
This sequence comes from Acidobacteriota bacterium, assembly GCA_022616615.1. Lineage (GTDB taxonomy): Bacteria > Acidobacteriota > Terriglobia > Versatilivoradales > Versatilivoraceae > VFZK01. The sequence continues at coordinate 25,334 of JAKEER010000117.1, forward strand.
GCTTGACCAGTCATCGACCATCTTTCTGATCTCCAATACCGATCTCCCCTCGCTACGCAATGCCCAGCGCTGTCTTTCTATTTTCGAGCGGATGGGGTATAAGAAGGAAAAGATCAGGCTCTTGATCAACCGCTATCAGAAGAGCCTCGAAATACGGACGAAGGACATTGAGGAAACACTGAATTTTCCGGTCAACTGGTTTTTTCCCAACGACTGGCCGACGATCATGAACGCTGTAAATAGCGGAGTGCCACTTTCGACAGTGAACCACAGCGAGATTGCTGGGTCTTTCGCATCCTTCGTTCAGCAGGTGGCCGGCATTCAGCCGCCCAAACAGCCGGAGAAGAAGAAGAAAGGATTGCTAGGACTGTTTGGAAAATGAATGCGAACGCCAGAGGCAGAACCGGGTTTGCAGCTAAGCTCTCCCGGCCCAGATTCAACAGCCCGCATCCTGAATTTGCTTGATTGGTCATTTTGATCTGAAAGGTATTGCCAATATGGGTGACACACGACTATTTACCAAGGAAGGTGCGCCAAGCCCGGATCGTAATTCATGGAACGACCGCTTGAACAAAGGCACTGGCGCAACGCCCAGTAGCGGCCACTTCCAGGTTTTGAAACACAACATTCATCGGAAGCTTTTGGACAAGCTGGATCTGCAAAGCATTGCCTCGTTGAGCAAGCCGGTGCTTAGCAATGAGATTCGCAAGGTTGTGGAGAGCTTACTGGTTGAAGAGACCACTCCGCTAAGCTTGATGGAGCGAGAGAAACTCGTCAACGAAGTCTTGGATGAAGTTCTTGGGCTGGGCCCTCTGGAGCCGTTGCTCAAAGATGGAACAATTTCCGATATCCTCGTCAACACGCACAAGAAAGTTTACATCGAACGCCGCGGGAAACTGGAGGCCACCGATGTCGTTTTCAAAGATGATGCCCATCTGCTGCAGATCATCGACAAGATCGTTTCGGCGGTGGGCCGGCGCATCGACGAATCGTCACCCATGGTCGATGCACGCTTGCCCGACGGCTCGCGTGTGAACGCCATCATTCCGCCTTTGGCGCTGGATGGGCCAATTGTGTCGATTCGTCGGTTTGGTTCGACGCCACTGACGGCGGATGACATGTTGAACAACAACACTCTGACACCCGCGATGCTGGAACTGCTGAAAGGCATCGTGAAGGCGCGCCTCAACGTGATCATCTCCGGCGGCACAGGCTCCGGTAAAACCACATTGCTGAATTGCCTCTCCAGCTATATTCCAGAAGACGAACGAATCGTCACGATCGAAGACGCCGCCGAACTTCAGCTCAAGCAGGAACACATCGTTCGTCTGGAAACCCGTCCGCCCAACATTGAAGGCAAAGGCGCTGTTCGCCAGCGGCAGTTGGTGATTAACGCGCTGCGTATGCGTCCCGACCGGATTGTGGTTGGCGAAGTCCGCGGCGAAGAGGCCCTGGACATGCTCCAGGCGATGAATACAGGCCACGACGGCTCTTTGACCACTATTCACGCAAACACCCCGCGAGACGCCCTGTCCCGAATGGAAACTATGATTTCCATGGCTAACCTCAATCTTCCGGACAAGGCCATGCGCCAGCAGATTGCTTCGGCTGTGGACGTGGTGATTCAGGCTTCGCGCCTGAGTGATGGCACCCGCAAGATCATGAGCATTTCTGAAGTCGTAGGAATGGAAGGCGACGTGGTCACTATGCAGGACATCTTTGTCTTTGAGCGAGTTGGCATTGGAGAAAAGGGCAAGGTGTTGGGGCGATTTCGTCCAACCGGCATTCGTCCCAAGTTTGCCGAGCGGCTCAAATACGCTGGCATTCATCTTCCGGCCAGCATGTTTGACAATGTGACTGAATATAAGCGATAGACGGCAGTTAGGAAGGCAGCCTCGACTGTTTGTCAGCTCAGGACGAAGCGGCGGCTGCCACAGTCGAAGCGGTTGGGAGTGCAGGAGCGTTAGCATGAATCCATTACTCATTGCTTCCGTCATTTTCATGATCGCGGTTCTCTTCGTCGGTAGTGTCTACTTTGCCATTTGGGAACTGCCTGAGAGAGAGAAGCGGAAAAAGATTAAGGATCGCTTGGAATCAATTTCCGAGGCTGGGCGGCGAATGCCCAGCCCGGAACTGGATATCATGAAGAGTGAACTCTTGAGCGATGTGCCAGCATTCAACAGGATGCTGCTTCAGTTCTCTCACTCGAACCAGCTCAAAAAGCTTATCGGCCAGGCGGACATGAAAATGAAGGTCAGCACCTTGATCTTGGTTTCGCTTGTCTTGTTTGCCTTTGGGATCGTCGTTTCAAACCAACTGCTGAACATGCTGCCTGTCAATATTCTGATCGGTTTGCTTCTTTCCGCGCTTCCCTTCCTGGTTATTCTGTACAAGAGGAACCGCAGATTCAGGAAGTTTGAGGAACTCTTTCCCGAGGCTTTGGAACTGTTAACCCGCGCCGTCAAAGCCGGCCACGCTTTCAATACGGGCATCGAGATGATTGCTGAAGAAATGGTTGAGCCGATATCAAAGGAATTTCGCATCACCTTTGACGAACAGAACTTCGGCCTGCCGTTGAAACAGGCCTTGTTTAACATGGTGGAACGCATGCCCCTGCTGGACCTGAAATTCTTTGTAACCGCCGTTCTGATGCAGAAGGAAACCGGCGGTAACCTGGCCGAAATCCTTACGAACTTGTCACACCTGATTCGCGAACGGTTCAAGATCATGGGCGAAGTGCGAACGTTCTCCGCCCAGGGCCGCTTAACGGGCTACATCTTGACGGCCGTGCCCATCGCTATGGGGTTCATCTTGTCGGCTATGAACTGGGATTACATGAGCGCTCTTTTCAAGGAACAGATTGGGCACTACATGCTGGCCGGAGCTGGCTTCTGCCAGCTTTTGGGTTACATCATCATTCGCAAGATCGTGAACATTAAGGTTTAGACTGGCGGTGGATCGATGGCGATAATGATTGCTTTTCTCACCTTTGTTCTGGCGACCTCGCTGGTGTTTTACCTCCATTATGCCTTCATGAGGAAGAAGAACCCGCTTTCCGAGCGGTTGGCGGATCTTGAGAAGTCGAATCCCTTCCGGGCTTACGCCGAATCCGCGGTGCTGGCTCAGCGAGAGACCAACATAGAAAAGGTCTTTCAGCCGCTGAGCAAGCTGATGCCAAAGTCGCCGAACGAATTGAGTGCGACGACTCGAAAGCTGATGCAGGCGGGCTATCGCCACAAGTCGGCTGTCACGATTTTCTACGGCATCAAAGTAGGTTTCATACTGTTGGTGCTACTGGCTGCTTTCCTGAGTGGGCGGCTTCAGTCCGGCCCCGTGGAGAACATCTTCATCACGTTGCTGGCGTGCGTCGCCGCCGGCTACATTCTTCCAGACTTCATCCTTTCAACGCGAGTCACTTCGCGGAAGGAAAAGATCCAACTTGCGTTGCCTGATGCTTTGGACTTGTTGGTCGTCTGCGTCGAGGCAGGTCTCGGCCTGGACCAGGGCATTCTGAAAACGAGCGAGGAGCTGAGGGTAACGCACCCGGACATCTGTGATGAATTGAACCTGGTGAATCTTGAGCTGCGCGCTGGAAAACCTCGCAAGGATGCGCTCAAGAATCTGGCCGACCGGACCGGTGTGGAAGACATGAATGGCTTAGTTTCGATGCTGATTCAGACCGACAAATTTGGAACCAGCATCGCGCAGTCTTTACGAGTCCACTCGGACGCCCTGAGAACCAAGCGCCGCCAGCGCGCCGAGGAGCGAGCGCACAAGGTTTCGGTGAAACTGGTGTTTCCACTTGTTTTTCTCATCTTCCCCTCAATGTTCATTGTCATCCTGGGACCAGGGGTTATCAAGATCATCAAGCAGCTCATGCCTGCCATGGGTGGCGGTTAGTAAATCCTCTTCAATCGTCGCAGTCTGATGAAATTACAGAAAGGAGTTTCGTAATGGCGCCTGCCAATATGCTCAAGCTTGTTCTCTTTATCGTCTTTCTGATCCTGTTGGTGATTGTGATCAAACGACGCGCGGGCAAATCCTGATGGTACTGCCCTAGCTACGCCTAGGCTACAGTCAAGAACCAGTTTCCTACGAGGTCTTTCTAAAGTTAACGGCTCTATGAGCCGTTAACTTTTTTGTAGCAGATCCCAAAACGGATGCAGGCATTCAACGTCACGCAACAAAGAATGCTGGCCGGTGTTCTCACGGTTGCAAATACTTTTTTTCGCAGCTTGATGGGGCTGATGGGCAAGCCCGGTCTGGCGGAGGGACACGGGCTGTGGATTGTCCCTTGCCAGAGCATTCACACGTTCTGGATGCGGTTCCCCATCGACGTGATTTTTCTCGACCAGCATCGAACGGTCGTTCACCTGGTTGAAAGCCTCAGACCTTTTCGTGTTTCGAAGCATCTTTCCAAAGCAAGCAGCGTCATCGAGCTGCCCGTGAACGTCATCAGAACCACCTGCACCCGTTTGGGCGATGAGATCGAAATCACACAGAAATAATCGAGGCGTGATGTCATCACCGAGACAATCATCAAAGGTGCTGATTGCCCGGACGGAGATCTCTGAAGGTTCGCGTTCTGGAGAGTGCACCCGTGAGCAGCCAGGGCGGGCGCGCGCTAGGCGGATCCGGCCTCTGGCATTGAAAGTGATGCCGTTGGCTATGGCGTGTGGCCTTGTCTTGATGACCGGTGCCTGTGTGCACAAGATCCGCGCGGTCAACGACAACTTTTATGTGATCAACCGAAGCGGCAAGCCGCCCAAGCTGTCGTTTACACATGACCTGAGGCTCGCTCCCAAGAGCCCACGACCTTTAGACTCCATCGAAACATCCGAGAGCCAGGCAAGCAGCAGGCCGCGACCAAAGAGCTTGCTATCGAATGCGGAAATTCTGGAGGATGAGAACTCAGAGATGGCTGCTCTCCTGAGGAAGGTGAAGAGCGATCCGGCAAATGCCGGGGTCCACTCCCAACTGGGGCGAGCCTATCACGAATTCCGAATTTATGATGAGGCTTTGTGGCATTACCAGAAGGCGATCCAACTCGAGCCAGAAAATCCGGGCCACTATGAGCAGGCCGGAAGGTTATGGAGAGACTGGCAGTCGCCGCAGCAAGGTGTCAGTCTGGTGCAGAAAGCGCTGGAGCTTGAGCCGGATTTTGTTGAGGCGTGGAACACCTTAGGAACGTTGTTCGACCGGTTGGGGAATCGCAGGCAGGCGCAGGAAGCCTACTTGCAGGCACTGTCGCACGATCCAGGTCTCGACTATGTCCACAATAACCTCTGCTTCAGCTATTTGCAGGATGGGCGTTTTGAGCAAGCCGTCCAGCACGGCGAGAGAGCAACGCAACTGAACCCGTCCATGCTGGTGGCTCACAACAATCTTGGGCTTGCCTATGGAATGCGCGGCGATCTGGTACGATCTCTCGAGGAATTTAGTCAGACGGGAGACGAGGCCGCCGCCAGAAACAATCTCGGGTTGATGCTCCTGAATTGGGGTCAGTTCGCTGAGTCGATGGAGCAGTTCAGGCTGGCGGCGCGTCTCAGACCGCATTATCGGGTTGCTGCGTCGAACTACCGGAGCGCGCGCGATCTGAAGTTTCAACAAGAACGAGCTTCCAAGGACAGAATGAGGGCCTTTGATCATGAGACCGGGCTGGCGGTCCTACCCGGGTCTTTAGGACTTGTGGCACTCAAGGAAGCCGGGTTGAACCTTTTAAGTGGTCCTTTGGAGCTGCTCTCAGCTTTACCCGTGCTGGCGCCTTCACTTGTGCCGCCGGCCAGCCCCATAGTGGAAGTTGAGGTTGAAAGCCTCGGGGGACCCAGCCAGGACGGAAGGATCTTGGGTGGGCTGCTTGGCAATGAGTGCCTGTTCCTGACGACGCGCACCGAGCGCACGCGCACGGTCGTTTATTACAGACCAGGATATCTCAAAGCGGCTTTGGAACTGGCGCATTCCATTCCTGGAAACCAGACTGTCCTCGAGACCAGTCCTTCGGAACAGAACGCCGGCATCAGGGTTCTGCTGCCGTGATGTCTTTTCTGAAGTGGCCAAGCAACGGCAGGGTCGTCATAGCTTTCCGCCGTTGTGATGCCAAACCGGGCCAGTGGTAAAACAGCGGCCAAAGCTCGATAACTGCAAAGGAGCCTCGTTATGGATTCTGAAGTCATCGTTAGTGATGTGAAGATTGTTGATGAGAGCAGCCAGAAGCTGATGGCGAGCTATACGCCGCCAACTCCGGCAAGTTTGAAGGAAGTCGGAGTCAACCGAGACTCACTGATCCACTTGGTGGTCAAGGTTCTCTATTACGCCGGCGAAGTGACCGGATCTTATCTGGCGTCGCGGATGAAGCTGCCTTACACGCTAGTGGACGAGCTCATCGAATTCGTCAAAGCGGAAAAGCTGTGCGAAGTAAAGGGAATGGCTGGCATCGGCAAGTCCGCTTACCGATATGCGATCACGTCGCTTGGAAGAGACCGAGCCCGCGAGTTTCTCGAAATCAATCAATACACCGGCGCGGCTCCGGTTCCGCTAGCGCAATATATTGAGATGATCAAACGGCAGGCCGCTGCCCGGTCGTACATCACGCAGGAAGGCATTGCCAAGAATTTCTCTCACCTGGTTCTTAGCAAGCAGATGCTTGACATGCTTGGGCCAGCCATCAACTCAGGCAAGTCAATGTTTGTTTATGGTGCGCCTGGAAACGGCAAATCCGTCGTTTCTGAGGCGATTGGCCATATGCTTGGCGGGGAGGTTTATATTCCTCATGCCATTGACGTGGATGGCATCGTGATCACGATTTACGATCCCATCAACCATCATGCATACGAGAGCGACAAGGTCCCCGAGTCTTCAGGTTACCGGTCGCCGATATTCAGCGACACCGAAGATTTTGATCAGCGATGGGTGCGCTGCCACCGCCCCTTTGTTTTCGCTGGCGGGGAGCTGACGCTGGACATGCTTGACTTGTCGTTTAACGAAATCGCCAAGTTTTATGAAGCCCCTTTTCAGGTGAAGGCCAACGGAGGCGTTTTTCTGATCGACGACTTTGGCCGCCAATTGGTGCGCCCGAAGGATCTGTTGAACCGGTGGATCGTCCCGCTCGAAAAGCGAGTCGATTACCTGACGCTGCACACGGGGAAGAAATTCGAGCTGCCCTTTGACGCACTGATCATTTTCTCGACCAACCTCAAACCGCAGGAACTAGTCGACGAGGCCTTCTTCCGCCGCATTCGTTACAAGATCCACTTTGAAAATCCAACGCTGGAAGAGTACAAGGAAATCTTCAAGAATTACTGCCGCACCAAGAATATTGTCTACAATCCGATTATCGTGGATTACATGCAGACAGAGTTCTATCAGAAATACGGCGTGGAAATTCGGCGCTGCCATCCACGGGATGTCATCGAACAGGTAGCCGACATCGCCCGTTATTTGAATACGCCGCCAGCACTCACTAAGGAGTTGGTGGACGCGGCCTGCCATAGTTACTTCGTGAAGTGATTCCTTCAGGCGGCCGGTTCGTTCAGAGGCAGACGCTGATGTTCGACAAGATCAGATATGCTCTAACGCTGTTCGACAGTACGGAGATCTTCATCCTGTTTGCCGGTCTGATTGTTTACCACCTCGTCATTCTGCTCTTCATCACTATGTCCGTTCGAGCCTCGGCGGTGCTACGGCTCAGGTCGCTGGAAGCGGAACGGGATGAATACAAGAAGAACTGGCAGCATCGCGATGAAGGGTGGAAAGATCGTGAAGAAGGGTTGCGGCGAATCCTAAGCGAGGAGCGGGAGCGGCAGGTTTCGCAGCTCAAGGCAGAGTACGATTCTTACATCGGACTGCTGGAACAGAAACTGACCAGGACGAAAACCCGCGAGACGGGAATGTCTTAGCCTGCCTACGATACTGTAGACTGCAAGAACCTCCAGTGCTCAGGGAGGCCTACAATGTCATCATACTTACTCTACCGGCTCATTGACAGCCGCCACGCGGCGTCAAACTCGTCGACGCTCTGGTGCGTCACTTTTTGAAAAGCATTCTCGAAGTTGTAGTTTTGTCCCATGAGATCGAGGATGCTTCGGATTGAAGGCTTGCCTAGCGAAGCCACCAGATGCTCAACAGCCGCCAGTCCCTCAATATAGGCGACTGAGGCAGCGCCAGCGGACAGTCCGACGAACGATCCTTTCAACCCCTTCAAAGGAATCAGTTGACCTTCCTTGTTCAGTGCTTCGAGCCATTTGCGGTAGTTGGAAGCCGATTTCCCCTCTTGAAATTGCGCGACTCCTTCGTTAAACCACGAAGGGCAACCGCGTCCGGGTAGCGATCGAATGAACGCGTGCGTCAGCTCGTGAACCAAAACTGCGGAAAGCTCCGTTGTGACGGAGGCGAGTCCTTTGGTAGGAACACGAATCTTGCCATCAAAAAGGGCACCCGACCAGCTGGGGGCTTGGGTTATGTCGAAGTAGGCTTGATCGGGATACAGAATCACGGCGACCGTCGCTGGTGCCTGGGAAGTCAGGTCAATGCTCAGCTGGCGGTAGAGGCTTTCGAGTGTCGTCAGAATTTGCTGGCCGAGCCGGTAATCAGACACCTTGCGGTCGTAACGTAAGATGAAGTGGGCGCTCTGCAACACGCCCAGCTCGCTGTGCACCCCTGACTCCTGGCGCGCTTTTTCCAGCCTGGCAGAAATTTCTGGGCTCGGGCCAAGCTGCAGCGCTTCAGTCCACTGTCTGATGGCTTGCGCGACTTTCTCTTGGGCGTAGTAAGCCTCACCCAGCAGGTAATGGGTCCACTGATTCCTTTTGTCCAATTCCAGGCATGTCAGCAGTAGATCTTCGGAGGCGCGATAGTTCCCTGTACGGTGATTGATGATTGCCAAGTTTGACAGAACAGCAAGGTTTCTCTTGTCCAGGGCCAAAGCTTCCTCAAGGCTGCTCTTAGCGGACGCAAGATCCCCCTGAGCGGCCTGAAGAGACGCGAGCGAATTCAGGCCGCGCACGAGTTCTGATTTGGCGAGTGCGTCCGCCGGATCCGCTTTCAGATTCTCTCTGAGCCGGTTCAGCAGCTCTTTGGAAATGGTTGACGTCCCGCCACGCAAGGGAGTGTCCAGCGGCGCCTTGGGTTCGCTTGGCGCGGAAGGACTGCGTTCGTCAATGGCAATGCCGTATCTTCTAGAAGGCCCCTCGGGCGTGGGAAGTGACTTTTGCTCCTGGATTCTCCGCACAGCAGATTTCGGGAGAACTTGGACCTTGCCTCCGGTCTGATATCTAATTTCAGCACCTTCCTCCCAGGCTTTCTCAACGACCAGCACATTTCCGTTCGTGAGATAGACGACATCCGCCGTCAGCCTCGCTGGGAGGCTGATAAGCAAGAAGTAACTTAGGGCTGCGGTGTTCAGTTGGCGCGGAGATTTCATGGGCCCGACGGGAAGAGAAACAATTTGGCGGAAGGCATTATTTGCCAGGCTCAATGGTTTGAGCGACCTTCTGGGAGACCGCCAGATTGCCATTGGCGTCGCGAGTCTTGATGGTTCTTTCGACGCTAACCTTTCCATTTCCCAGAGGCTTAGAAGTCTCTGTCACCAGCTCGCTGACCCGCAGACCGCCTGACGGATTTAGCGGATCGACTGCTTCGACTTGGGTGCTGCTCTGAATGCTGCCGTCCGGCAGCCGGCGTTCTTCTCCGGTCACGCGTTGCGAAAGCGTGAGCCCGGTACTGTTCACGTTTGGCAGCAGGCGGTGCACATTTCGCGACTCGAGAAGCCGCTGGTAGTTGCGGACACCGTCGGAAGTTTCAGATTGGGTCTCGGTGACTCTGTCTGTCAACAAGAACCGGCCGTCATAGCTTGTCTGATGGACCGCCGTTTCCTTTTTGAAGGCGTTCTCGCCGAGCTTGGTCGTCGTTTCCTTGACGTTTTCGACCACAGCCATGCGACCGCTGGCTTCTTTGAGTTTCCGGCTGCTTTCCTTCACCGTCAATGTTTCCGAGATCTTCCTTTCGCTTGCTTCTTCGATCTCAGCGAGTGAAAACTTGCCTTCGGCGTCGGGCCGGTAGAGAGCACGGGTCAATTGTCGTTCCTTAGGTGAAGTTCTAACGACCGTTTCATTCTCGACAATCTGCGCGGCCATCTTGCCGTTAATGTCTGGCCGATAATACGACCTTTGCGTTTCTTCAGTATTTCCCTTCAACATATGATCTTCTTTGATCAGCTCTTGTGTTGCCAGCCGCCCGTTCAAGTCCGGTGTCCGGATGGTTCGCTCTACCTGATATTGAGTGTCGCTGATCCGGCGGCTTAGCTCACTCTCCTCCCGATCCACGCGCTCGCCACCGTTGATTGAAAGCGCCCGAAAAGCCGTGGTTCGTTGGTAGTTCTTGTCGTCTGCAAGTTTCTGGTATTCAGAGACCTTCGTCTCGGAGCCCATACGGTCCGTGCTCGTTGGCACATAGAGGTAGCTGGTCGATGATTGTTCTCGCCCGCCTGATTTCTTGGCAGTTTCCTGGCCCAGTGTCAAGACGGGAAGAGCCAACAAAGCCAGGACGACCGCGAGGCTAAAGCTTCTCATAGAATGACTGCGTTGCATTGGCTTAACCCTGCCTTGCCCGCAAGAATTCAATTCGATAATTTTCTCATCGACGCTCACCGGCCTGTAGATTAGGGCCAATTTGCTTGTGCCGATGAATGAGCTTTTTGGTACCGAAATCCTGCGGCATCCAGCCAGCAAGGACCACCCTTGTGAATAGGTCTCGCCCCTTCAACGACACAAATGCTAGGAATGCCCAAAACACCTTCTCGCTTTCGACGGCATTGAGTTAGCTCTTCAGGAGTTTCAGAGTGGTCAAAGGCAATGACTTGTTGGCCGTGTCTTTCGCCCGTACCAAGAAGCCGCCGCCGGATCTGGGATGAGACTCAATGGGAATGCCAAGGACGTGCGCAGACATATCGTAGAAGCTTTTCGCAAGGGGAATTGAGTCGCTTTGAAGAGTCAAAGGGTCGCCTGACTGAATCGAGCGAATCAGTGACTTGTAATCGTTGGGGATTGACCAGAAAACCTTGAAATTAAGAGTCTTCTCAACCTCTTTGATGCTGACATCGTTACCCTTAAGATACCGGTTGAGCAGCAGCCGAATGCGACTTGAAGAGTAACCGAGGCGCTCGAACCCATGCAGCACTCGCTGGGCATTGCGTAGGGCCGGCAGACTACACTTGGAAATCAAGAAAATGATGTGTGAAGAATCCAGGACTGACACAACCAACTCGTTTAGCGTGCTGGAAGTGTCAATGATGATGTAGTCGTACTCCATCTGCAGAATAGCCAGCAGCGGTCTTACCTCCGCAGCCAATGCTCGCGACTTCTGCGGGAAACCGTCGCTGAAAGAGAGCAGGTCAATTCCGGTCTTTGAGTGTGTCGTGATGGTTCTGAAAATCAAAGCCGGGTCGAGAACTGAGTCCTTGCTGTCTTCCTGAACCAGAAACTTATGACTCTTCAGTCCGAAGAATCCGGCCACATCCCCGAATTCGACGTCCAAATCAAAAACAAGAACCTTCTTCTTGGAAAGCTTGCTCAAGCTGACTGCAAAATTCGTGGAGATTGTCGTCGAACCGTTGCCACCCTTGCAGCTAAAGAACGAGAATATCGTAGCAGGTTCCTTAGCCTGGGCCGATGGGCCGATCTGCCTCTGAACTCGCACAAACGCCTGGTGTACGGCTTCTGCGGTCAACGGCCTCGAAAGAATCTCCTTCACTCCCAGCCGCAGGGCTTCAATCAAAAAGCCTGAATCGAACGATTCACCCGCAGTAAGGATTGGGACTCCTGGAAAATTTTGCTGCAGATCTTTGAGCAACTGCAAGCTGGATTGGGGGTCTTTGCTGAATTCAACTAAGAGGACATGGGGGTCGATGCTTGCCATCTCTTCCCAAGTTTCATTGCTGAAACCTTCCGACGCGCCGAGGACCTCTAATACGATCCTGGCAGAATCAATTTTCCCCACATGATGGCGACATTCTTTTCTAAACCGATCTTCCCAATAGATTACCAGGGTCCGAAGTTTTTCTGTCGTTGGCATGAAATGTTTGCTTCTCCGAAGGTTTGACGTTCAACTACCCGACGCTGTGCAATTTAAGGGCCCAGGGATTCTCCAGTGACATCTTGAGAAACGAGCCAAGTGGTGGCTCATTCCCAACTCGTCCTTTGCACCCGCCATTCCCCATAGAGTGGACTGTTCCCCCGAATTCATTGGGCAAGAACCGTGTGAATCCAATCGTACTGAGATCGCTCGCCAACCTCGCGGGAATTTCGTCGAGGCTCAAACTCGGAAAAAATGTCCTCAAGAAATCCCGAAAAGTGGAAATAAATTACCCATCGATGCGAATTGACCGAGAAAGAGAAACCGCTATATCTGACCAACTAGCATTGGGCCTTCAGGCACCCGAAGCGATGTCCCCACCAGCGCAATGTCTTAGAGAGCTTCGACTTTGACTTTTTGATCGATGAATTCAATGCCGGCAAGCCGGAAGGAGTTCTCGCGCGACGGCTGAATCCAACGGATTTTCGCCAGGGCTGCAAACTCCTCAGGCATCCGGACGCCAATCTCGGATTGACTGCCCAGGTCCTTTCCAGAAAAAACGATGCAAGCTCCGTCTTCACATACATTTACAGTGTAGGTGTGGAATTGTAATTGAGTGTCCTCGCTCAGATAGCTGACAGTAATGGGGAGGATAACGACTTTTCTTGCCGTCTTCCGCAGCGAGTAAAGGCCGCTGGATCCCTTAAACTCACCGGCAGTTGTGTCCGGAGCGGTTACACTGGCCGGAGGCTCTGCAAGATCCCCGGCTGAAGCCGCCAGCAGAGGGTTTGTACTGTCGAGCGAGCCAAGGTTTTCTACGGAGCGCCGCATTTCTTGCACCAGCAGTTGCACTTGGTCTATCCGCTCCATCACTTCTCTCAAGTCGCGCTCTAGCTGCGGCGACGCCTTGCGTCCAAGCTGAGCTCTGGCAAAAAACATGATTGCCGACAGAGAATGCTCAATGCCCTGGCAAAAGGTTCCCAGTCGCTTAGACAGTTGGGCCTCGATTCGTACTGCCTGTAGCCTTTTTTCTTCCTCTGCATCTTGCTTTGCAGGAACCAACCCATTATTCCGCAAAGCCAAAATATTTGAGTATAAGGCGAGACAGGTTGCGACGAGCGCGAAAACCAGGACTTCCAGTAGCAGTAGGGCAGGATTGCGCATCACTCCGTGGAACTGCAAAACGATTAACAGAACTACCTGGTAGAAGACAAAAGCACAACCTCCCCACAGAACGTGGGCGATACGAGGGTGATCACTCGAAGTCAGAAAACCCTCAATAGCTTTCCGCTGGCTCTTTGCCATGGTGCAATGGATTTGAAACACGTCCCAGCACGGGATCGGCTGTGTTGCTGACGACAGAAATTCTAACACGGAACACGCGGCACGCAGTAGGGACATGGGAAACCGGCTCTGCAGGACCCACGAGACAGCGCCCAAGACCCGCAGCCAACGCCCCTTTTCTACTGGACAATGCCTGCTCCTTAGCCTTGCCCAAACAACTTGGCTCTGGCGTCAGAAGGTCGAGGGGAAGATCGAACAGGTGGAGTCAAGAGCCCAGGTTCTTACAGACGACTTCTGCGATGGCTTCTGCGAGCGAATTCTTGATGCGGTTCATGTCAAAGGGTTCTGCCAATTGTTGTACTCTATCGCTGCAATCTCCGTTGAATTTGGAACCGGTCGGAACGCCGCGAAGCTGGTATTCTCGATTCAGTATCCGGGTCACGAGCCCCACCGAATTCAGGTTGTAGTCGGAAACGCGAGTGAAAAGGTCTTCGAGCTTCTTCTGAAACTGGTTGATCTCTTCCACGATGTGTTGGCGGTCGCGTTTCAGATTCTCAAACTCCAACCGCTCTAGAGCTGACTGGTGCTGCTCAATCGCGGCCTGAGTTTTCTTGAACTCGAGCTCCAGGGCATGACGGATGCCTACCAGATTCTGCAAACGGTCGTTATCGGCCTTGAGTTTCCTTTCCCCTGCCTGGATGCTTTCTTCAATTTCCCTTTTTTGCCTATCGTCGAATTCTCCAATGAGTTCTCTCGCCTGAATCTCGTAATACCGGTTTTTCAGGTGTTCCAACTCAGTTTCAACTTTTTCGACATTGTTGACCGAGGTATTCTTGATTTGATCGTCGATCTCGGTCACCTTTTCGCGAATCTTGCCAATCTTCTGTTCAAGGCCTTGCATCGCCTGCTCAATCTCTAGTTGGGTTGCTGGCATTGTTTCTCCTGAGTTCCTGAAATTCTGGCTTGAGCCGACTTGGCCGCTCGCGACGCTTGTCTCAAAGGGCCGCGCTGGCGGGCGCCCCGTCTAACGCCGGCCTTCCGGTAAGGAAAGAATCTGCTTGTCTGTTTCCTTCTTTACTAACTCGTTCTCGACGTAATCAACGCCAGCAATCGAGATGGAGAAGTCGGCAGACTCACTGATCCGGATGTAGCCTTTCTCCTTCAAATACCAGTTTGAAAACTCCAGATTCTCGATCGAGCAGCCCAGCAACTCCGCCAGGACCAGCATGGAAACCTCGGGGCTTCCAGGAGAATTGCGTCGCACGTCGTAAAGGACCATCAGCATCAACTTTCTGAGTTCTCGCTCAGAGAGGCCCGCATCCCCCGGTGCTGCGTCTGCTTCGGCTCCGAATCTTGCCCTCAACTCCTCCCGGCTTCGCGCTATTCCGGGCGCGGGTTCGTCTGCGCGGATCTTTGGAGCACTTGCGGCGTCTTTGCCGAGGAACTCAATATTGTACCGGGATCTCTTGGTAGGATCAGACAGCACCTCATATGCCTTAAGTACGGTCTTGAACTTTTCCTCGTTTCCCGTCTGCTTGTTGTCAGGATGATAGTAAGCAGCCAGCAGCCGGTAGACTTTCGTAATGACGAGTTGCTCAGCATTGGGGCTGAGCTGCAGGAGCTCATAATAATTCTGTGGCGCGCGTTGGCTCATGATTCTGATTGACTCATGTTGTCCTGAGTTTGCCAGGAAGCCTGCCTCCTGGGTCGATAGAATCGATAGCCCTGGGGCGGCGTTTGGAACAATCGAAAGAGGAACTGATGATTGACGATGGTTACCCTATGGCTTCATCGGCTGGGTGACGTTGCGACTAGTGAGGTTTCTCGACAAGCCATTCAACCACCAGTCCGGTGACCCCCAGAACGAAACTTACAACAAAGGCAAAGAAGAGCTCGCCTCCAAATAAAGTGTTATTCAACGGCAGCGGAACGTGCTCCTCGTTGTAGAAAAACGCGGTGACCAATACTAGAGCACCCAAAGCCAGATAGGGTGATCCATTTTTCTTCTTAAGGAACATATTGAACAACGCAAACAGAAACCCACCGGCGCCGATAGTGATGATGAATACCTCAAAGCCACCCCGAATGTTGCCAACCGATCGAAACTGAAAATAGTCGTTGATTGGCTCTATCTGTGAGATATACGGGCTTCCCGCCAGCAATAAGGAAAGAAGCGCCAGAAGAAGATTCGGTCCCATGAGTTTACAGGGTCATTTGCCTGACAAATCTCAACGCTCTTGCGCCTATTCTTCGGCAGCCGGGGTCAAATAGATTAGAGAAGTTATGGCGAATGTTTGACTTTGTCAATGCTGAACTCGCCCGTGAAACAGCACGCGGGTTTCACCTCTCCGCCTCCTGTGGAACGTTCTGCCGCTTCCGGCCAAACAGGTTGCCTGCCGAAAAGTGCGTGTGCTAGTATCGTGGCGTTTCATCCCGAAATAATCCATGGAACGCGGACTCGCAAAGCGAGAAAGGAGCTTCCTGTGAAGGTTTTTGGCGGAGCCAACATTCGCAATGTGGCTGTGGCTGGGCATGGATCAAGCGGCAAGACGTCCCTGGTGGCGGGATGTTTGTACCTCGGAGGTGTCGGCAATCGCCTGGGCCGGGTCGATGACGGAACTACCCTGACAGATTTTGACCCGGAAGAGATTGAGCGCAAGATCAGCATTTCTTCCGCAATCGCTTTCAGCGAGTGGAATAAGACGAAGATCAATTTTCTCGACACGCCAGGGAAGGGCGTCTTCATCCAGGACACTCGAGGCAGCATGCGCGTCTGCGAGTCGGCTCTGGTCCTAGTGGACGCCGTGGCTGGCGTGGAGGTCCAGACTGAGAAAGTACTTAAGTTTTCCGAGGAGTTCAGCTTGCCTGCCGCATTTGTAGTGAACAAGCTGGATCGCGAGAATGCTTCTTTTGACCGGGCGGTCGCCTCTCTCCAGGAGAACTTTGGCCGCACCGCCCTTCCCATTCAGTTGCCGGTCGGCGCCGAAAAAAGCTTTCGAGGCATTGTTGACCTCATTGAGCTGAAGGCGTACGAGTTCGAGCCCAACGGTGACGGCAAGTCGAAGCCGGTGGCAATCCCCGCTGCTTTACAGGATGCTGCGGCCAAAGGACACGAGGCGATTGTCGAAATGGTGGCTGAAGGCAACGATCAGCTGATGGAAGAGTTCTTCGATAAGGGCACAATTCCCCTAGAGGATCTTGTTCCAGGGCTAAGGCAGGCCATCGCGGAAAGGAAGATTCATCCCATCGTGGCCTATTCGGCCTTGTTGAATGTTGGTCCCCAGACGCTGGTAGACTTCATCGTAAACTACCTGCCTTCGCCAGTGGGCTCCAAGACCATTCCCTCGACAACCACTGCGCAAGGCGACAGTGCCGCCGAGCGAAGTATCAGTGCCGAAGGGCCTCTTTCGGTGTTTGTCTTCAAGACGCTCGCAGATCCTTTTGCGGGGCGGCTGTCGTTTCTAAAGGTCTTTTCCGGAGTACTAAAGACCGACGCTACGGTGATGAACTTGAACCGGGGGACGGCTGAACGGCTGGCTCACCTTGCGATTCCACAGGGAAAGACTCCGGTGGAAGTGCCTGAGCTGCACGCAGGCGACATTGGAGTCGTGGCCAAGCTGAAAGACACCGTGACGGGCGACACTCTCGGCGACAAGGACCACCCGGTTTTCTACCAGAAGCTCGGCTACCCGGAACCCCTGATTACGTTTGCCATTGAGCCCAAGTCTCGAGGCGATGAAGATAAGATTAGCAGCGCCCTCCACCGGCTCCTGGAAGAAGACCCCACATTGCGCTTTGGTCGGGATCAACAGACCCACGAAATGTTGTTGTCTGGAATGGGACAATTGCACATTGAAACCATTGTGGCCCGGCTCAAGAAACGATTCGGCGTTGAGGTGACGCTGAAGCCTCCCAAGGTTCCCTACCGAGAGACGATTCGAGGCCGGGCCGATGTGCAAGGGCGGCACAAGAAGCAGTCGGGCGGACACGGCCAATATGGAGACTGCAAGATCAAGATGGAACCGCTGCCGCGCGGCGATCAGTTCGAATTCGTCAATGAGATCTTTGGTGGAGCCATTCCCAAGAACTTCATTCCAGCCGTTGAAAAGGGGATTCTCGAATCGGCGGCCCGAGGCTACCTTGCCGGCTACCCAGTCGTGGACTTCCGGGTCATACTCTATGACGGGTCTTATCATGATGTGGACTCGTCAGAAATGGCCTTCAAGATTGCCGGTTCGCTGGCCTTCAAGAAAGCGATGGAACTCGCCAATCCGGTGCTGCTGGAGCCCATCATGAATGTGGAGGTCTACGCGCCCGATGCTTATGCCGGCGACTTGATGGGGGACTTGAATAGCCGGCGCGGCAGGGTGCAGGGGATGGACTCGAAAGCGGCCATGCAGGTGATCAAGGCCCAAGTCCCCATGTCGGAGATGCTCTCCTACGCACCTACCTTGACGTCAATGACTCAAGGCCGCGGTGATTACACCATGGAGTTTTCCCACTACGAAGTTGTTCCCAGCCAGATTGCGGAAAAAATTGTTGCTCAAGCCAAAGCTGTGAAGGCAGGCGTGGCAGAGGCCGAATCGTGAACTGAAAAAATCAGATTGGCCAGGTACGTCCTTCCCACGAAGGGCCATCCGCTTTCCCGCGAAAGCGGGAACCCAGTGTCGCTGCTGCGATCGAGACTGGTTTTCCGGCTCGCCCTCCGCTTGGCCCGATTGACGGGAAACAGACAACGCAACGTCCGTTCCCGACCATCTTCCCCGCAGTGCGGCGCCGATCGCAGGATCGGAGCCTCTCCCTCAATTTCCTACAGTCATCGGTCAAATTTACCGAAATAGAACCTGAGTCAGAGGACTTGCTGGCAGCTCAGTGGCCTAAATGAGGCTCGGTTGCGATGCACATGCCGGAGTCGCAGCACTCTGTTTGGCTCGTTGACCGATCATGAACGCCACCGACATTTCACGAACCCAACCCCATTGCATTCTGGCGGTCGACGACGACCCCAAGATTCTCCATCTCACCGAGATGATTCTGACGAAGGAGGCCTATTCGGTTGCTTTGGCCGGCTCGGTCGAGGAGGCGCGGAAGATTCTGCAAGAGCGCAAGGTGGACTTGGTGCTGCTGGATGTGATGCTTTCTGACGGCGACGGCTTTTCCTTGTGCAAGAGCATCAAGGAGAATGCTGAAACCCGCGATATCCCGGTCATCCTGCTAACGGCGCTGGACACCATCGATAGCAAGGTGCGAGGGCTCGACGTCGGGGCCAGTGACTACTTGGTCAAACCCTTTCTGAAGAAAGAACTGCTGGCGAGAATCCGTTCCCATCTCCGCGAGCGGGAATTCGCACAGGAGATGAAGACGTTGTACGCCTACGAAAAGCAGCGGGCGCACCAGGTGGCCATTCTGAACAAGCTGACCACCGAGTTCAACCAGTCTCTTGATCAGATGGAACTGCTGCAGCATGCGGCGCAGGTCATCAGCACCGAGCTGAACTTCCAAGGGTGCTTGATTGCCACTTGGGACGACAGAGCCTCGCGGTTGAGTGTCGCGGCGGCCTATCGCCCTGGCCACGACCTTCGCTTTGATGGGAATTCGTTCCAGACGGAGCAGGGCATCATGGGCTGGGTGGCTTCTCATCGAGAGCCACGTATTGTGCCCGACGTTCAGATGGAGCCGCAGTATCTGCGGTTTTTTCGGGATACACGCTCTGAAATGGCGGTGCCACTAGTGCACCAGAAGAAGATTCTGGGCGTGCTCAATGTTGAAAGTCACTTGCCGCATGCCTATAACTCGGATCATCTCAACTTGCTCACCATGGTGGCCGGCAATCTTGCCCTAGCCCTGAAGAACGCTGAACTCTATTCCACGGCGAAAGTGCACAGCCAGAACTTGAAGTCGATGGTGGAGCTGCGAACGCGCGAGCTAGAAAGCCAGAAGCGATTCATGGAGTGCATTGTCGACTCGCTCCCGATTGGCCTCTATGTCGTCGACAAAGACTATTCCGTGACGACCTGGAACCGAAAGCGCGAAACAGGAATTCTTGGAATCTCGCGAGAGCAGGTTATTGGCCAGAACGTTCTTTCTGTCTTCTCCAACATGTCTTCGGACAGGTTGAAAACAGAAATTGACCATGTGTTTTCCACGGGCCAGCCGTTTGAGACCCAGACGGCCTCCTGGTCTTCAGGCGAAAAGCGCTACTATCACCTGCGCAAAATTCCCATGTCGATTGATGGCAGCGCCGTGAGCCATGTCATTACACTGGGTGAAGACATCACCGAGCGGCGGCGAATGGAGGAATCGCTGGCGACGAATGAAAAGCTGGCGAGCATCGGCAAACTCGCGGCAGGCATTGCCCACGAAATCAACAACCCGTTGGCCGCCATCGCAGGATGCGTCGAGGGCCTGATTTCGCGAGCGCAGGATGAGGCACTGGCCAGGGTGGCCGCCTTCGAAGATTTTCCCGAGTATCTCAAGATCATTGACGGTGAGATCTTCCGCTGCAAAGGCATCATCAACAACCTGCTCGATTTCAGTCGGAACAAGGAAATCCTCAAACAAGAAATTCGCGTAAATGAAACGCTCGAGCAAACCCTGCAGCTTCTCAGCCACCACAAGAGCTTCAAACAGATCCAGGTCGTGAAAGAGTTGGATTCGGAGTGCCCTCCAGTCGTCGGCAACAGTGGAGAGCTTCGGCAGGTATTCCTGGCGATGTGCATCAACGCAATGGACGCCATGAACGAGTCGGGGATGCTCACCATACGCACCACAACCGAAATGCACAACAACCAGAGCTTTGTTCGCGTGCAGTTTCAAGACACAGGCATTGGCATTCCACCGGGTAATCTCAACAAGATCTTTGACCCGTTTTTCACCACTAAGCCTGTCGGGAAGGGCACCGGATTAGGCCTTTCCATTTGCTATGGTATCGTGCGCAGTCATGAAGGATCGATCAAGGTCGAGTCGGAAATAGGCAAAGGAAGTACCTTTCAGATTCTTGTGCCTGCCAAGGCTATTAATCAGATCAGTGGTTCCTAGGGAGAAGGGACAGGGGAAACGGGGTGAGAGCAACCGACCGTGTCTCCTGACCTCTGCACCTACCAAAAGAACAAGAGGACCGCAATGTCAACTGGAAAGAAAATCAAGCTGCTGATTGCAGACGACGAAAAAAACGTCAGCCTCATCCTGCAAAAGGAACTGGCGCGGAGAAATTATGATGTCTCGGTTGCCAACGACGGCAAGAGCGCGGTGGAATTTGCGCAGAAGGTTGACTACGACGTGATCGTCATGGACTTGACTATGCCGCAGATGGATGGCATCCAGGCGCTCAAAGTCATCAAGCAGGCTGAGCCGTCGCCTGAAATCATCATGCTGACCGGAAATGCCACGCTCGAAACAGCGATTGAAGCGATGAAAGCCGGAGCTTACGATTATCTCACCAAGCCCTGCAAAATCGAGGAACTAGATGTCTTGATCCGAAAGGCATGTGAACGACGCGATCTGCAGAAGGAAAACCTTTACATGCAGACGCGGCTGAGCCGGAAGGAATCTGCGCCTTTGCTGGTTACCAACAACCGCAAGATGAAAGAGCTGCTTTCCTTCGTGGAGAAAACAGCCGCCACTGATTCGAGTGCGTTGATTCTAGGCGAAAGCGGAACCGGCAAAGAGCTTGTTGCCCAGTCATTTCACCGGTTCTCAGCGAGACGGGCCGAAGCCTTCATCGACATCAATTGCGGGGCAATTCAGGAGACCTTGCTGGAAAGTGAGATGTTCGGCTATGAAAAGGGCGCTTTTACCAATGCCGACACCTCGAAGCCCGGACTGTTTGAACTGGCTGACCACGGCACCTTGTTCCTGGATGAGATTGGCGAACTCAGCCCCCGCCTGCAGGTGAAGCTTCTGCGAGTGCTGGAAGCTCGCACCTTCTTTCGGGTCGGCGGCGTGAAGCAAGTGAAGGTGGATTTTCGCCTCGTTGCTGCCACTAACAAGAATCTGCTTGAAGAAGTGAGGGAGAACCGTTTTCGCCAGGACCTGCTCTATCGCATAAACACGGTGACCGTGGAGATCCCGCCGTTGCGCGAAAGAGTCGACGACATTGCGCTCCTCGTCGAGCATTTCACGAAGAAAACGGGTCTGCAAGATCCTGTGACCGTTTCCAGCGAAGCCATGGAACTACTGCGTCTGTACTCCTGGCCGGGGAATGTCCGTGAGCTAAAGAACGTTATGGAACGGGCCATGGTTCTGGCATCTAAAGGGGGAATCACTGCCAACTGCCTGCCTGCCGAGGTTTGCAACGGCGAGAAACGCATCAGGGCCGTGGCGAAGCCAGCAGCCTCCGGCACGGCCAGTCTTGCGGATCTGGAAAGAGAACAAATTCTCGCGACACTGGACAAAGTCAACTGGCATCGTGGCAGAGCGGCCGGCCTGCTGGGCATCACGCCAAAGACGCTCTATCGAAAACTGCGCTCGTACAATATCGGGAAGAATTGATTCTGAATTTCGAAGTTGGCAGGAATGCAGGGCTGCTTGCGTGGGCCAGACATTCTTGTCTGCCAGTTGAGGCGGCTTTCCAGTTTGCCCGGGGCCGGACTGGCGAGTCCGACGAGACGGCAGGCTAGAAAGCTTGCTCCACATTGCTTGGCGCGGAACCGCAGGTCCTCAACTTCCCTATCTTGCGATCATCGATTGAGAGCCTGTGGCTTCTTTCCTTCCTCAATCAGGTAGACCTTGTCACAGCCACCTCTCGAAATACTTGATGGAGGCCACTGGGCCACCGGATCTCGACGCTTTCGGCGCGCGGGCTTTGTCCTAGACCGAAATGGGCGCAGGTCGCTCCGGGACAAATAGCTTCCGGCTCCCGAGATCTCCCGAATTTGAGAGATTCCTACCCGATGAAGGCGTCTGAACTTAATCTTGCGCAAGCCCCTAGTTTAGGACTCTTCGGGAACCGGCATAGGCCGTTTCCTAAAGTACAGACTGTAGCTAAGCGCACCTGCCACCACCGTGAGTAAGCTCCACAGCGCTTCCCAACCCCTCAGTCGAGCAAAATAGACAAACACCCAGATATTCATCGAGACATAGGTCAAGGGAATGAGCGGATAGCCGATGTTCACCCAGCGGGACCGTCTCCAGCCCGGCCGCTTGCGAAACTTGAACAGTGCGAGCACAGACAAAGCGGTAAAAAGAAACAGCGTGAATCCGATGTAGTAACCCAGACTTTCGAAAGTCCCTGTCAGGATGAGCAGGCAGCAGCATGTTCCTTGTGCCAGGACTGCCATCCACGGGCTGTCCCAGCGGGGATGCACTTTCGCCGCCGCGGCGAAGAAAGCACCGTTGCGGGCCATAGCGTAGTAGACGCGCGGTCCGATCATGCACATCGCGTTGATAGTGGCGAGCAACGAGACGGCCATGGCGCCACTGAACAGCCCGCCGGCTCGATCACCAAATAGCGACCTCGCGGCTTGCGCACCGACCGCGACGACGCCTTTCATCTCGTCAAGCGAGTTTGCGTAAATGTACAGCACGTTCAGAGCGGCGTAGAGCGTGGCGACAAACAGCGTGCCCAAGCCGAGAGCGATCGGCAGCGTGCGCTCGGGACTCCGAATCTCCTCGGCGACATACACGGCGGCGTTCCAGCCGCTGTACGCGTAAAAGACAAAAATTAGGCTGACTGCGAATTGCGCGGCCAAGGGGCTGGTAACTGTCCGCTCCGCGTCCTCGGCGAAATGGGCCCAGTCGCCGTTCCCAACACTGAACCCAAGCACGAGGAATATTCCGATGACGACCAGTTTCGTGGCAGTGAGTACGATCTGCAGCTTAGCGACCCGAGAGACATTAATCAGGTTGATGGCCGTGAACGCCAAGACAATACCGCAAGCCACAAACTGCGCCCCTCCGAGACGAAGGTGAGCAAAACCCAGAGGCACGACCACGCCTGCGGAGCTATCCGCCGACAACGACGGAAAGAAATACGCGAGGTATGCGGAAACCGCTAATGCGGCAGCCCCAATTGGCGCCGAGAAACCTGCAAAGAAGCTGATCCAGCCGTCGATGAAGCCCCAGGCGGGTCCCCACGCTTCGGAAAGGTATACGTATTCGCCACCGGAGCGTGGAAAGTTCATTCCCAGTTCCGAGTAACAGAGGGCGCCCGCGAGCGCCAACGCCGCCCCCACAAACCAGATCCCGATTACGAGCGTCGGCCGTCCGATGTCGCCTGCGAGAAAGCCGGTGGTCGTAAAGATGCCGACGCCAATCATGTTGGACACAACGAGAGCCGTAGCGCTCAGAGTCCCGAGTTGGCGCGCAAGACCGGCCTGTAACGTCGTCACACAGAATGTCCCCGTTCCGAAACCAAGACTCACGGCCAATTCCCGCCTTCGCGGGAATGACAGCAGCCTACGCCGGAATCCAGTTCCCCTGTTGACAGCAACGACCGTCTGAATTCCCGCCTTCGCGGGAATGACGGACGTTGCGGTGTAACCCATGCGCTTTGGTAGGTTCTCTTATCTTTCACCGTGACTTGCTTTCCAGCAGGCCGCGGCTCCAAGGCTGCGCTAGCGTTGGCCGATTGACGTAGCGATTCATCCAAAGGGTTAGCCTGGACCCCGTTCCAGGGGCCAGACGAACATTGAGCACTGGAGCGTCGAGAGAAACTGTGTTCCCGTTTGATGTGACCCCCGTGAATTGGTGCTCTCCATATCCGCCTGCCTGGACGTCGAGCGTGCGAGCTTCAACCTGGTTGGTGTTGACAAGGATGACTGTGACGGAATCGCCCGTCAGCTTCTCCACCAGAGCCGCGACATCCAGAGGAAGGCCCGAACGGCGTTTCTCTGGATCGAAGTAACGCAAACGGCTGTGCAGCACCCAGATGCGGCCCGCGGCGAAGTAGCCGCCCAGGGTCAATTCAACCAGCTGGTCCGTTGTTGCGGGAACAATACCCAGAAGATAGTCGGCCAGGCGCGTGTCCGGGGAGGTAGAGTCGTTGCGCATCAGTTCCATGCGCTTGCGGATGTGCTCGAAATCCGCAGCCAATGCCTTTTCGGGGTAAGTAGGGTTCTTGCCTTCCAAAAAGCCGATCCAGCCCTGGTCGGGTGGCAGGCGCTCGAGGTCAAGGCGGTCCATCGACCAAAGGTAGATTTCTGCAAGCCGGTCGAGAAAGAGATTGCCAGTGAAATGATAGAACTCCGGCTTTCCTTTGTATTTGTATCCGCGAGGGTCTCCGTACATCTGCGGAAGGAGGGTCTTGCCATTCTCAACTCTCTTGTGCTGGTAGATCAGGTCCATTTGCTTGCGCAAGACGCTGACATAAGACTGGTCGCCCGTCAGCAATAGCGCGTTAGCAAAGCCCGGCCAGGCGCCTTGAAAGTAATTGCGGTGGGCGATTTGCTGCAACTCGCCGTCGAAGATGGTGAAGTTCCAGCCATAAGTGCCTTTCCACCATTGTCCGTCGTATTCGCCTCCAGGTTCCCCATTCAGCCCGACGTTCGATGGAATCATTCCCCCGGTTTTTTGTGTGCGTTCCTTCCACGCGTTCATGTACTCGAGGGTCCAATTGCGATACTTCTCCTCCTGAGTGAGCGCATAGGCGTTCAACCCGAGCAGAGTGGCTGCCGTGTTCAGGTGATTGTCACCAACCGAGTCCAGGTATTCCTCGCAGTGGGCCAGCATGCGCGGATACCATTCCATCAGGTTCAACATTTTTGACGTGCCGGCCGCGTTGTGCAGCAGGTGGAACGTTCCGGGAACGGGATCACCTACCCAGTCATAGACAGTGGCCTTGCGCAGCATTGGACCTTTCGACCCATTCCAGATGCTTTTGATGATTTTCTTTTCGGGATCGTAATTCGGGGCTTCCGGATCTTCGTTCATATACATCCCGGCGAATCGCTTCATCCGCTGCACCAGGCTGGGATTCGTCGGTTCCGAAAGCCCCCAGAGAAAGAAAGCTCTCATGCCTTCACCAGTGTGAAACCAGTCAGACATGGTGATGAACTCCTTGTGATAGGCGCCGTTGGACGCCAGCTCAGTTTTCTCCGTTCGCAGCTCTTTGTACTGCAGGAGATGGCCTTCCAGCCCTTTCTTGTAAAGCTCCAGAACCTTGTCAGAGCCTCCCAGCGCGTGCAACAAAGTCCAGTTGTAGTAAGTCTCGATGGCGTCATCGGGGCCGTCCAGCGTTCCCCAGCGAGGCGTGTGAAGAAGGTAGCCACGCGCATCCATATACTTTTCAGCAAACGCTTCGACGGCGCGGGAGTTGGCCTCGAGCAGTGCCCGCTCCATCAGTGCCCACGCTGGCGGACTCATGGGCGTCTCGATTCTCAACGTGGCCTGCGCGAAGGCCGCGTGAGACAGGAGCAGGCCAGCCCATAGTTTGAATACTTGTCCCAAGACCCAAGAACACGTTCGTAGCCTTTGCATCTCTAGTTCCTCGCTTCTTCAAACCTTTGTCACAAAGCTGGCGGCGCCCAGCGCCGGCCCAGCAACCTTGACCACAGGCAAATCAGAGAGTTTGCCGGCCTGCGTCAGAATCTAAGTAGAACTTCTCCAAACCCGACCGGATAACCTGGAATGCCTGCTTGGGCGTGTCGGCAAACTGAATGAGTTTGAGGTCTTCGGAATCAATGGTTCCCCAGCGCACCAGGGCTTCAAAGTTCATTAATTCCTTCCAGTACTTTGTTCCATAGAGCAGCACAACCATCTTTTTGCTGATCTTGTGTGTCTGGATGAGGGTCAGAATTTCCATCAACTCGTCCAGCGTTCCAAAGCCACCCGGAAAAACCACCAGAGCTTTGGCCAAGTAGGCAAACCAGTACTTGCGCGTGAAGAAATAATGGAACTCAAAGCTGAGTTCCGGAGAGATGTAGGGATTGGGCGCCTGCTCGAAAGGCAGGCTGATGTTTAGCCCAATCGTCTTGCCTCCCGCCAAGCGCGCGCCGCGGTTGGCGGCTTCCATGATTCCCGGGCCACCTCCGGAGCAGACCACGAAGCGGCGGGCCTTCTTCCCCAGTGATAACGCCCACTCCGTGAGCTGGCGCGAGAGTTCAGCGGCCTCATCGTAGTATGCAGCCAAAGCCACCCGGGTTGTTGCCCGCTCCAGCGCATCCGTCTGATCTGATGATCTGCCAGAGTCTTTCACAGCCTTCTGCAGTTCGCGATACTCATCCTCTGCCTGAGCTTTCGGAACTGCGCGCGCTGAACCGAAGAACACGATGGTGTCTTTGATCTTTTCCCGTTGAAAATAGGAAAGCGGCCCCAAGTACTCTGAGAGGATACGCAGTGACCGCGCGTCCGGAGAATTCATGAAGTTAGGGTCTTTGTAGAATTTAGGCGGCCGCGTCGGTGTGTTCATGATCGAGTGCTGGCGATCCTCCGAATCTGCAGCGTGAGAGTCTTCCTGGGGTTGTCGATCAGAAGCGCCCGAACCTGCTGGGCTGACAGGCCCGTCTGACGCAACATCGGGATGAAGCTCACAAACAGAAAAGTGTACGGGCGGTAGTTTCCGCCCCCGGGTTCGCCCACGTGGTACCAACCAGCGTCTTGCGAAATGAGCACATGGTCCAGAAGACCCTGCTCCGCCATGCGCTTGATCAACTGGAGATGTCTTTCTGCAGACTTATCGCTGATGCCATCGAACTCGACCCAAGCGCCTTGCCGAGCAGCGTTTGAATGGAACTGCTCTTTGGTTTCATTCTGGGCGTGAACCCAAATGAAAGCGCCGGGATGTACTCCTTCCTGTCTCAGAATTTCCAACTCTTCCATTGCTGCCACTCCATCGCCCGTGTGAGAAGCGATGGCGAGCCCTGTCTGCAGGTGCGTTTTGGCGGCTGCGCGCACGAGCTTGGCGTCGATGTCCGAAAGAGGACCCGGGTCCACACCGATCTTGATGACGCCGGGGCGGATGCTCGTCCCGTCGATACCCTCTCGGAACTCACGAGTCCATCGAACCGCGAGTTCATTTGCACTTTCCCGGTAGGCCAGCGCGGGGACGTACTTGTCGTTAGCTGCGCCGTAGAAGCCCGTGTTGGTAATGATGTGCAGGCCAGAAGCGCGCGCCAGCCGCTCAAGAAGCTTCGGGTCACGACCGAGAAAGGCTGGTGTGCATTCCACCAGCGTGCGGCAACCTGCCTCGCGCAGCGCCTTGAGAGGCTGTAAGGCTATCTGAAATACTTCTTCGCTGTTATAGCGCTCGGGGCTTGCCTTCTCAGCGCCGATGAAATCCACTAGGACATGCTCGTGCATGAGCGTCATGCCCAGAGCACGGGGAGAGCGTTCACCGCGCACAGTGTTGACTTGTGCCGCGGGCGAAGCCGTGGCGAAGGAAGCCGCCGCGAAGGACGAGGCTGCAGCGATTCCTGCCGGAACTGTTTTGAGGAATTGGCGGCGCTGCATGGCTTCACTCTCAGGATTCTCTATCGATCAAGCGCCATGCTAAGCCGTTGGCAAGGTAATGACTCCTTCGATCCTTCTTGATCCGAAGGCCACTGAAACCACCAGCTTCCCATCCGTGGGGCCGTGACCGCCGGTAAGGTTGAGGTCCAGATGGTGCAACACTGCCTGGTTGGCGAAGGATTTGGTTTCGAGCGCAGTTCCTTTGCTGACATCCGGATTTCGCGGATCACCGGCCAATGCTTCGGGAATCAGCACTAGCGTCCACTCGTCGGCCGACTTCGCTTTCGCGCGAAGAAAATAGGCACCCGCTCCCAGCTTGGTGTTCCCCACAGTCATCTCGCCGGCTACGGTCAGCTTGGCCCTGCCGCATCCAAAAACAAATCCTTCCTTGATTCCCTCCAGGTGCTTGGCGTTGTAGGGCAGCGTGATATAGGTGAGTTTCAGCTCCAAACCCTTGACCGATGCGGTCACTGTCTTATCGAAGTGCGGATGAGCGAAAAGCGCGCCAACCAGGCAAACCAGCAGCAGAGTTGTGACAAGGAGAGTCGCTTTTTTCATTGAGTTTTCACCTTTCATGTTTGAAGAAAATGATGATGAACCTTGGGAGTGGTTTTCATTCTAATACAATTAAGAGCGAAGTTGGGAGCCGCTGTCGTCAGCGGCAATAGCCCGGCCAAAGTCTAGAGTCAGCCCCGAAGGAGCGAGCAAGTCTTCCTGGAACTGTGAAAAAATTCTAAGCACCGAGCGGCTCTGCCGCCCGATGTGCGGAGAGGCTCTGCCTTTCCGCATGAGGGGCCGTAGTTACCTTTCTCCTCTGCCCGTCAAAAGCCGTGCGTAGCACGGCTTTTGACGGGCAGAGGAGAAAATGGAGGGGTGACCCTTTGACGGAAGGGCCAAGCCCTTCCGCACATCGGGCGGCAGAGCCGCGCCCAGTCCGCCATTTTTTCACAGCTCCGCTAAACAAAGGGGCAAAGGCCGCAGGCCTTCGGGATTGTCTCACGGAAATTCTCTTAACTCGGAAGCGCGACAACCCCGCACGGTTTCTGCGAACCCGCTGTTCCCCCATTTTGATGGGTCTTGATAAGGGGGATCTTGACGAAATCCGTCCTGGGCGGCGACCGGAACAGACTTCGTTATCGCCCCAAGGACAGCGGCTCTCACCGGTGGTTTCAGAATTCACTTCGTCACAATCGCCGAGGGATTGGCGCCCGTTGTGATGACTGCGAACAGCGCGTTGTTTCCCGATCCGACAGCGTCGGTTCGAATGACGGAGACATCATTGGATCCGGAGTTCAAAACGAAAAGGTAAAGATCGTCGGGCGTCAGATATACCGACTCGGGCTGTGTGCCTACCGCGATAGACGCAATCACCTGCCGGTTGTTCGGAGGGTCGAGTACCGAAACGGTATTCGATCCATAGTTCGCAACATAGAGTCGTTGCGCATCTCGCGAAATCACGCCGCGGATGGGGTTCCTGCCCACTGAGAACGACCCATTCAACGTGCAATTGGAAGTGTTAACCACGACAACCGAGCCCGCGTCGAAGTTGTTCGCGTAGATTTCACCTCCGTCGGGTTTCATCACCAGGTGCATCGGGGATCGGCCCGTTACGATGGGATCGAGCGCCTTTCGGGTCTGAGTGTCGATCACCGTTAGACTCTCGTTGCTCGAATTGGAGACAAAGAGCCTGGACTGGTCTGGAAGAATCTCGAGAAACAGCGGCCCTTTCCCTGTGGGGATTGATTCGTCGAGCTCTTGTGTCTCCAGGTCAACAACACCCACGGTGTTGCTAGTCTGCTGCGCAACCCAAAGTTCCCTTCTCGACTCAGACAGCTTCAGTGCGGCTGGTCCGGCCTGGGTCTTGATCGTCTTGACGACAACCAACGCTTCGCAGTCAATTACAGCAATGTTGTTGGAACCATAACAGGCTACAAACGCATAGCGGCCGTCTGCAGAAAACACCACGTCCACGGGGCTTTTTCCCACCAGAATTGTCTTCTTGACAGCGTGGGTGTTGGCGTCGATGACGCTGATGGAGCCAGAGCCCAGGTTTGCGGCGAACACCAAGTCGTCAATCGGGCTGGCCGCCAGCCTCCCAGGCGATTTCCCTACCGGTATCGTCTCGACGTTCTTGAAGCTCTTGAGATCGATCACTGAGACCGTATTGCTGCCCAGGTTGGCAACATAGGCATGGGTAAACGGCGGGATGGCACCCAGGTCGATGTCTTCGCCGCATCCGGACTCAGCCAGGAGAATGGAGATGCAAAGCAAGGGCCGCAACCAGCGCGCCAAGCCTCGATAAGGCGCCGTGACTCTAGGGGTGATACAGGCGGCTTGCAAGGTGAGAGCCATCGCGGAGTTGCGGAGGACGCAACCAGAAGCACAGCCGGGCTGCGCAACGCTGTCCGCGCGCCGGTTTCAAGCGAAGAACAGCCGGTTCTTGGCCGACGACGCTGAGGCTATTCGTCGCTCGACTTGTCTTCATTCTCTTTGTACATGTACCGGATGCAGTGTTTGAAGACCAGCAGATTGGGTTCTGCTTCGCGATTTACTTTGATGCAGTTTCGGTCGTACCACTCGATGATGCCGCGCAACTGCTGCCCGTCCTCAAGCACCACCACCATGGGCGTCTTGTTCTGCATCTGCTTCAGATAATAGAAGCTCTCTGCGTTCGTTTGCTCTTGAGGGGCAGGCTTCCTCTTCTGCGAGCGCACCGTCATCTTGTCCTTCAGGTCCGCGAGCGAAGGGCGAATTAGCCGGCGGTTCATGTAGTCCTCTTGAGGCTTTCTATCCCGAAAAGTTGGTCGGTTCATAGCGGTGATTGGAAACGGCAGCACACAAAAGCAGTTCGGTTGCCGCGCAGGGTTAATGAATTCAGAGATTGCAAGTGCGTCCGGCGTGTTCCAAGAAACCCAATCCCTTCGGGTTTCTTCAACCGGCGGGAGTTTGAACTTCGAATTCTGGGCAACAGTTCTGAGGGGAGCCGCACGCTCAGTGCATCAACTTCACGTTCTCCCTCTTGGTTAACTCAAAGTATTGAAACCGTAACACAAGTAGGCAGCGCCAACAAGGAGAAATCTGCTTCACGCGAAATTTTCGCTTGTAGCCACCCATGCCTGGCGGAGGCCTCGGCCAGTGGAGAATGAAGCGGATTCGCAGGCGCAAGGACGCGGATGGCTCTGCTGACATGCCCAAGTTCGCAACCCCTAACATTTGATCGCGGCCGAGTTTGGCTGGCTGTAACAACATACCCGCTACTGACTGGCGGAAAAACAGTCTCTCGATGCGCTCATGGGTTCGAGGTCACACCACCGAGACGTAAGACGAACTGATCGGCCGCCAGGCCTCGGTTCAGGTTGCGTCGCATTCCCGCTTCCAGATGATCCAGCGATTGGGTGGCGTTCATCAACTGGTTGATGGAATATAGGGAGGAGAGAGTAGCTAGTTTGCCCGCGATGTCGGCGTGCGTGAGGGCTTGTGTTTCTGCTCCCGCCTTCAAAAGAAACAGGTCGCGCAGGAGCGTGAAGAGGATACCCGTCTTGGAATCGAATTCGGCCTGCTTCCTTTTGTCCAGCCATCCACTGGCCGCTCTGGCTGCGTTCGCATAAAGAAAATTGCGAGAACAGGCCTCCAGCAAAGCCAGCATTTCATCGCGCTGCCTCCTGTATTCGGCCAGGTCGATAGTGACGGCCTTGCCCAGGCTGCCGCCAGCAATTCGGGCCAGCAGTTGCCGCTCCTCTGACGAATAGGAAGTTCGGCCCTGCAGCAGCAGCTCGACATCCGCCAGCGGGAGTGGCGCGAACGGGTACATCTGGCAGCGCGATCGAATGGTCGGTAGCAAGTCGTTTGGCCGGGAGGTAATGAGAATAAGAATCGATGTGTCGGGAGGCTCTTCGAGCGTCTTTAAGATGGAATTGGCTGCTTCGTCTCTGAGCTTCTCAGCTTCATCCATGATGAAGATGCGGCACTTGCCTTCGAAAGGCTTAAAGAAGACCTCGCGGCTAAGGCTGCGCATCTGGTCAATCTTGATGAACTGGCCTTCGGGTGCGACGTTTTTAACGTCAGGATGAGCGTTCTCTGAAATCCTCTGGCAATTCGGACAGCCGTTGCAGAAGTCGTCCTTCAGTCGAAGGCAGTTGCAAGCCTTGGCGATGAACTGGGCCAGAGTCCACTTTCCGATTCCAGAAACCCCGGTGAACAGCATTGAATGGGGCAGCCGACAGGACGCCAGCTGGCTGCGCACGGTCTCCAGGATGGGACGGTTCCCAAGAAAATCGTCGAACGCCATGGGACGGTAATCCTTTTCTGCCGGCAAACTCCCGCCTCTGAAAATTGTCCTCGTCGTCGTCCTCGTAATCGAAAACCCGACGACGAGAACGACAACGAGGACGAGGATGATATTTTCATCCTTTGGGTGGTGCCGCTGAGGCGGGATCAGTCAGTCCACCCAAAATACACTTTGAACGCTGGGGCTATATCCTCAGCCGCGAGGGCAGCAACTCCCCACAATCGCCGTTCGGAGAAAGCCTCCATGTCCAAGATTTCTGTCTGCCGCCTTAACCCTGCAACGACAGCGGAGTAAATTGCCTCCGCTCTGGCCGGGTTTTTGCTATTGGAGCGGCAGTAAGCGCAGTATCTCCTGATGGGCACCTTCTATCGAGAGATTGCCCGAGACAATGCGGAAGCGTTGTGGGTCCTGGCGGGCCAAGTTCAGGTAGCCTTGCCGTACACGCTCAAAAAACTCCAGCGACTCCTTCTCAAACCGGCCCTCATCGACTGCCCGCCGCTGGTTGCGTTCTCGGGCGCGCGCCAAGGCAAGGCTGGGATCTAAATCGATAAGCAGGGTCAAATCGGGCATTCGTTGGCCGATCACCACCTGGTTGAGCCGCTCGATGAAATTCAAATCCACTCCACGCCCGTAGCCCTGGTAGGCCGCGCTGGCATCCGCATAACGGTCGCACAGGACCCATTGACCACGCTCCAATGCCGGAAGGATGTTCTGGCAAAAGTTCTGGTAGCGGGAAGCGTAGTAGAGCAGCAGTTCGCTGAGGGGCTTGAGTTCCTTCGTTCCGGAATGTAGCAGAATCTGACGGATCGATTCTCCAATCGCCGTCCCGCCGGGTTCGCGCGCTACGACGACCGGCATGCCCCGTTTCAGCAAGTAGTCATGCAGCAGCTTAAGCTGCGTGGTTTTGCCAGATCCGTCGATGCCTTCGAAGGTGATGAAAAGATTCATGAAGAAATTCAGGAGGCGGGAAGCGAAGAGCCGGATGCCTACGCAACGGCGGAAACGTAACACAAAAGATAGGGTCGAACAAGCGAGCCCCTTTGCCTGCGAGCCCCTTTGCCAAGTCGACCAACAGTCGGGCAACAGCCGATTTTCTATTGGCTATTTGAGAGAAGGGCACACAATCCACAAATATCAAATAGCCGATAGCCAATAAAGCAATAGCAAAAGGCTTAGCCGCCTCTCAGTAGCGGGAATTTGAATGAACCCCTGCCAGCGAGCCCCAGGGACATGTTTTGAAAAAGCCTCTTGACCTGTTGTAAGATCTCACGCACTTTACGCAGCGCAGCCGATGCAGGGTCTCGCCAAAGTCGCGTAAGTCGTTGAGTCGAGGCAGAGCCCTTGCTGACGCGCGGGCTACTGACTTGAGTCTCGGACCTGTTCAGTAGCCCGACCGTAAGGGAGGGCTCGCGACTTTGACGAAACCCTGGTAGCCGATGCATGTTGGTTTACATGAAAAATCGAGTCTGAATGGGATCTTCGCATAGCTCCATCGATGTCCAAGCCAATGTACAGACCGTTCTTGAGAATATCGAGCGGGCGACAATGAAGGCTGGCCGCCCGAAAAACTCCGTCAGGCTGGTGGCGGTCTCGAAAACAGTTGGAGTGGAGTCCATCCGCCAGGCAATGGCTGCCGGTGTCACCGATCTGGGTGAGAACAAGGTGCAGGAGGCTTCTTCCAAGAGGCCTTTGTTGAGTGAGCAGCACGTGGCATGGCATCTCATCGGGGCACTGCAAAAAAACAAAGCCAATCGTGCTGCGGAGATTTTTGATTGGATTGAGTCGCTCGACGATCTCGAACTGGCCTCCAAGCTGCAGCACGCTTGCGAGCGCTTGAACAAGCAAATGCCGGTTCTGGTTCAGGTGAACGTCGGACGGGAAGCGAGCAAATCGGGGATTGCTGAGGAAGGCGCTGTGGAGTTTGTGCGCCGGGTTTCGGTCTGCACACACCTGCAAGTTCGCGGGCTGATGGCGATTCCACCCTATACCGAAAATCCCGAAGACGCCCGACGCTACTTCATCCGGCTGCGTGAGACGGCCCAACGCATTGCGAGCCACAAGTTGCCCCATATTTCCATGGGCGAGCTTTCGATGGGGATGAGTCACGACTATTCCGCAGCCATTGAGGAAGGTGCAACGCTGGTGCGCGTGGGAACGGCGATTTTCGGTCCAAGGGATAATCCCTGACTCTGAGAGCTGGCAGGAGAAGACATTTCCTCGTGGATGCGGGGGCAACGCCTCAGTTATTAGCCAGTGCAATAGTAAAAGGGCCCTCATTGTTCGTAGTACCGGCTTCAGCCGGCCGCCGGAGCGACGCGGTTGTACCACGTGGCATGGCCAACTTGCCGAAGGCGGTGCCGCGTAAAGGCGGTACTACAAACAAGCTTGGTCAGGTTGTCCTATCTTATGCTCCCGTTAATGTGGGCCAGGTTTGAGGCGGGCTCTGGAGTGCCGGCTGATGACGTCAAGTTCTCACCCTCTTTGCTTCTCGGTGAAGGTGCAGCCGAACGCCTCGAGAACCTGCGTGGGAGGCAGGGAAGGGGAATTCTTGCAGATCCGCCTCGCGGCGCCGCCCGTCGATGGCAAGGCCAACCAAGCTCTGATTGAGTTCCTGGCACGCCGGTTGTCTGTCCCAAAGGCGTCCGTGCAGAGCCGTTCTGGGTTGTCTTCGCGGCGAAAGGTGATTCAAGTGGAGAATTGTCCGAAGGGGAAGTTCTTGCAGTTTCTGTCAGACTTTAGCTTGTAAAGAAACGGCATCGGTTGCCAGGAGAGGGCCGTGCGAATCCCAGCCGCGGAGAGCATACTTTCCGCAGACAGGTTGTCGATGAACTTCAACAAAATTAAGACCGGAGTTGTGGTGGCAAGCGCGTTGATCTTTCCAGGCCTAGGCCATTTGATCCTTGGAAAATGGGTCCGAGCCGTCCTGCTGGCCAGTTCCATTCTCGCCTTGTTCTGCCTGGGGCTGGCTGTGGATGGGAAGCTCCACGGATTGGATGCCAGCGAGCTGATCGCCCTGCTATATTTCTTTGCCGACGCCAGCAACGGTTTGCCTTACCTGCTGGCGCGGAATTGGGGATACGGCTCCGGCAATCCGCAGAATCAGTCGTTCGAGTACGGGAACACCTTCTTGGCGGTGGCGGGACTTCTCAACCTGCTCGTGGTAATGAATGCTTTCGACATTTCAGTGGGCCGAAAGAAATAAACGAATGGAACTGCCGCACTTCACCGCCCTCACCATTTTTGCTTTTTGTGTTTCCATCGTTTTTTCACTTACCTCGAAAGAAAGCCCCAAGGAACGCCTGCAGTACGGAGCGACCGTGTTCCTCACTTTCCTGGGCGTGGCCTTTGCCCTCGGCTGGGTTATGTTCCCATTTCCACCATAGGCCGGAGGAGCAGGAGCTTCCTGGTTTTGGGACTGGAAAAGTTGAGCTACATGGATGACAATTCAGTGAAGCAGTTTGCCAAATGCCGCGAGGGATGGCGACTGGCTTGCTCGCCGAAGGCTGAACCCAACGGGCAATCTGCACTGGTGCTCTTTTTGAACAAGCGGGGGTGCGTATGCCTGTTTCCGACTTTAGACAATTTCTCGCTTGTGTGTTTGCGGTACTGCTCCTCGATTTGCCATTTGCCCTGCTTGCGCAACGTCAGCAAAATCGGGCGCCTCGGCCACAGGCGGCCAATGAGAAATCCAACTTGCAGCCCGGCAGTATCAAAGGCCGTGTCGTTGCTGTCGAGAATGGCCAGGGAATGAGTAAAGTCACCCTAAGCCTGATCCCGCTGGAGCGCAGGGAAGAAGGCCGGCCTCTAACCGTCAGGACGACTCCGGACGGGCAGTATGAATTCAAGCAGGTCGCGCCGGGACGGTATCGTCTATTTGCTTTGCGAAACGGATATGCACGCCAGGGCTATGGACAGAAGCCAGGGAATGAAAACGATCTGGCCAGCGCCACCCCGCTGGATGTGCGTTCCGGAGAAACGCTCGACAACATCGACTTGAGCCTAGTGCGCGGAGGCGCCCTCGAAGGACGCGTGCTTGACCAGGACGGAGAACCCGCGGCCCGAGTTGCGGTAAATTTGATCCGCGCCCGATATGTTCAGGGCAGGCGCGTGCTGCAGCCCTCGGGGTCTGACCAGACCGACGATCGAGGCCAATTCCGCATCTATGATATTCCTCCCGGCACTTACTATTTGATGGCTACCCCCCGCGTCTTTGGCATGACTGATGAGAATCGGTCGGTTTATCCCCCGATCTATTTCCCCGGTGTTCTTGACCCACAGGAGGCCTCCAAGGTAAAGATGGTCCCGGGCGGCGAGCTTCGCGGATACGATCTGAGCCTGTTCGAAACCAGAGGCTACCAAATCAGCGGAAAAGTGACCTCGGCAGACGGACAGCCTCCCCGGCGCGTCTTTGTCACCGCTCACAAGGTGCCGTCGTCGGGCCTTTCTCAGCCAGCTTCAGCACAAGGCACGGGCGCTCAGGGAGATTTCACGCTGCGTGGGCTGATTCCAGGAAGCTACCGCCTGGTGGCGCAGGAACGCCGCGCAGACCGGTTCTCGACCGGAAGCACTGTCGTAGATATAGGGAATCAGGATGTTTCTGGAGTTGTTCTTGCGCTGGGCAATGGGGCCGAATTGCAGGGGCGCGTCTTGCTTGAAGGAAAGAACCAAGCAGTTAATCTGGCATCATTGCGGGTGTCGGCCATTCCGCTGGGAGACGGGGCTGGTTCTGGCTTCAGGGGGCGAGGCGCCACAGGTTCCACCCTGAAAGAAGACGGCACTTTTCTGCTGAAAGACCTCGCGGAAGGTCCTGCCAGAATTGTGCTTTCACAGCCACCAGGAAGCTCTTATGTCAAATCCATCCGCGCCCAGGGAAAGGATGTCACCGACGCACCACTGGACCTGCACAGCGGCGATCGGATTCAAGGCCTCGAGATTGTAGTGGCTTCAAACGGGGCCCAGTTGAGCGGTAGCGTCAAGGAAGCCACAAACGGCCCGCCTGTTCCCGGCGCTTCGGTTCTGATCTACCCCGCCGATGCCCGGCTTATCGGTCCCAACTCACGCTACATCCGCGCCGTGAAATCTGGCCAGCAGGGAGAGTTTTCAGTTCAAGGGCTGGTGCCGGGTGAATACAAGATCTGTGCACTGCTGGATCATGAAAGTGGCGCGGAATACGATCCCGAGTATCTTCAAAGTCTGCACCGGGTTTCCAGGACAGTCCAACTCAATGCCGGCCAGGCTGCCAACGAAACCCTGGAAGCAGCTCCCTCGCCGGCGCGGGATTGATTTGTGCGTCACTCATGGGGCTGAACAATAGGGAGGGTTCCCTCATGCCTCACTCCGCATGCTCGCCCTCCTTGTTTTCAGCGGGAAAAATCGTGAGCCCGTCATGGCTGACAGCGTTCGCCCGGGCCTCTACAGCTACACGGCGACCATTCTCGGTGTGGGGGGATTGCTTGACCGGGCAAGCTCTTAGTCAACTCTCGCCGACCGTTAACTCTGTCCGGCAGTATTGCCGAAAGGTCTCATCGTGAGCGAGAATCGTTGAAAGTCGCACAAACTATCCAATATCCTCCCATCCCTAAAGGACAGCAAAGCGAGAACCACAATGGACAAGAGTATTTTTGTCAAAGGGAAGAGCTCCATCCTCCACAAAGTTGTTTTCGAACTGCGATATGATCAAGGCTTTACTTATTTGGACAAGTGCGGCCGAACAGTCAATGAGATAACTAGGAACTATCCTGACTGGATGATAAAGGGAAGCGGGCCTGATCCTAACAATGCAGCTTTAGTGAGTATCAAGAATGGCTGCTTGCTGAATTTCTCATCATTCAAGTACGACCTATCGCTGGAAAAGGCACTCGGTGGGACGCCAGTTTCAGTCGATCAATTCACCGAATTCGTTGACCAGGTTTCGGACATTTCTTATATTCTGATGGACCAACTGGGTTTGAAGGAGTTCAAGCGCATAGGAATCCGAGAGTGGCATTTGTTTCCAGGTGAGGATAAGGAAAGCTCCGAACGATGGCTGAGCGGCATGGGCTGTTACACTATATCGCCCAGATTATGTGAAGCTTTCGACGGGAAGGTTGAGTCAACGGGCGTTACCGTGATTATCGATGGGCTTGACCGAAAGTTTAGAATCGGCTTTAACCAAGTGGAGAGAAGCGCTCAGCTGGACTTAGGACAAGAGATTCTCCATGTACGAGCTAGTTCTCTTTCAAAGAATCAGGACAAAGTCCTCAGGCAGCAGATGCAGGTAAGACGCCGTCTGCTTGCCAATCCTGAGTTTGCGGCTATGATTGATATTGATGCGTTTATCGAGGATCCTTCTTTCGTTGACCCGCGTGACTTTGTAGAAACGAGTACAAGGCAGATTGAAGAGCGAATGAACAAAGCAACACAATAGAGAGATGTCGATCATGCTTGATGAGTCACCCAACGAGACTAATACAACCGTCGCTTCGCAGAGACTGCCGAACACGCTCTTTTCGAAGGTTTCCGACGTTCAGGAAAGCCGACTGGCAGGCTATCACGTCGTTTACAGCAGGTCTGGTGCGACTGACAATGCCAGCGGCTTCTATGCTGTTTCGCCTATCACTAAATCCCAGCCTCGATCCGACGCTGCTTCGCGCGATGCGATTAGACGAGGTTTGTATGAGGCAAAACAGGAAGTGGAGACTATGGTGGCCTCAGCTAGGGAAGGTGATCTGATGGAACTGAGCTCCGCTGGTTTTAGGCTCAAAGAGACCCTGCGTCAACTGTGGGGCTTTCGTAATGAACGAGAGGAAGACTGGGGGGATCTTCTCAATCTCCTGCAAGGTGTCTTGGAACAAGTTGAGTTTGAGCAGTTCAAGGTGGAACAATGTGCAGTGATTCGTCGGATAATTTGCGACGAGCTTGGTGATGGGATTGTTGACATTGAGGAACTTGAGCGGAGTATTTCTGCATTAAGACGAGCTGGTTTTGACCCCTGGAGAGGGATCTCCGGGCAAGTCTAAGATAACAATGTCGCCGAGTGAACGGATCTTCTTAGACACATCAATTATGATTGCTCGGATGGTTCATAGCCCAGAGACTAAGGTCAGGATTGCGGAGCGCCTAAACACTTACCGACATCTTTGCACAAGCCTGGTAGTTCGCCAAGAATTCAAGAGACGATTGCTGAAAGAGGCGGAGTATTTGCTAAACCAACTCAACCACAAGCGATCTCTTGTTAAGGTGCTTAGACATGTGAATGACGTTCTCCCTGCACAGCAGGGACGCAAGCGAAACATTTGTCTCCAGGTCATATCCACGATCTTTGAATCTGCTGATGAAGAGGAACAGACGGAACGAGCAAGGCGATACTTGCGGACACTACTTCGTGCCGGTCTGTCAGATTTCGACGCCAGTGTTTCACAAGTTCTCTGGTCTTCAGGGTGTGCCTGTGCAAAATTTTCGGTTACTGAAAAGGTGCCCTACAGGCGCTACGATTTCGGCCCGAAAGACTGTAAGAACACTAAGGGTGCCTGTGGAGTTCAGCAATTCTTGGGAATGCAGAGCAAAGAACTCAGAAAATTCTCTGTCGCCCTGGACGCCCTAGCAGATGAGCAGAAAACCCAGGAGTTAAAAGAAACACAGTCCTTCATCCGGACTGTCCTGGAGACTCTATCCGAAGCTGAACAACTCAATCCGTGTCTGACTGTAGGAGATCTTCTCATTTCTCTCGAAAGCGCTGACATCGCTTCTTTCTACACCATGAATGGCAGGGAAAGCCAATTCTTCTGCCGCATCCTTCAACAGAACCTTGTAGTTCGGCCAAGGAACCACCAACACGAAGACGTCGTGTGCCTTAACTTCGAAAAACACTGGCCGAAATTCTGAATGAGTCCTCTCTTGTACACAACCGCTTGGTTCTTGCTGCGGTCCAGGTCCGACTGCACGGACAAAGCCCACTACAGCTCGATTTCTTTGACTTGAATCTTCTTCAGGTCATGCACTCCCAACCCCAATGTCGAGGCGTATTCCACATGGCCGGGTTCACGGATCAGGATGTTCACATTGGGGTCGTGGTTCCGGCGCTGGCTAGGACCCAGGGATGACCGAGACCGGTCCCAGATTGAAATAGCCCCTTCTGCTTTCCTCTTGGAATCGATCATATCCAGCAACAGGCGATCGATGGCTACGGGATCGGTCCCGAAGAGCATCTGCTTCGGGTAAAAGCGGAAGCGGGGATCGGTGACAAACGGGCCGCCATGCCATACGCCCCGAAGCCCGTCCATGATCTGGAGCACCGTGCGGGAGCGAAGCGGTTCCACGGCCGCCAATGTGGCCACAAAAGAATAGGTGTGTGATTTGCCCGCCTCCGGGTTGCGCAGAATCTCGGGGTTGCCGCGTCCGATCTCGCGGTGTGAGCGAGCGACGTTGGAAAAGCTCCCGTAAGCAATATTCTTCAAGCAGCCTGTCACTCCCGCTGCGCCGTGATCCTTCACGTTGGGCACGTTGATGATCTTCGTCACGCGCTGTGTCACCAGCTTCATCAGATTCGAGCGCGTGTCCTCTTCGCCGAAGAAATCCACTTCAACGTAAGCTGCCGGATCGTAGCGGTGGTTTTCGCCACGCCCCTTTTCGGCAGCTACAATCTCAATCCCTTTGGGAAGGTGGGGCCCATAGTTCACTTCGTCGAGCTGAGACTGAAAGCGCTCGTAGAGGACGATCTGTTCAGGTTTCAAGCCCAAGGCCATTAGATTCCGCACAATCTCGGCTACGATCTCGGGCGATGACACTACATCTGGCCGGCCCCCACAATTGACCTTGATGCCAACCACGTCCCCAGGCTCAAAGAAACTTTTCCAGGCTTCCAACGCTTGGGAACGTCCCGTGAGCTCGCACATTCCACGAGCCATCATCTCGCGCACCACGGTCGCATCGACTTTCCCATTGGATTCATCGATGCACTTGCCCGAACGTGCTGAGACCACCTTCCCGGGATAGGGGCCCGGCATGCCCAAGCGTTTCGCCGCAGCGTAGGGGCTGACGACACGATACTGCGGCAAAGCCAAAGGCTTGCCGTCCAGCGCCAACGGCGCCGCGGCTAACATCTGCAGAAAGGTCCTTCGGTCCATATTTTCCGTCCTCAATGGGTTAGATCAATGACTGATGGAGATCCGGTTCAGCATATGAGAAATACAGGGCATCGGCAAGCGCTGGAGATTGCTTAATGAACCTGCTCCGCAGGCGGCTGGCTAGACAGGTTGAGGCATTTTCGGGGATGGCAACACCAAGGATGAATTGAGTCGAACGGACAAGGCGGGCGGCGGCAAAACAGCACGTCAACAACTCAGAAGAACTTCATCGCATGCTTGATGAT
Organism: Acidobacteriota bacterium; assembly: GCA_022616615.1. Classification (GTDB taxonomy): domain Bacteria; phylum Acidobacteriota; class Terriglobia; order Versatilivoradales; family Versatilivoraceae; genus VFZK01. The sequence continues at coordinate 66,706 of JAKEER010000117.1, forward strand.
TTCGCAAGTCTGGCCGTAATCGAATTGCCCAGTGTTGATGGTCAGATGGTAGAACTGGGCGTCGTTGACATCTACGGAGTAAAAGTTCCGCAGATAGCTTGCTCGCGATTTGTCCAGTTCGGCCACGTTCCTGGCGGCCTCTTTTTCTGGGATGCTCAGCATCTCGGAAATGCGGGAGATGCGCACCGGAAGCGGCGCGACCAGGCGGATGTGCAGCGCATCCTTGCGATCTTTGAAAATTACCTGGCTGCCGCGGCCCAGCAGGATCACTCCTGGACGGTTGCCAAGTTTTGTCAGAATCTCCTGCGTTGTCTGCAAGTACTTGTCTTCAGTGAAGAAAATCTCCGGCTCAATGTTGGCGAGGTTGAAGTTAAAGCCGTAATCGGGGGAGAAGTGGCTGCTGATGCGAAGGGAGTCGATGATCAAGTTCCACTTGTTGTAGTGCTCCTGATCGTACTTCTCTACCGATTCTTTGGCGACGCCGGCGCTCTGGGCGATGTCGTAGACTATTTCCTTGCCGAAACATTCCATGCCAAGTTCCTGCGCCAGGCGGGTACCCACCGAGCGCCCGCCACTTCCCCGTTCGCGCGAGATGGTAATAAGGTTAATCATGGTTAGCTTCTCCTAATCGGGAAGGGGTACTGGTAGAGCCGAAGCTGTGAAAAAATCGACCGATCTTGGTTTCCCACGGCCTCGCTTGGATGGTTAAGAGCGAGGAGAGCCACGCCACATCGATTAGCGAAGAGAGCACCCAAGAAGCGTGCCGATGCCGAAAGACAAGCCTAAGCTGCCACGGCATGGCAATCCCCCTCACCCCCAGCCCCTCACCCCCAGCCCCTCTCCCGCGTTGGGGCGAGGGGAGCCGACTTTTTCGTTGGATTTTTCAACTTCTCCACAGCTTCAGTTAAAGTCCACGGCCCTGCCACGAGTGCCAGAGGGACGCGCGGCCTCCCCCTTACGGTTTGCCAATTACATTCGCTGCGGCAACCCCACGCGGATCAGCCGGGCTACTTGTTCGGCAGCCCGCTCCATTAGGTGCGGTGCCTGCCGAATTGCCGTCGCAAGATCCATGGGCCGATTCACGATGCTGAACAAGGCGGTGAAACCTTTCTTGCGGAGTTCACCGGCATCGTCTGTGACCGAGCCGGCGATTCCGACCACGGGCACCCGGTGCCGGGCCGCCAGTTTTGCCAGCATTCCGGGCCCCTTGCCAAACTGCGTTTGAAAATCAATCTGTCCTTCGCCAGTGATCACCCAATCCATGGTAGGGACGATCTTGTCCAGCTTGAGCAACTCGAAAACCAGCTCGCTGCCGGGGCGCAGGCGTGCGCCCAACAATCCCAGGAAACTGCCGGAGATACCCCCTGCAGCACCCGAGCCTGGAACTTGAGCCACGTTCCTGCCGGTGACCTTCGCGGTCAAGGCCGCCAGGCGCGCCAGACCGAGGTCTAGCTTCCTCACCATCGACGGTGTCGCGCCTTTCTGCGGCCCAAACACGGCCGCAGCTCCTTTAGGGCCGGTGAGTGGATTGTCCACATCGCAAGCCACAAGAATGTGGGCACGTTTCAATGCCGGGTGCAGACCGCCCAACTCGACTTTCTCAATTGCCAGCAATCCCTCACCACCGCGGCCAACGGGTTTGCCGCTGCGATCCAGAAATGAAACACCCAGGGCCTGAAGCGCTCCAATGCCGCCATCCACGGTGGCGCTTCCCCCGATGCCGAGCAGGATGCGATTGACGTCCCGATTCAGCGCGGCCTGAATCAGCTGGCCAGTACCGAAGCTGGTGGTGAGCATGGGATTTCGCTGGGCCAGTGGAACCAAAGCCAGACCCGAAGCACGTGACATTTCGACAACCGCGGTTTTGCCGTCGCCCGTGATGCCATACTCAGCTGTGATCTGTCCGCCGAGCGGGCCGGTAACCTTAGTCTTTAAGATTCGCCCTCCGGTTCCGGCGATCACGGCTTCCAGCGTGCCATCGCCGCCGTCCGCAATGGGGACTTCGACGATGCGGGCATTGGGCAAGCCTTTCTTAATGCCCTTCCCAATCGACCGTGCGGCCTCGATGGCCGTGAGGCTTTCCTTGAAGGCATTCGGAGCAACGAGAATTCTTAAGGGCTTTCGACGCAGCGGCATGAGAGGCTCTTTTCGCAGGTGCAAGATGCCAGGTTTTGGGATGTGCGTAAGGTATGTCGCGCTTCTCGAGTCACCACCCTGCTCCGGTAACTTCGGGCCGAAAGCATGACGGAAAAATCGTCCTCGTCCTCGACAGATGCCGAGTACGAGGACGAGATCGATGACGACGACGAGCAATCAGTTTACTGTAACGCAGCATCGCCGCATGGCGCACTATGTTCACTTGCTCCCGACGAAGTTCAAGAATCGGTCCAAAACCATACGCCCTCTCCCGTTGGTGGGGAGAGGGTGGCCAAAGGCCGGGCGAGGGGTCACCAATCAACGGAGACGCGCCTCTCGGCGGTATGAGGTCGCTCGCTACCTATAGGTGCAAGAATCGTTCCTCTTCCTCTTCATCCTTCGCGGTTCTGCGGCCAATGCGCCGCTCCAGAAACTCCCGAGCCAGATGCCTGCCACCCAGGCCGAAAGCGATCGCTAGCCCCAGGACGATGCCGCCAAACAAGATCGAGAACGTGGCCACAATGGTTGCCTTGCCAATGCCCAATTGCTCGAGCGCCAACGAGAGCGTGAAGATCATGATAAGCAGTTCCACCGAAATACTCAGCAGCTTTGCCGAACGAATCTGCGCGTTGACAGCGCCAATTAAGACGCTGCGAGCGATGAACTTGCTGAACATGAAACCCATGATGAAGATGAAAATCGCTACAACCAGATTTGGCAGATAAGAGAAGAAACGCGAGAAGACGCCAGCCATGATGCTTTCGTCAAGCGTTCTAAGCCCAATCATGAAAAAACTGATCACAATGAGCCAGTAGATTGCAGCGGCCACCAACTCCGAGGACGGTTTGCGAATGTTCCCTTTTTCCAGCACGGTAGCAAAGCCGAGCTGGGAGCAGAACTTGTCGAAGTTCACGGCCATCAAGCTCCGGCGGACAATGCGGTAGGCCACCCATCCCAGAAAGAGTCCCAGAAAGAAGACGACCAACAGACTGAGTAATTTGGGAACGAACAGCACAAGCTGTTCGTATAAGCTTCGCATCGGACCGAGGACGGCAATCTCAAAAAAATCGCGCATAACAACCTCCCTTTCAGATTGTCGATTGGCGTTTGGTCATAAGCAACTGAACGGTATGTCCCCGTCGGTCCCGCTGGCGCACAATCGGAAATCGGTAATCCATATTTCCTCACCCTCTCCACTTCTCAATCAGATACGGCTTCAAATTTTCATACTCCAAGCAAAGCAGCTCGATGCGGGTTTCCACCTCGGCTGCGGTGCTGTGTTGCGTTTCCAAAACGAATGAAGCCGTGCGTCCCAGGTAAAGCGGAGTCATCGACTTGAGCAGATGTTCGCGGTCCATTCGTTTGGTGAAATGTGCGGCTGCGAACTCGAAGACCACTTTGGCCCAAAGCGCGTCTTGAAAGCGGAACTCCGGAAGGTTAGCTTTGGAGAGCCGCTCGAGCCCTTCCATGACTGGCACGGGCAGAAAGTTCTTCCAGATATCCGACAGGTCGCGCACACCCTGGCGATAGGCGTTCACGAGCCGCTCCAAACGAACGTCGACTGGCTCAAGCCCCACTTCCAGCGGGAGACCGAAGATTGGGATTGGCTCTGAACCGTTCACCGGCAGCCAGGCGCCCTGATGGGCCTCCATTAAATGGAACACCGTTCCGACCACCTGAGTTACCATGGCGCTCAGGTCCTTCACTGGATCTGCGCCGTCATGCACTTTAGCTCCAAGAAACGCCTGGCAGATCTTGAAGCCTCCGGCAAGAGCTGCTGTGGCCATCCAGATTTCGATCCCGTAACGCGCCAGGCTGGTGTGCCAGACTTCCTCCGCCAGGTAGAAGGACACGAGCTGGCCCGAAAACCCACAATCGCTGCCAATCGGCTGGCGGATGCGTTTGCCATAAAGCGCGCGCGTCAGCGGATAGACAATGCTATTTGTAATGGTGCCGTCATACTTGTGCCGGAAATAAACCGGCGAGACGTAGTCGAACCCTTCAGATAACACCGGTTTCACCAATTGTTCAATCCATTCCGGCGTAATGCTTGTCAGGCTGGCGTCAACCACGGCGCAGGCTTTGGCGCCGAGAGACTCGGCAATCTGGAAGATGGTTCGAAAGGCGCTGCCCTTGCCCGGCATCCCGTGATAGGGCGTAATGATTTTGTAAACGGGGTGCAGCGAATGTGCCAGAGCGATCAACCGCGGGTCTTCCGTGAGGCAGGCTTTGGCCACGGCCGCCGTTTCATCTCTCGAACCGCCGTCGGAGTTGACGATCAGAGAACGGCAGTCAGGGAAATACTTCGCTAGGCCTTCATCCACCGTACGAATCACCTGCCCAATCGTCCGGGCGTTGTTGTAGCTCGGAATGCCGATGACGATGTCGGCTTCTTTGACCTTCTCGAGTTTCGGCAGAACTTCAGGGCTCAGAATGATCTCTTTGGGCATTAGGGCGGAGTCTGGTAGCTGAAGAAGCGCGTCACGCGGGTTCTTCCGGGGCTGGAGCCTGGCTGTGATTGGCGGCGACGGCGATGATCTTATTGGATTTGCCCGGCGTTTTCAAGCAGCGTGGGCAAGGAAGCGGGGCTCGTCAAAAATCCCACTTGCTGAGTCGAGCTGGGAAGAAGCTGAAATTTAGCAGAGAGTCGGCTCCCCTCTCAACAACGCGGGAGAGAAGCTGTGAAAAAATCGAGCGACCGGCCGGAACCCGTCCCCCCTTGAACAGACTTGAACAGAGGGACTCGCCAGAACGAAGGTCTGGCGAGAACGAAGGGGAACTACAGCGGGTCTCAGCCATCCTCAAGACCCCCTGCCGCAAAGAACGCGGCGTCCCCCTTGCCAAGTTTTGTTAAGGGGGAATATTTTCATAGGTCGTGGCGCCGCAACGCGCATTGATGTCAACTTAAGGTAGGACGGGGCCCACGATTGGCGAAAAGCACGCCAATTGTGGCTACCCATGCCCTAGTCAGTCGTCTTGGTAGCCATGATTGACGCGCTTTCTGCGTCAA
>JAKEER010000118.1 GCA_022616615.1 Acidobacteriota bacterium
AATCCCTCCCTCTCCGCCATACCTGATCATTTCTTTTTGTTGCAATCACTTACAAACAATCCTAACCGCTTGGTGTCGGGGATTTTGAAAAAATAGACACCAAGCGTTGGTGTTCCATCCTTCGAAATCGCCGAAAGGCGGGAGTAACGAGGATGGCCCTCAAAAAACCCGTCCGCATCGTCAAAAAAATCCGCCCCAAGGCAGGGCAGTGGAAATTTATCTCCATGCCGGAACATCGGCAATCGCTACGTCTGGAACAAGCGGCCCGGCTATTTTTTTGTCGAGTGGTGGACAGGTCCGAAGCGCTCCAGGGGACTTGCTGGGCAGACGCCGAGCGAGGCGACTGAAGCCCAGCGCAGGAAGCAGAACGAACTCATCGGTGAACTCCTCGCAAACGACTAAGGAAGCTCCCGCACCCGAACAACAGGGCACCTTCTCCGTCGGCTACCGTGTCAAATCCCAGCGCGGAACCCTGTTCCGCATCTGGGCGACGGACGTGCTCCGCGACCACATCATCAAGGGAGTCACGGTCAATCAGAAACGCATTCAGGACTGCCGTGGTGATAAGATAGCGGCCTCAGATTTCCCTAATTGAAGGTGAAACACAAAAGGAGGCAACATGCGAATGCGTGATTTAACGCTGCTCGCTATCACAGTGGCGGTGTCGATGCTGGTCCTCGGCAGCATCGCCCAAGCCGCCGACAACCAAGCCGGAACCTGGAAGCTGAACGTGGCCAAGTCCAAATACAGCCCCGGTCCAGCGCCGAAGGAAGGCACCCTCACGATTGAATCTCAAGCCGATGGCCTGAAGTTCACGATCCACGGCACCGACGCTGAAGGAAAGGCCGTCCACTTCGAGATGAGCCCGAAATACGATGGCAAGGATTATCCCATGACCGGGAATCCGGACGCCGACATGATCAGCATGAAGAAGATTAACGACCACACCATCGAGACTGTCAGCAAGAAAGGCGGCAAACCCATGTTGACAGTCCGCAGCGTGGTTTCCAAAGATGGCAAGACACGCACGTCTACGCAGAAAGGGACAAACGCCAAAGGCCAGAAGGTGAGCAACACCATCGTATACGACAAGCAATAAGAAAACCGATTCCGGCTCGACGAGTGGTTCTTACACAAACAAATCATTTTGGAGGGTACCAACATGGCAAAGATCGTTCGATGCAGGGAAGTAGGCGTGGACTGCGACTTTGAGGCACGCGGTGAAACCGAACAGGAAGTTCTGGACAAGTGTGCGGAGCACGGCCGGACTGCACACGGCATGCAGGATCTTCCTCCGGAACTGGTCGAGAAAGTGCGCGCCGCGATCCGCGAGGAACCAGAAGGACAAGCAGTAAGTGCTTAAATAGGAATCAAATCAACAGCACTGAAAAGCCCCTCGGAGTCCGTCCCTCCAAGGGGCTTTTATTTGGGCTGGCGAGAGAGAGTTACTTTCTTTCCCGCCAATGCCTCAACCCCGACGAGTACCTGAAGCGTCAGGTAATAGACCGTCTCTCACAGATCTAAAGACAATTCGCGCCCGACGAATACGTCACGCGCATACGCTTTTCCGAAGAGGCCGATCACTTCCAATTCGAAATGACGGCCATTGGGAGGCGTGGCTAAAGTTCTTCCTGCGAGGGGTGAGCGAGGTAAGTCAAGACGCCACGTCCACAGCCCGCGCAATCCTTGCCCTTCGAAACCGGCATCACGAGACGATCATGGCAAATATGGGCAGTAACAGCGGAAACAGGATCCGTTTACTGGACTATTGGAGGCAGTAGGGATTGTGATGCAGTCCGGCCAGCAGCCACCGAACCGCAACACGCGGTTGGCGATTGTTGCTCGAAACGCCCTACGGCCCGTTCTGGGTGAGGAAACAGCTCAGGAAGTGGAAAAACAGGTCGAGTCAGGAAAGCTCACCCTTGCCGATCTCGATAACCTGGCGGGCAAAAGCAAAGAGATCGCTACGGGCTTGCTCACTCTTACCTTTGGCAGCGCAAACCCGCAAGACCTCGCGCTGGCGTTCTTGAACACCGATGAACTAGATGCCGAGATAGAGAAGAAATCCGCCTGAAAGGAGTTGTTGGGTCTGTTGCAGAATTCCTATGACATTCGTTTCCCTTCTTCCCCAAAGCTAGCTGAGGCGCGTGAACAGTTGACTCACCATGTTTTGCTCACCGATCTGGTCGCAGGCTTAAGCGACTCGGTTCCTAAATCCCTGGCGTCGGTCAAGGTTGCCTCTTCACCAAATGCAATCGATTTCTGCGTCACCTTATCCCGAAACTGGCGCTTTCCGAAGGGATTTGAGAGAGAACTATGTAGCTGCAGCCAAAAGGTCGAGCGCGACTTCTCACTCAGCAAGGTAAAGCTTGAGCGGTGGGCGGCCCGTCTCCGTGTGGGGCCGACGCAGGTGCGAATCCAGCGCATGACCCGCAAGTGGGCGTCATGGTCGACCACTGGCCGGGTGACCTTCAGGAACCCTCCCTTGGACCGTCCCATCGTCAAGAAGTCGAAGATAGAAGGCATCTTGGCAAGGGAGCCGAACTCGTCGATGCGAAACGTAATGCGCCCGGTATGGCTGTCCGGTAACGAGAGCACCTCGCGCGACATGATATCGATTGCAAATGTCATGAGCGACTGAAAGATCGCGTCGTACTGGGGGATGTTCATCAGAAAGAGGCTTCGTCTCTCAGCTTCGTCTTGGACAAATTTGCGGAACGAGAACGCTCCGTCGCGGTCAGTCAGATAACGGAAAAACGTGAGCCTTTCCTGAAGGATAGAGACAACCGAGGCCGCCTGTTGGGAATCGGCCTTGTCGATGTGCTTGAGAGCGCCCATCTCCCGGATTGGCAGGGTGCAGAAACAATCTCGAATCTCCTGAAGCGGGTAGGAGAAAAACTCCCAGATATCGAGATTGGAGGTCTTGCCCTCCCGCAGCAGGGTTGGGCCCGTTCTTTCAACGCAACCACGAAGTTTATGGAACTCGGAGGGATTAGTGGCGAGCTTCTTTCCGAAAAAATAGGCCAGCTAGTAGACCAGCTCCAGCTTCTGCTCTAGCCGGTGTGTGGCAGCACGGAGCTCGCGGATGTCGGACCGGAGCTGGCCGAGCTCAACGGTGGCCACGTTCTGTGGGAGACGCTGTGAACTCCTAGTCTGTTAGAACTCAACTGTCAATGATGTAAGTGATGCATCATTAGGAGTCGCGAACTATGACCGCTAACCTGTGGATGGTTGTTTTCTTGGGACTGATGGTTTTGACCCTTTTCCTATTTGTGACGCTCCAACACTGGACAACGGCCAAGCAACAGCAAATGAGCGCTGAAGAGTTTCGGATGTGGTTTCAGGAAAACTACCAAGAAGTGAAGGCGGACTCGGCTCCTCAACCACGTCCCGGAGAGGGTGCGACCAGGACTCGAAAGGCCAGCGCCACGACGAGAGGGACAAGCCTGCCTTCTGAGAACACTCCACCAATCGGAAAGGAAAGCTTTTGACGGACACAATTCAGATCTTGGGGACAACTCTCTTTGCCTTGGCTGTGCTCCACACGTTCTCAATCAAGGTGTTCCAGCACCTGGCGTTGAAGTTTCCAGAAGGCTCGGTGCAGGAGAACCTGTTCCACCTGCTGGGAGAAGTGGAGATCGTCTTTGGCTTGTGGACCGCCTTCCTGGTGGCTGGCATCGCGTTGCTGGCAAGCGGCCACTGGAATCGTGTGTCTGCGGCGATACCGGATTTCTTCAGCTTGCTGAACGCTGCCGTTGAATCCGACAACCGTTGAAGCCGGTCGTTGAACACAATGCCGAACCGAATCGCCATTCTTCACGGATCTCGAGCTCACTAACCCACCTCGTTTTTTCGCTTCCATGAACAATACAGCCAAAGTAACCGAACCGGTCTGCGCAATGGTCGCGGTTTCTGAGGACATCTTCCCTGCGGGTGCGCGCGTAGAGGGCGAAAAACGATTCCAGGTTCGTGGGACGAGAAAAAATGTAAGTGGCGTGCCCAGCCTTTGGTGTCTCGGCGACCAGAGCTGACGGGAGGAGGAAGAGGTACTGATCGCGAAAGAGGTACAGCCGCTCGGCTCGGCGCTGGAGCTGCTGGTAGTAGAACGGATCTGCGTGGGCCCCAGGCAGGACCAATTCACGAAGTCATTCCAGACGAGGCTGACGATAGTGGGCACGACGGGTGGCGTGGCTGTCGATCTTCATCAACGGATTGAACCTTTGCACGGCGGTGGTTTCCGCCAGAACCTCGCGGTTACCATCTTGGAATCCAGCGGGGTACAGCCTTGCGGTAGCCGTGGTAGGCCGAGCCAAACTTGCTCATCAGCGTGGCCTCTTCGTAGAAGATCACGAAGGCGTGGGCGAGAAGAAACCAGAGAGGGCAGAACAGGAGAATTGCCTTCGAGTATTGGTAGAGGCCAAAACCGAAGAGCAGTGCCAGTCCGCCAAGGTACATCGGGTTCCGAACGACCTTGTAGGGACCGACGGCGACGAGCTTCCTGGGAGCGTCAAAAGGAGCCGGGGTTCCACGACCTTGAACAATGAACAGCGTGACACACGTGAGCGCCAGGCTGCCCCCGATGAAAATAAACAGAATCCCCACCGACGCGGTCCACTCCGGCAGTGGGGCACCCAGGTATCGGTCCAGAGAATGAAGCTGCATGGCCACCCAAAGCCAGAGCAGGAGGAACGCGGTCGCAAACGCGAGTGCCCGCAGCGCGATGAGAATGGTCCACATGGGATGTTTCGCCGATCCTTCCTTCAAAAGGGGTCTTGCAGATTATCCCATGAATGATGGAAGGCCTCGTGTGAATCGCTACCCTGCGCTTTGGCTAGTTTGCCCCTGGAACGCGAGGATTGGGCGACTCGTTATTCTTGAACTGATAGTGTCCGCGATCCTAGCCCTGAACCAAAGCGCTCGTCCCACTCCAAGGGGTTACTGCAGAAGTAGCCATCGGGAGCCCGCCTTCGAAGAGTTGCCAAAAAACGGATGATGGGTTGCCTACGCAGTTAACAGATCGTCTCTGACGGGACACATTGCCGCAGGCTCTTCCGCTTACGGAAGCAATGTGCTGCGGGGGTTCCTGTCCGGACCGCCAAAATGGGGAGGTCGCTCTATGGATGTTGTCATTGAACTTTCGACGCAAGAAGCAAGCCTGATCCAACAGCTCATCGAGTTTGCCGAAGGTGATGACTTCTTCGAGTCAGAATCCGATGACGAGGATGAGCGCGTGACTTACCCTGATGGAGCGTGGTACACGGCGGGCGGATGAATCGCTCCGGGCCGTGCGGCCTCGGGAGATCCTCGCAGGTTCCCGCGTCCAGCACGAGCTCGTCGTTGACCCGTAACTGGAGGGGGTCAAGCACCGTCATCTCTCCGCACTGCGCCAGGAGGAGATCAGGCGATTCAGAAGCTCATCGGGCGTCATCCCTTCCTTCGCGGCCAAGGTGGCAAGCTTGCGATGGCCGGCGGTCGAGAGCTTCTCTCGGGG
>JAKEER010000768.1 GCA_022616615.1 Acidobacteriota bacterium
CTAGTGTAGTGTCCAAGAATTAACTGGACAGTCACACGGGTTCTTTCCTGCCGCGAGAGCGCAGCCATTTCTTGCGGATTCGGAGGTCGGACGGCGGTACGGATTGTCCAGTTATTTACCGGACACTACACTAGCGAAATCAAACTTGAGGTCGTCGGCAACAAACAAATCCAGGTCTCCGTCGGCGTCGTAGTTGTCGGCTGGGAAGAACTCTGCTGATGCAGTCGCACAGCGCTAGCTCGCTCGAAGCGGCGTGCCAAACCTTGTTCGTAGTGGTTTCTTTTGGGGTCCGCCACAAAATCAAGCCCTTGAGTAGTCTACTTACTTACATCAGAACAGGAGACGACCACTCCGCGGCGCCCACCCAGGTGGCTACTCTGGGTTCCTACGTCTACCTGGAGGCCCTGAACCACTACGTTTCGATGGAGTTCGAAAAGCATCCGGAGTAGCGCCGAAATACGGTCTATTACTTTGTCGGCGAAGGGATGGATGAGATGCTGTTGATAGCCCCTCCGGATTTCCCCCTGCTCAAAGCAAGTTGACCCGTGGGGCTTCACGAACTGTTTGCTATGGCCAGAAACTGGATACAGGTGTAACTCTGAAACACGACCTGGTAAGAATTTCTCTAGACAAACCTGCGAAGGTGAGTCCGTCAGGCTTGACCTGGCGTGGTCTGTATGCGAAAGGCCAAGAAAAGTCTTGGGATTTCCCCATGACAAGGGACGAGAGGCGGTAAGCATCGATTGGCAGGAAGATTGCTAATCTTGGTACATTCGCCGGTGGACATTCACCCACACCCCGGAGTTCTCTTGGACATTTTCAAAGGCTTTGACCGAACATTCACCGTTCTGGTGGCAGATGACTTGCCTGAGAACCTCACCTTGATCCGAGACATCCTGGAATCACCACGCTGCCGGGTCCTGCTGGCGAAGAACGGCAAGGAGGCTCTGGAACAGGCCTTCCAGCACCGTCCCGATTTGGTTCTGCTGGACGTTATGATGCCGGAAATGGATGGCTATGAGGTTTGCCACCGGCTGAAGATGCACCGCGACACTCAGTTGATTCCGGTGGTGATGATCACGGCCTTGACCGATCTGGGAGACAAGATTCGAGGAATCGAGGCTGGAGCCGAGGACTTCCTGAACAAGCCCTTCAATCTTGCCGAGTTCGCGGCCCGCGTGCGTTCCCTGTTGCGGTTGAAACAGATTACGGACGAACTGGAAAATGCAGAAACCGTACTCTTCAGCCTGGCGCTTGGCGTCGAGGCCAAAGACCCAAATACCATCGGCCATTGTGAACGGCTTGCGCGCTACTCTGTCAAGCTGGGAGAGAAACTCGGGCTCGACGGAGCCGCGCTGAAGGCACTTCAACGAGGCGGCATTCTGCACGACATTGGGAAACTTGGGATACCGGATGCGATTCTCCTCAGCCCGAAGCCACTCTCCGGTGAGGAGTGGGTTGTGATGCGGCAGCATACGCTGATTGGCGAACGCATTTGCCAGCCCTTGCGATCGTTCAGCCAGGTTCTTCCGATTATTCGCTACCATCACGAGCGCTGGGACGGCAGGGGATATCCGGATGGGCTGCGGGGCGAGGAGATTCCCATCACGGCGCGGATTCTCCAAATCGTCGATGTCTTCGATGCGCTTTGCTCCCGACGACCTTATAAGCCACCTTTCGCCGTTAACACAGTTCTCGACCAGTTACATGAAGAGGCGAATCAAGGCTGGCGGGATCGCGAACTCACCCACGAGTTTATCCAGCTGGTTGAAAGCCAGAAGCTCGAGGAGTGCGTAGTGTAGCCGCCGACGTGAGGAGGCGGATTAACGTCGCCGGCTACGCCCGTGCTCCCGCTTCACTCCTCTTGTAACAATGCAAGCATCTCTCTCACCGCACGATCCAACCCGACCAGCGCGGCGCGCGAAATGACGTTGTGTCCGATATTGAGCTCTTCGATCTCCGGAATTTGGCTCACCGCTCGGACATTGCGATAAGTTAGACCATGTCCTCCGTGAACCCGGATTCCAGCCGAGCCGGCCAGAATAGCGGACGCTTTAATTTCCTCAAGAGCCTCGGCAGCCGTTAGTTCGGTCTTCAACGTGAGGTAAAGCGAGGCATCGGCATAGCTGGCTGTGTTGATTTCGATGATGGGAACTCCCATGCGCTGGGCTGCCTCAATCTGCTGTTTCTCCGGATCGATGAAAAGGCTCACCGCAATCGCGGCCGCTTCGAGTTCCTGTGCTGCTGCCGAGATCATGTCGTAGTTTCGGACACAATCCAGTCCCCCTTGCGTCGTAAGCTCTCCGGGGAACTCCGGTACTAGAGTCGCTGTATCCGGTTTTACCTCCCGGGCAATGCGAATCATTTCCTCCGTGGCTGCCATCTCCAGGTTGAGCCGCGTCTTGACCGTTTCCCGCAACAACTCCACGTCACGGTCCTGAATGTGGCGGCGGTCGCTCCGCAGGTGCACGGTTATGCCGTGACATCCGGCTAACTCTGCAAGCACCGCTGCGGCAACCGGATCGGGCTCATTGGTCTTGCGGGCCTCCCGCAAGGTGGCAATGTGATCGATGTTCACTCCAAGTTTGGTCATGACTTGAGAAGCAATCGGGGTTGATGATAGTGCATTACCCTGGCGAACAATAGCCGCGAACTCACCTGTATTTCCCGCACACATCGTTCCAGCGAATGAGCAGCAGGTCGAGGAACATTTGGCAGGAGTCTTTCAAGAATCGGACCGTCGTGCCTTCCACATGGTCCCACCGCACCGGGATCTCCCGCAGGCGCAAACCTCGTTTCTTGGCGATGTACAGAATCTCCGGGTCGAAGCCGAAGCCCATAATCCTTTGGCGCTGAAAGACTGGGACTGCCCGCTGCCGGCGAAATGCTTTGAAGCCGCACTGCGTGTCTTTGAACGGGAGGCCGGTCAACCCCTGGACGAACAAGTTGAAAATACGGCCCGAGGTCTCGCGAAAGGGGGACTGATGGACCCCGATCAGGGAGCGATCCACTGCCCGCGAGCCGAACGTGACGTCGCAATCTCCTTTCAGAATGGGATCGACGAGTTTGGGCATTTCAGTGATCGGAGCCGAAAGATCGGCATCTGTAAACAGTATGACCTCGCCTTGCGCATCCAATGCGCCACTGCGGACGCTGAACCCTTTCCCGCGATTGTCGCCATTGTCAAGCAGCCTCAAGGCGTCCCATTGGCCGCGAAACTTCTCGACGACGGCCAACGTATCGTCGGAAGATCCATCATTGACCACGATGACCTCAGCCCTCCATCCTTTCCCGTCGAGATATTGCCGGAGTATTTCCAGGGTTCGGGGAATGCGCCTCGCCTCGTTGTAGGCGGGAACGATGATGGAGAGGAGCGGCACACCGGGCATGGCGAGCAGCGACTATATTACAGGTTTTGACAGACCTTCAAATCGTTTCTTATAATTCTTGCCCCTTGCTCGTGCTAGAGCGAACATGGGAGCGTCGTAATGGCTCAGTTAGTGGGCCAGGGTCCGGTGGACAGAACGTGCAAAGTCAATAGCAACGAGGTTTGAAGTTGACCGCAAGATCCATCTCAGCAGCCAACGAAAGTCTCCTCATCAAAGGGGCGCGGGTTCACAACCTGAAGAACATCAGCTGTGAGATTCCTCACAACAGCTTGACCGTCATCACGGGAGTGAGTGGTTCGGGAAAATCGAGCCTGGCATTCGATACGATTTATGCCGAAGGCCAGCGACGCTACATCGAGTCGCTGTCTGCCTACGCGCGGCAGTTCCTGGAGCGGATTGAAAAACCAGAAGTGGATGAGATCACTGGCATTGCCCCTGCAGTAGCCATCAAGCAGAAAAACTCCGTCCGCAATCCACGTTCGACGGTAGGCACCGTCACCGAAATTTACGACTACCTGCGTTTGCTTTACGCCCGCGTGGGGCGAACCTATTGCTGGCAGTGCCAGAGAGAGATCAAGAAAGACATCCCCGAGGATGTTGTGCAGCTCTTGCTTTCCTTGCCCCAAGGCACACGTCTCTATGTGCTCTTCCCCTTTGCCACTTACCGCAAGCATCTCGAACTGAAGAGCGCCACGGTCAAAGAGAGAAAGAAGCGGAAAGGGCAGAACGCGGAGCAAGAAGTTATCCGGCAAGTTCTGCTGGATCTACGCAAGCATGGCTTCAATCGCCTCTACCAGAATCAGCAAATTGTCGAACTCTCCGATCCAGAAGCTCTCTTGAGCTTGAATTTCTCGGAGGAGATCTTCGTTCTGGTTGACCGGCTGGTGATTCAGCCAGACATCCGGCAGCGGCTGATGGAGTCGGTGGAGACTTGCTACCGCGAAGGCGGGGGCCGCGCCATTGCCGAAGCCGCCGGGTTGCCTGACGGCGCAGTTTCACGAGAACCGCTCATGCCGCCGGACGCCGCCAGGAGGGATGAAAGCCCTGAAGGTGGGAGCCGCTCTCCGAGCGGCGATCTTGATCAGTGGCGAAGATTCTCCGGGTCGCCGCTGGGGACAGCGGCTCCCACCCTCAGCATGCCACTCTCTGAGGAGACCTCTGCGAGCCCTGCGATTGTCCCTCTTTACCGCAAAGTTCACGAACAGCTCCAAAAAGGAGATCGCTTCTCCTTCAGCGAGAAGTTCGAATGCCGCCAATGCCAGCTTGCGTACGAGGAACCTGAGCCACGCCTCTTTTCCTTCAACAACCCTTTTGGCGCTTGTCCGAAGTGCCAGGGTTTCGGCAATACCATCGATTTTGATTTGGATCGGGTGATCCCTGACAAGGAGAAGAGCCTTCAACAAGGCGCCATTGAGCCTTGGACTAAGCCTAGATATCGCGCGCTGATGGCGGAGTTCAAACGCTTTGCCAAACAGCGCGGCATTCCGCTGGACCTGCCTTATCGCTACCTGCCGGCGGAACAGAGAGCGCTGGTTTTGAACGGCGACGAGAAATTCATCGGCATCAAGCGCTTCTTCGACCATCTGGAGACCAAAAAATACAAGCTTTACATTCGGGTCTTCTTAAGCCGCTATCGCGGCTACACACAGTGCACCGAATGCCTGGGGCTGCGGCTGCGCCGCGAAGCACGTTCGGTGAAGATCGCCGGCAAAGCCATCACCGAGATCACTGCGATGACCGTGGAAGATGCCCACCGGTTTCTCGACGAGCTACAGCTCTCGGCCTTCGAGTTGTCTGTTGGCGAAAGGATTCTTGAAGAGATCCGCACCCGCCTCAAGTTTTTGCACAACGTGGGGCTGGAGTATTTGAGCCTGGATCGGCTGGCATCTACGCTGTCCGGCGGCGAGGCGCAGCGCATCCAACTGGCTACGTCGCTTGGCTCGTCGCTCGTTGGAGCCTTGTATGTTCTCGATGAGCCTTCCATTGGTCTGCACGCGCGAGACAACCTTCGCTTGATCGAAATTCTGAAAAGCCTGCGCGACATGGGCAACACCGTTCTGGTGGTGGAGCATGAGGCTGCGATGATGAAGGCTGCGGACCGGATTATCGATCTGGGGCCAGGAGCTGGTGAGCAAGGCGGGCAGGTGATCTTCTCAGGGTCGTTTGCCGAGCTGCTGCGCACGGGCAGCTCCCTGACTGGAAAGTACCTCAAGGAAGAGCTGAAGATTCATGTGCCGAAAGCCCGGCTGGCGCCTAACGGCCAGTGGCTGAAAGTTTATGGGGCTCGCGAACACAACCTCAAGAGCGCTGACGTGGCCATTCCAATGGGCATGATGACCTGTATCACCGGAGTTTCGGGTTCAGGAAAGTCCACTCTGGTGCACGATGTTCTCTATGCAGCGCTCAAGGCCGAGCGCAGCGAGTCACCCGAGCGCGCCAATTATGACCGCCTGGAGGGAAGCCAGTGGATCTCCGAGGTGGTGATGGTCGATCAATCGCCGATCGGACGGACACCGCGCTCAAACCCGGTCACCTATACCAAGGCGTTCGATGCCATTCGCGATCTTTTTGCCTCAACCCGCGAGGCCGGAAGCCATTCATACGGCGCGGGCCACTTCTCTTTCAATATCCCTGGCGGCCGGTGCGAAACGTGCGAAGGGGATGGAACCGTGACGGTTGAAATGCAGTTCCTGGCTGATGTCGAGCTAGTCTGCGAAGAATGCAAAGGCAGGCGGTTCAAGCCCGGCATTCTGGAGGTTCGCTACAAGGGCAAGAACATTTATGAAGTGC
>JAKEER010000769.1 GCA_022616615.1 Acidobacteriota bacterium
CATCACGCCAAACGCGCCTTGGAGATCGCCGCCGCGGGCGGGCATCATCTCTTGATATTATGAGCACTCTTACGTAACGCATGCTATACGATTTTCTTACACTCGTTCAATAACTTAAACGAACGACTCGGGGACAGCGACCCCGAAGGCAAAAGCCCGATAGCCGCTTCAGCTCCTTGTGTGAGCCTTCGAGAAGCAGCGCTAGATGGAAAATAGACTGCTCAAGCTGAGGACGAAGGTTTGATTCCCGTTCCCTCCACCAGTCACCCAAGGCCAACGACTCTCCGCCTTTTTCTTTGTGGGAAGGCGCGGGTTCGTGCGGGGTTCGTGCGGGTACTTGCGGACTTCGCGGATCGGCCGGTCGGGCGGTCGGAAAGGTGGTTTCGCTCTCTCCAGGCGGTTCTTCTCTCCTGGTCGGGCAGGCGCCTGTGGCCGAGTCCGCAAGCGGGCAAAATCAGGCCCTTGTAAAACAATAGGTTACGCGCGGACGAATCGAGCAGTTGGATGGGATCATTGGTTACCCGATATCACGGGCGCTAGCTAGCCCCCTTTGATACCCCCCCCGGACTGACTAGATTCCGCAGAAACAAAAAACGTCCCGGATCATAAGGAAACACTGTGTGAGCCACTATATTAGTCTCGGTCAGTTCGTTACTAAGCCGCTGCCGCAAGTGTTCCTTCTCTTGATCGTCGCTCGCTGTGCAAAAGCCCGCCGCGAGATAGATGGACTGTACCAAGAACGATGGTTCAATCGGCGGTCTTTCTGAAGATCGCAAGTTAGTATCGTATCGCGCAAATAGAGGTCGTAGCTTGATAGGATCTAAAGACTCTCCTTGATCCCAGCGCAGCAAGGCTATCGTGAACAGGTTGGTGAGTAAGTTGCGCTCCACTATGCGGGCAATCAAGCGCCTCTCTTGGTGGTGTTCATCCAGTCTCTCCAGCATTGCGACAACCTTCTCTTGCAGCAACGCTATTATTTCATCCTGGACCTGTGCGAGGGTTGGAACCACGTCGGGAAGTTTCTCACCCAAGAACCGTTGAAATAGGTGGTAGGTTACCCAAAGGGCAAGGCGCTCGGCCTCAAAACGGATCTCGCCTCCCTCGACTTCTGGACGCTCCTCCCGATCCACGGCGAAACACACGTTAGCCTGCTGCAGCAGCAGGGAGACCCGAGCTAGGTCTGCTGTGTGCTTGGCGCTATGTCGCAGAGCCACTGCCCAAAGGTAAGCAGCCTCCCGACCTGTGATTGGTTTCCGCTGGTGAGCCTGGGCGATGTCCCAAGCACGCTCGGCCAAGATGGCAGCGACGCGCCAACTCCCCGCAGCAGCAAATAGGAGGGAATGCGCTACGTAGAAAGTGTACATAGATGGATCCTCCTGCCGGAGGGCATCGAATTTCTTGTCATAAATTTTTCGACTGACACCCCGCGGCGAACTGCTCAGCATTGCGTGCACGAACTGGCTAGCCTTTGGGAAGCTATGGAATGACAAGAGGGGAACATTACGTGCGCGCACCGGGCCTAGGGACGCTTGGAGCCACCCGAGGCCAGCCTGAGTGGCCACCTCGAAACAGGCCGCCCAGGTTTCCCGAACGCGCCTCGCTATTTGCCGGCTCACCCGTTCCAATGCTGCCTTAACACCATCCCTCAGCTGCGCTACAACTTTGATCTCAGCTTCGCCCGAAGAGACAGGGAGGCCGTGATCGAGCACCAGATTACGTGTGTAGTCAGTCCAGCGTTGGTGCACCTCCTCCACGATCGTTGGATGCCTTTGCAGCACCTGATGCACCGATGCTGTAAGTTCTGCATCTTGCGCCTCGAGCTTAACAAGAACCTCGTCGAGCCTCTCGCGGTAACTCTGGCCACCGACTTGGAGTTCGCCCAGGAAGGTGTCCAACCATTTGAGGAACTCAGTGTCCACGGATACTGTGGCCTTCGGCGTGCCCTTTTTCGGGGACAGCACAGCGGGTTCGGCTAGGTAGGCGCGGGGATGCCGCAGATAAAGGTCTGCAAAGCTGTGCGTCTCGCCCTGAGAATCAGGAACATAGTATCGCGCGGCATCAAGCAGCGAGGGATCACCGGTAATGAGTACCAAACGATAACGCCGTTGGTTTAGGTGGGCGTTGGTCCACTCCAAACGAGCCAAGGCTTGGGCATCGTCGTAAATGAGGACTTTGCTTGTGGCAGTGGATTTTGTTCCGGAGAGCCTTAAGAACCAATTCTCGCGCAACTTGCGTAGGTCGGCCCGGCCTTTGAACAACTCGGGTCCGCGCAAGGCTTTGCGTAAGGTAGAATGAATGACCCAGCTCTGTTCAAGCGCAAACTCCAACGGCGCAATCCGCCCTTGTGCTAACAGGCGACTGAACCGGCGCACCTCGGCTGAGGGGCCGCGCTGCCCAGCCAAGAAACGGGCAAGCCGGGGGGCATTGCTGGTTAGCCAATCTAACGTCGCCTCATCTGATCGTTCTTGCTTGAGGTTGCTAACGAGAACCTCTAGCCGATGTAGGTCCCCAGCAACATCAGCGTGTTCACCCGCGGCCCGATGGGTGAGAGCGGCGAATATCCGGCGGACTTCCTGCTCCGTTGGAGGAAGCAGCAGCAATCCCCGTGTGTCGCCCATCCGAAAAAATATATGTTCGGCCAGAGCACGGCCCAACGCCTCTGAAACGGCGTCGTTGTCCCAGGGAAAGACCTGGGCATAGCCCTCGCGACCCTGCTCTGTTGCCACTGCCCGTTCGGCCGGGTTCACGTAAAGCATGATCACGTCCGCGTCCACGGCATAAAGCAGTGTCCCGCCCTTTGCCACAAAACGCTTGTCACCAAGCCATGGCTGCATCAGTCGCCGTTGTTGCGCAGCGGCGTGAAGAAGCCTAGCGAGAGTGGACGCGTCAGAGGCCAACGGTTAAAGCACCTTTTTGGTAACCGCTCTAGAATGCGTAAAGAACCGTTTGCGCGGCTTTTGGGACAAATCTACGGATCACTTTCTTGTCGTATGGGGCTCTGTGTAGACATTTCGGTCGCCGAAGTAACTCTATAAGATCCGGAAGGCTTTCGCCCTCTTCTGGAAGGAACTCCTTCACGTCGTCCCGACCTGAGAGGCAAAAGTAAAATTGCCCCTTCTCACTCTCGTGGCACACCAATGGTGCATTTTTGCCTTTCAGCAAAGCTTCAATGAGCCAAGTATCAAGGGCGGCGTGCTTATCTCGGGGCTCGAAATACTTTAATCGAGGTAAGGCCTCCACGAGGCGATGAATTCCTACCGCCTCGATTACGGATCTCGCGAGGTCCTGCTTGGCTGTCTGGGGCGCATTAAACTCCCTAAACATGGCCCCCAAGGGTTCCCTCAACCGAACCATGTGATTGACGAGTCCTCGATCGTCAGCCCTGGAAAGTGCTATGAGTGCGATGCCAGCATAGGCATGGTCAAAATGCACGGAACCAACAAGGGCGTGCAGGCAATCCACAGCCTCTCTCCGCGGGGCCGCTAGTTCAGCCACCGTAAGCAAGGTGAGGGCGAACAGGCTATCGCCCTCTCGATTTGCAGTGATACCAAGGAAGCCATTACCTATTCTTCCAGGGAGGACCCGTAAGACTTCAGGCGCAGGGAGTTCGGCGGCAAGCGAAAGCAGGTGCTCAAAAATAGGCGCATTGCGCTCCTCCGCTTCTAGCGATGCAAGGACCTTGGCCACAGAGCGGCGGAAGTGGCTTTGCGCCTCTGCGCGCAGTCTGCGGTAAGTGTCACGTAACCCCAACGCAAGGTAGTCCTGGCGCACTATAGCCCCCTCCGCCCCGGGGAAGGCCCAGGCTCCTTTGTCTTCCAATAGATAACCCTCCAAGCCTACGCGCAGCCACGCCTCGAATCTTTCCTCGTCGAAGTCGTCCAATGGCCCGTGATCTTCATCGATCAGTTCATAACCTTCGTCTAAGGCATCGTCTTCTTTGGGATTCATAAGATAGCCAGCATACGTGTTCGAATAACATTTACACCACCATGTCGCGTAGATAGCCGTTTGGCGAAGGTGTCGTGATCGTCGCTACCACTAGTAGTGCCTCTAACCACGCTGATACGGCCGAGCGGCGCGACAGGGAGCGTCCGCACGTCGTCGCTGATAAGAGGACGCGATATTCTTTCCGGCAATCCGTCGATGACCCGCATGCTTCGCGCGAACTTGTCTAGATCGGCCGTATGACCCCACGCGGACCGTCGCCGGTTGGCAGTGGTGTCAGCACGGGTCTTAAAACGTGCGTTGCTGCCAGCGTCCGCGAAGGTGGGTCGGCCATTTACGGTGCTCGCTATGACTGTGCCAGGCAGACGTAACGCCAACAGCGCGACACCCAAGTCGTTGTAGTTAATCAAACCCAGGCGGTCCCGGACGCGATCCGCCGCACCGTTTACGAGATCCGCCTCAATATTTTTAACGGGTGTCAACCAAAGAACCCTCCCGGGGCGCCCCACCGTAGCGCCCACTCTTAATAGGACGGTATGTTTTCCCCGGGACATGAAGTTCGCGACCGCTTTTCCTCTTGCTGCACTCGTTACGCCGACACGACCCGTACCCACCAACTTACGTCGCGCACGCTCGTCCAGAAGGTGACGAATAAATGAAGAAGCGGAGGTGACATTCACAAACTCGTTGGATTTCACGTTCATATTGGCTTTTCGGACGCAGGCCGATAGAAAATCTGGCTTAAGCATACCCGGACGAAAGTCGGGTGCGTTCGACGATACGCAGAAATCTAAACTGGTCATCAACTCTTCTTGTTCCCACCGCGGCGATATCCTGCCTTTATGTACTGTCTTCACACGCTCCAGGAAAAGTGCGCGCCACCAGTCCAGCACTTGGCGGACAAAATGGCCGTCATATAAGCCTTGGTCTAGTCCATCCAAGACATTGCAGAGAACGATCTGGCCTTGGGGGTAAGCCAGTACACGATCAACGAAATGGGCCATCGTAAACGGCACCTTGCTGAGCCTCTTTTTCTTTCTTAATTAAGGGGGCAAGCACTAGACCAGTTACACGAACCTGCCCAAATAACAATTTTGTCTTTGATATCACATAGCGACGAAGTTTGGAATGCTGTGGTTCCGGATCAGACTAAGAGTTCCCGAAAGTCCTAAACCGTTAGTTCCGAAAAACGAGCTTGCTGTTTAACCGGAATACATGCGTCCATATATTTGCTCCCATCGCATTATTATTGCGTAGCGCTGTTCCTCCCAAAGCGCCGGCGGGTCGACCGCCAAGTTGAACAGCGTAAACCCCCGAAGATCTTCCGCGATGACACAAGAAAGCGCAGGATCGCCATAATCGAAGCCGAACCGCCTTTTCACGGGACAATCGTATGCCTGCCACCGCCGAGCCTTGGTATTTGACCGCGCAAGTTATAGTAGCCATCGTTGCGGCACTCACATCCCTGCTTGTTTCGGTGATCAGCTTCCTGACGACCCGTAGCAACCATAGGGACGTCGAGCGGCTGAAGGCTGACCTCGCCGATCGCAGTGCTCAGCGAAACGCCAGGATCGAATACGAATTCGAAGCACGCAAGCGACTCTACCAAGAATGTGGTCCATTGCTGTTTGAGCTTTCCGAGCTCGCTGAACGTGCGCTGGGACGCATCGCAGGACTCGCGCGGACAGCAGCGGACGGTAATCTCGGCTCTGGCGCTGAGTCTTGGATGGGTCGCGGCTACTACCGCCGGTCGACCTACTATCGTCTGCTCGCGCCGCTGGCGATGGGCAAACTCCTCAGGGGCAAGCTAACCCACCTAGATCTTTCGCTCGATCCGTCGATCCATTGGCAGTACGCCCTGTGCAAACAGCTGGCAGATACCTTCACAGACGACTTTGACTTCGCGGAGTTTTCACCCTCGCTCAGCTACAAGCCACATGCCGCCGGCGCGTCCCAATTACGCATAGATAGACCCGAAACCTACTGGCAACAGGGCATTCCGCGTGGCATTCTCGACAACGCCGTCACAGCGCTTATCAGCAATGACGCCGACGGACGCCGCGTGCTCAGCTTCGCAGAGTTCGAGGCAAGATTCGACGGGCAACAGGACGGACTCGCCCGCAGCTTTCAACGAATCGACTACTTGCTCGAGTCCTTCCATCCCCAAACGCGACCGGTTCTGTGGCGCTCACTGCTTGCACAAGCGCATCTCTATCGAGCGTTGCTGTTCGCCCGCGAACGCCCGCCGGATCCTGAACTCTGGAAAAACGTTTGGGGGGCCGAACGCCCTGACTTCGACTGGCGAAGTACTGAGCAGCGCGAACGTATCGAGGCAGCCGAAATCGCGCGCGCTGTGGAGATCGGCGCGCAATACGCGGAAACCAAAACTTTCGCGCTGCTTCAGAGGATCAGAACCCGATGACTCGCGCCTGAGCACTCCACCTTGTGGGTTGCGGTTTCGCTGGGCACGTGCCCGAGCACGTCCCAATTAGCTAACTAAGATTATATCTACCGGCTTCCTCTGTTCCTCCCACAGCGCTAGCGGATCGACCGCCAAGTCAAACAGCGTCAGGCCCGGCGGCAGCGCCTCGTCGAGGATGGCCGCCACGATGTCGGGGGCCAGGGTAGGAGGTTGACCATCCGGCTCAGTAGCGAGGTAGTCAACCAGGGATAGAAAGGCGCAAAAAACCAACAAGTTTCCTAGACTTGGAAGCCCCGTCGGCAGGAAACCTCTATCAATCCAGCAACAAAACAGTCGATGGCAACGCTCGGCAGGTTCGGGACAGTCTGCCTCATGCCTGGAGACTGGGTATTGAGCGGAAAAGCAAACCAACGTTTGCATCTGTTTACGCTAGCTGGGTGGAAAATGGCCACTGAAAGACATCCGGCTAATGACCCAAGGTCAGTTGCGCGTGATATTCCGGGAATATTTGACGCCCTTTTTCCCCAGCTTACCCCCGGTGTCGTTGCCCATTTCAACCGCAAATCCTATGCTGCTGCCAACTGCGAACCGATCCCGCCAGATCTTGTCGCTGCGAGCAATCTACAGAAGGCCATGCTGTTTGAAGTCGCCGTTGCCGCCGGAGAACAACTCATAGCGGGCAACGATCAGGTCGAATGGGATATCTGTTTGAAGGTTGCGGTCGGCAGGCAAAGACAACACTTTGATGCCAAGCTCCCGGATGTTCTCGGTACAGCCGACAAGGCTGTCGCGCAATGGGTAGCAAGGAACCTTGTTGCAATGCTTAATCAGATAAAAGCAACGGTCGGAGATGAGGTGCTCGTTCGCTCACCCAACATACCCGGATACCAATGGATTGCCTCCGGGGTCGGCGACTTCTCGGTTGGAACACGTCTCATCGAAGTGAAGTGCACGAACAAGCATTTTTCGTCGTCCGACTATCGTCAGGTAGTTATGTATTGGCTGCTCGGCTACGCGTCCTCAGTGGAGCATGGCACGCCCGAATGGTCCCATGGGATTCTCATGAATCCACGCCTGAACTGCATTGTCAAGCTACCCTTCAACGAGATCATCAGCGGCATAGGCGCAGGAAGATCGAAAGTGGAATTACTAGAGCTTTTCTCTTCCATGGTGGGCGACCGTAGTTTTCATATGGTTGGGTCGGTCCGATAGAACGACCATCGGAAGATACGTCACAACAACATTGCCCTGCCCGCACGCCGACAGGTGTCAAGAAAGGGCCGGCGCAACGACGAAGGCGATACCACGGTTTTGCAACGAAGATCACGGCCAGACTGAGCTTTTCCGACCATCGGAAAACCAGCTACGGAGGAACGCGAGGAATTCTTCGGTCCCTGAAACTCCAATTGTTTCGAGCAATGCACGAACGTCCGCTCCTGGCCGGCAAGCCGCCCGATCAGACAGCGGCAAGGTTCAATTCGTGATCAAGGCATCATGCCCCTCAATTCTGTTTCGCTGCTTGTCCCACACCGCCGGCGGGTCAACAGCAATGTCAATCAGTGTCACGCCCGGTAGCAGTGTCTCGTCGAGGATGAACCATCCGGCTCACATAGCTGCTGTCCACCCACTCCTTCCGGGCGATTTTCCTCAGCGACTTCACCTTGCCCGACTCCAGCATGCCGAGCCACCTGTGCCCGTGGGGCAGCGCAAGTTGCAGCGGCGTCGGGCTCGCCGTCACACGGTCGCGACACGGTCGCTGGCGTACATGCGACCTAGTCATCAGCTTCCCAAGCTGAGAACGTGGGTTCGGTTCGCATCCACCCGTTATCTATAACTCCCTGAATTTAGCTTCATTTCTAGAGTGTTTGTCAACGGTGCCCGGCAGGGTGAGTTCTGGGTGGACACGATCTTGGATCCGCTTGGAAAATTCGGAGTGGATATGCTGCTCGCTTCCTCGCTGGGCCGCCACCTGTTCCTCCGTTGCGGCAGACCACAGCCGTACCCTACCGTCCCTATTAGCGGAGGCCAGGATCTTACCATCGGGGGAGAAGGCGACGGAAGAAACCCTGACCGAGTGCCGGCTCAGGGTACGGCGTTCTTGGTTGGTCGCAACGTCCAAGAGCTTGATTGTCCCGTCATCGTTACCGCAGGCCAGTGTCTTCCCGTCAGGGGAGAAAGCGATGGAGAAAACCTCGCCGGTGGACCCGCGCAGGGTGGCGAGTTCTTTGCCGGTCGCCGTATCCCAAAGCGTGATCGTCGAAACATACTCGCTAAGCAGGGTCTTGCCATCGGGGGAGAAGGCGACGAAGCCAACCCCCGGGGTGGCGTTCCTGTGCAGGGTGGCGAGTTCTTTGCCGGTCGTCAGGTCCCAGAGCTTGAGCATCCCGTCCCAGCTCCCGGAGGCCAGGGTCTGGCCGTCCGGGGCGAAGGCGACGGATAGAACCCCGCCGGTGTGGCCGCGCAGGTCGACAAGTTCTTTGCCGGTCACCGCGTCCCAGAGCTTGACGATATTGTTATGGTCTTCCGTATTCCCGGCGGCCAGGATGTTGCCCTCGGGGGTGAAAGCGACGGACAAAACATTCCCGCTCAGGCTTGGGAGTTCTTTGACGGTTTCAACGTCCCAGAGCGTGACCGTCCCATCGTTACTCCCGGAGGCCAGGATCTTGCCATCGGGGGAGAAGGCGAGGGAGTAGACCCTGTCGGGGTTGGAGTGCCCACTTAGGAGGGGAGTGATCTCCTGACCGGTCGCCACGCTCCGGATCCTGATCAACCCACTCCCACTCCCGGAGGCTAGAGCCTTCCCGTCGGGGGAGAAAGCAATGGAGTTAACCGGGCTACCGCTACCACTCCAGGTGGAGAGTTCTTTGCCGGTCGCCGCATCCCAAAACATGACATCCCCATAACTTCCAGAGGCCAAAAGCTTTCCGTTGGGGGAGAAAGCGATGGATTGAGGCATTAAAAATGGTTTGCGCAGGGTGGCGAGTTCCTTACCGGTCGTCGCGTCCCAGAGCTTGATTGTCATGTCCGACAAACTCGCGGAGGCCACGGTTTTACCATCGGAGGAGAACGCGATGGACGTCACCTCATCGCCGGAATGCCCGCTCAGAGTGATTCGTTCATTGCCGCTAGTTATGTCCCAGAGCTTGACCGTCCCATCATTACTCCCAGAGGCCAGAGTCTTGCCGTCAGATGCAAAGGCGACGGAATTAACTGGGCCTGTGTGACCGCGCAGAGTAGTAAGTACCTTGCTGGTCACCGTGTCCCAGAGCTTGATTGTCATGTCCCAACTCCCGGAGGCCAGCGTTTTACCATCAGGTGAGAAGGCGATAGATGTCACCTCCTCGCCGGAGTGCCCGCTCAGAGTGGCTCGTTCATTGCCTCTAGCAGTGTTCCAGAGCTTGAGCGTTCCGTCAGCACTCCCGAATGCCAGAGTCTTGCCGTCAGATGCAAAGGTGACGGAACTAATCGAGCTTGTGTGACCTCGCAGAGTTATTTTTTTTGGATGGGAAAGGCGCCAGAGGAAATACCAAGTGAAATCACGTACATTTTCGGAGATAGGGTTCTTGGTGTCGGGCAGGAAGGCATTCAGTGCTTCGCGCGCTCCCGCGACGGTTCCATTTTCCAACGCCTTATTCGCCAGGTTCATGTTCGCGACATAGAGTAGCCGGCGGCTTTTTCTCTCCTGTTCTTCAGCGATGGTTTGCTGTTCCCGGGCGAAGAGGGCGATCCCGATCGCCGCGATGAAAAACAGCGCCAGGGCCCCCGAAAAAATACGCAGCCGCCGCTTGGACTTACTCTCCGTAACGGCCAATGCCTCTGCCGTCTGGGCACGTTTCTTTTCAGTCTCTGCCAATTGTTGCGCGGCCTCCAGCTCATGCCGCTGCCGTTCTTTCTCCTCTTCCTCTTCGCGCTGTTCAAGCAAGACGCTGGCATCGAGAAAGTCGCGTTCCAATTCATTCAGCAAGCCTTCATGGGCCGTCCGCCATTCCACCGCCTGGGCCAGCCGCGCGCCGTGATAGAGGAAGCTGTCGTCCCGCCGGTGCTGGTTCCATTCCTTCGTGTCTTCGCTCAAGCGATGCTGCAAGCGCAGGCCTTCGCGGTCTTCATTGATCCACTGACTCAAACGGGGCCAGCCACGGATCAAGGCCTCGTGCGCCACATCCACCTGCTCCTCGCCGCTGGCCGCGCGACTGGTGGTCAGCAGGCGCTCGTCCACCAGGATCGCCACGACTTTTTCCACGGCGAGGCGCTCTTCCGGCTGCGTCCACAGCTCCTTTTGGCCAGTGCGGCGGCGGGTATCGGCGGTGCCTTCGCCGGGTTGAGCGTGATCACGTTAATTGGTGGCGGTGTTTGCACAATTAGTGATGGGCTTATTTTCATGGGATGGAATAGTGGATGGAGTCTGACCACGCAGGGCG
>JAKEER010000119.1 GCA_022616615.1 Acidobacteriota bacterium
ATCACCGGTAGATGGGCATTTTTGGATCGATGGGTCCACGAAATACCCAACTCCCGGCGCTTTTCACCGGAAAGACTTTTTTGGAAGCCGCTTCATAAAAAATGGCTCGACCAGCATCTTAAGAAGTATAAGGATCCAAATTCGACTCTTGGCCTGAGAACGCTTGGATCAAGAGACGGGGTCAACGAAGCCTGAGACCTCCCGACGCTGTTGTTTTCTGAATCGAAGGGCGTTCTCTCCGTTGGGATTGGCGGGGTTGTCTGTGGAATCAAGAGTAGGTTCAGTATCAGAGATCTGGCTCAACAGGGAACTGTTGCGGAGGATGCAGAGCGCCTCCGACGTGAAGCAGAAAGTCAGCGAGGTCTTTGAACTCCTGCAGGACTCAGTCTTCCGCTACTTAGTGAGGGTTCTCGATGATCCCTCAGAAGCGGAAGATGCGATGCAAGAGACTTTCATCCGGCTCTATCGAGCTTTGCATAAGGGACAGGTTATTGAAGATGTCCGTCCATGGATTTTTCGGGTGGCTCACAACCTGGTCCTTTATCGATTTAGAAAGAAGAGTCCTGTCGAGCTTTTAGATCCTGCGGGTTGGGATCTCCTCAGGGAGCAAAGCCGCGATCCTTCGGCAAGTCCCGAACAAAAGGTATTGGAAAGAGAACAACAGGAAAGGTTTGAGGCTGCCCTGGCGCGGCTTTCTGCTCAAGAGAAATACTGCCTGGAGCTTCGAGCAGAAGGACTGACTTATCGGGAAATCGCGCAAGTACTGGAGATGAAAGCCCCGACGTTAGTCAGCTTCCTGGGACGAGTGATCAAGAAGTTGAAGAGTGAAACCTATGTTTAGCAAACGACACAAGTCGCTGCTCTACCAGACCTGGCATCCGTCCGAAAATGAGCTCCTGGTCTATCTGGATGGCGAGATGGACGCCAAGTCGAGTCAGAGGGTGGAAGCGCATCTGAAGGGTTGCTGGTCATGCCGGGTAAAGCGGGAGGAGACCGAACGTCTGATTTCTGCCTTTATGAAATCGAGAGCCTCTGCGCTGGGAGAGTCGTCGAGTTCCCCAGCCGGCGCTTTGCCCAGGCTGCAGTCAAGGCTTGACCAGCTGGACTCGGAACTGGGTGCACCCACGCTCTTTGCTCAATGGATCGTCGCGCTAAGGCGAACTCGCGAGTCGTCTCTCCTTTCGGTCCGCTGGCTCACTGTTGTTACGGCTTCAGCTCTGCTGATCGTCATTTTGCTCAGAATGACTTCGAGTCCTACCGTTTCGGCTCGAGAGATTCTGGAACGTACAAAGCAAGCGGAAACTCAAAGGCTACAGAAAGTAGCAGGGCCGGTAGTGTACCGAAAGCTGCAGTTGCGTCGCGGAAGCTCGGCACCCAGATCGCCCCAGGTTGTGTCATGGGAGATTTGGAACGACGTTACCCACTCCCGCTTCAGACAGCGCGTGGAGGATGAAAATGGTCGGCGATTCATCGCGGGAGAGATCGACTCAGAGCATGCAATACAAAGTTCATCCGAATCGGCTTCAGCCCCGCCGGTCTTGATCGAACTGCAGCAGATTCTTCGGGCGAATCGAATGGATGTTCGACATCCGCTTTCTGCGGGCGTCTATGAAACTTGGCGGCACACGCTGCATCAGAAAACTGAGGAAGTCATCGAAAAAGAGTTACCGGATGGCAGGAGTGCTCTGACGCTCATCACCGCTCCGGCAGGGCCGTTTGCAAACAATGCCATTGTGAAAGCTGAGTTGGTTGTTCGAACCGATGACTGGCATCCGGTAGAACAGCGTCTCGAGGTGCAAGCAAGGGATGAGGTGCGGAAGTACGAATTGACCGAAACGAGTTTTGACGTACTGGCTTTGAATCTGCTTCCTGCTTCGATTTTTGCCGACGCGAACCCACTGCGCGCCCCGCTGACCATTGCACCAATACCAGCGCTGACGCCGTTGCCTGAACCTCCGGCCGCTCCTTCTACTAGTGAGTTGATCGCCGCAGAAATTGAAGCCTGGTTTGCCTTGCATCGGGCCAAAGCCTGCCTGGGCGAAGCGCTCGAGGTGATCAGAGATCGTTCAGGAGTAAGGATTCGTGGCGTCGTAGAGACGAGCGTGCGGCGGGAGCAACTGCTGGAAGCATTGCGGGCCATTCCGCTGACGACGGCGGAGATTCAGACTGTGGAGGAAGCCCTGAATGCCAGCTCTTCACCTTCTCCGGCTGTCAATGATTCCGACGGCTCAGCAGTCACGGATTACACTCTTCAACCCCACAACTCGAAGTCTCCAGTCCAGGAGTCACTCCGACGATATTTCACCGAACATGGCCGACTAGACTCTCAGAGACAGCAAGCCCGTTCGGTCAACGCCCAGATCGTGGAGTTTTCCAACGAAGCAGTCTCCCTTTCCCAATCTGCCCTGACAGAAGCGTGGGCCTTACGCCATCTGGCTGAGTGGAGCGAGGCCAACAGAACGAGTGAACTCAGACCGCAGTTGAAGTGGCTGCTTGAAGTCATGGCACGAGACCATACGAGCGCTCTCAAAACAAACATGTCTCGTTGTCGGAGCCGGTTGGAACCGGTACTGTCTTCGATCATTGGGCGCTTGCCTGAAGGCGAGGAGGCCGCCCTGGCGCTGCCATTGAGCCTAACGAGGAACTCCGGATGGGAAGCCCGGTGTCGAGTCCTCTTTTCCCAGGTTGAGCAATTAGACCGGCTTGTCCGGGGCCTGTTTGCTGACACCGGTGCAGCCGGATATGGGGAAGATTCTCTCCGGAAATTGTTCGCTGCATTTCCCCTGATCGACGGTCAGGTTGCAGAGTTTGAAGCCGTGATCGCTGGAGAGCTTTCACGCGGTTCGGACGAACTCTCCCTGAAGGATAGACACCAGTGAGCTAGGCCCCCCTGGATTTGTCCCCCTTGGCAAGGGGGACGCCGCGTTTTCCGCGGCAGGGGGTCTGGCGGACGAACCCCCTCTTGATCTCCCCCTTACGCGCTTCGAAAGGGGGAGAAACACACGTCTTGTGTTTCGACCAATGCACAGATGACCTGTCGTCCAAAGACAACGAAGGGAAAGGAGACACTATGTTTGACTCAAAGAACTACATCCTTATTATTGCCTTGTTGCTCTGCCTGAGCGTCCCGCTCACGGTTTCAGCACAGAGTGATCGTGGAACCATCACCGGCATCGTGAACGATGCGACGGGTGCGGTGCTCCCGAAGGCTTCGGTGACCGCGACGAATGTGAGCAAGGGCATCATTTCAAAAACCATCACCAACGAAGAAGGCAATTACACCATTCCGCTCTTGCCGGCGGGGACTTATCTAGTGAAACTTGAACTCTCGGGATTCAAGACTTACATCCGGGAGGGAATCACGGTTCAGGTGGCTCAAACAGCCCGCTTGGACGTTACTCTGCAAGTTGGCGAAGTGTCTGAAACGGTGGAAGTTCAGGCAGACGCCAGTGTCCTGAAGACCGAGTCGGCCGAGCTGTCCACGTCGATTACGCCCGAGAACCTCAACGCACTGCCCGTTGACTTCAGCGGTGCCATGCGGAATCCCCAGAGCTTCCTGCGGCTTGTTCCCGGTGCTTCAGTCAGCCGTGATCAAAGCTGGCCGATAACGAGTCAAAACGGGCTGCAGAGCTTCTCGGAGGAGATCCGCATTGATGGCGCTTCCAGCACGAATCCGACTCCCGGCGTTTTCAACGAAGCGCAACCTTCTGTAGACGCCATCCAGGAAATCAACATCCAAACTTCGAATTTCAACGCGGAGTACGGTCAGGCGGGCGGGGCAATCATGAATATCACGCTCAAGTCGGGTAGCAACCAACTGCACGGCGCCGCCTATGAGTATCTCCGGAATGAGTTCTTCAATGCGAGGAACAAAGATTTGCCCGCGTCTGATCCCAAGACCAAACTGAGACGCCATGAGTTTGGAGGCACGCTCGGCGGGCCTTTGGTGATTCCGAAGTTATACGACGGCCATAACAAGACGTTCTGGTTCACGTCCTACGCGCAGTTCTACACGCGCGATAAGCAGAAGGGATTCTGGAGTGTTCCGCGGGACGAGTGGCGCCGAGGGGACCTGTCATCGCTGCTGTTGCCGACGGTTCTGGGTACCGACGTACTCGGGCGACCCATCCGCCAAGGCCAGATTTATGATCCCGCGACGACACGGAGCGTCGTTGTCGGTGGCCAATCCTACGTGGTGCGAGATCCCTTCCCTAATAACCAGCTTCCGATCCGGAGCGAAGTCGCAAAGCGCATTCTCGGTTTCCTCCCCCAGGCCGGTATTCCCAGTCTTGACGCCAACAACCTGCTTGGCCCCACAGGCACGCCGCTGCGCGACGAAGTCATCTGGAGTCTGAAGATGGATCACCAATTCTCGCCTCGGAGCCATCTTTCGGGATCGTTCAATTACATGTATACCCACAAGATCAATGGCGCGACTCCTTTCGGGGCGGCTGACTCGGCCCGAGATCAGACGATTACCTCCAAGATTGTGAGAATCAACCACGACTACACGTTCGGGGCCAATGCCATCAATCACTTCGCCGTTGGATTGCTGCGCTATCAGAATCCGGATGGAGTTCCCGATCGTGGCTTCGATCCGCAGGCAGAACTGGGATTACGGGGGACTCTGATCAAAGGCTGGTTCCCAGCCGTCAATTTCTCTGGTTCCCTTAGCAATATTGGAACGCAACAGCTAAAGCACCTCTATCACACCGTCCCGACCGTCGTCGATTCGTTCTCGAAAGTGGTCGGTAAACACACTTTCAAGTTCGGTGGCGAGTACCGTCACGCCATGGCCAACTTCTTCGGTGGCAACGGAGCCTATGGCGGTCTCAACTTCGGTGGCGCGCAGACGGCTCTGCCTTATCTGTCCGGCAGTTCAGGGATCTACAGTCTCATCGGAGCGCCCTTCGCAAGCTTTCTGCTGGGCGAAGTCGGTTCGGCATCTCTCAACTCGCCGGTGCATGTGTCGTATCGATATTCCGATTATGCCTTCTACGCGCAGGACGACTTCAAAGTCACGCCCCGTCTCACGATCAACTACGGCCTGCGCTATGATCTGCATCGACCCTTTACCGAGAAGTACAGCCGGATTTCGTCGTTCGTGCCTGACTTGCCCAATCCCGCTGCAGGGGGACGGCCAGGAGCGCTGGGCTTTCTGGGATCGGGACCGGAGGCCGGCCGGACAGGCCGCAAGAGCTGGCTGGATACGGACTTCAAGGGTCTCGGACCTCGCATCGGCCTCGCTTACCGCACAACCGACAAAACCGTGTTGCGGGGTGGGTTCGGCATCGTCTACGGCCGGGTAGAGGCCAATACGTTCGACCCGATTCAATCAGTGGGATCGGGCAGCGTGACAACCGCCTATCCTCCCATCAATCCGGCCACGCAGTCGCAGTTCAGTTTGGATAACGGATTTCCGCCGGTCAACGCACGGCCGCCAGTTTTTGATCCCACGCTGCTGAACAATCAATGGATCGGGGTCTTCCGACCTGAAGACGGCAGGCTCCCGCGGATTTACAGTTGGAACATCGCCCTCCAGCGGCAGATTACTCAGAACCTCAGTGTTGAGGCCGCGTATGTCGGCAATCACGGTACTCGGCTCATCACGGGCAATTTCGTCAACCCGAACCAGAACGACTTGAGCATTCTCTCGATGGGCGATAAGCTGCTGCAGCAGATCAATAACGCCCAGGATGCCGCAGCACTCGGTGTCCAGTATCCGTATCCTGGTTTCCAGGGAACAGTAGCCCAGGCCTTGCGCCCCTACCCGCAGTTTCCGGGCATTTATGCTCCCCAGGCCACGGTGGGAGAGAGTGATTACAATTCGCTCCAAGTCAAGGTCCAGCAACGCTTGTCTCACGGGCTGGACTTCCTGGTGTCGTACACCCTTTCCAAGAACATCACCACCGTCGATGATGCCTTTGGGTGGGGCGGGGCCGGCTCAACGGATGTTAAGAACCTGTCACTGGAACGCGGACTGGCAACGGCAGGATTTACTCCTGGAGACCGCCCACATAATCTCGTCGCGGCATTCGGCTATGAGCTTCCTTTCGACAAGCTGCTGAGTCGCCCCGCGGCCAAAGTCGTGTTGGGTGGCTGGAAGATTTCCGGCATCGTGCAGTATTCCAGCGGAGGAGCCTTGGGGATCGGCTACCCGAACAACCTCGGCAATGCCCTCTTCAATAGGGGAGGCCGGTATAATGTCGTACCCGGGCAGGCGCGTCACAATGACGTTTCCAACGTTTGGCCCGGTACCGGGTGGCTGTTCAATGTGAACGCCTTCGCGCCGCCGGCTGCTTACACGGTGGGTAACGCGGCCCGTACCTACGGCGACATCCGCGGCTTCCCATATAAGAATGAAGACCTGGCTTTGGCCAAGCAGTTCAATATTTCCGAAAACAAGCGCCTGGAGATTCGCTGCGATGCGCTCAACCTCTTTAACCGCAGCGTCTGGAACAACCCCAACACGTCGGTAACAGCTGCTCCGAGAATCCAGGGTGGCCGTGCCATCGGCTTCGGCTCGTTCTGGGGACGATCGAATGTCGAAAGGCAGTTGCAGCTTCAAGCGAGGTTCACATTCTGACGGTTGCATAGCAGAACGCAGGGCGGACAGAGTCCTTACCATCATCTAATGCAGAATAAAGACTCCTTTGGAAACATTCCTCCTTAACAAAGGGGGAAAGAAGGCGAAGCCTTCAGGGGGTTGTGGTGAGGGTTCGGAAGGCTGACCGGACAACCCCCTGCCGCTGCGCGACCACCGTCGCTCCGCGGCGCCCCCTTTGTTAAGGGGGAATAGTTTCGAACGTGGCGCCGCAGCGCGGCAGAAACCCTTTGAAAACATTTTCCCTTAGCCAAGGGCGAAAGAAGGCGAAGGTGAGATCTTGAGAAGATTTCACGCGGTCGCGAAGCCTTCAGGAGCTTGTCTCGATAGGTGCGGGAGAAAATGAACGGACAACCCCCGGCGCTTCGGTGAAGGCTTCTCATGCCTTTCCCGCCTTTGTTCAGAGGGGTGGTTTCATCGAACGTGGCGTCGGACTAGGGGACATGAGATACTCCTATGTAATCCATAACTTCGGAAGCGGTTAAAGTTTGCTTAAGGAAGATGCTTGTTCCTGGTTTTCTGTTAGGTTTTTTCGTAGCTCTCAGCGGCCCGACTCCGTCGTTCCAAATCCCCCAGAACATTCAATTGCTGCTGGACGCCCGCCAGTATTTGCAAGCAGAACAAATCATCCAGAGTGAACTAGAGCACAGACCCGCCTGGGATGTCGGTTACTTGCTGCTCGCTCAGATCTACAGCATCACCGGGCGTCACGACCTCGCCGAGCGTTCCGCACTTTCAGCAGTCCGCCTAAAGGAATCCCTGGATGGATTCATGTTGCTGGCACTAGCCAGCCAGCGCCTAAACAAAATTAATGAATCCATTGAATGGCTCGAGAAAGCGGCCCGGAGACAGCCCGAGTACCCTGAGATCTACAAGCTGTTGGGCGTGAACTACGCTCTCGGCGGGATGTTGAAGGAGTCCGAAAAGAGCTTTCGGAGATCGGTGGAACTGGATCCGAAGAATTGGGAACTCCACTACTTGCTGGGCCGCTCCGTCTATGAAGCCGATGACCTGAAAAATGCTGAAGAAGCCTTCCAGAGAGCCATCGAGCAAAGTCCTTCCTCGGTGAAGACCTGGACCGCCTTGGGTCAAGTTCAGGAAAGGCTCCATGACCGGTCGCTGGCTGAGCAAAGCTATCGAAAGGCACTTCAGCTCTGTGGGTCTCAATCCAGAGAGTGCGCGTGGCCGATGCTGCAGATGGGATTTCTGACCGAGCGCCAAAAAGGGGCCCGCGAAGCAGAACCCTTCTTTCGTCGTGCAGTGGCGGTTCGACCCGATTGGGCAAAACCTCATTTCTACCTGGGAAAGGCATTGGTTACTCTGGGGGAACTGAGAGATGCCCAAGCCGCGCTGGAAACTGCGGTGCGTTTGGACGAGGGGAAGTCCCAGTACCACTATCAGCTCGCTCAACTGTATCGGCGATTGAAGCAAACTCAAAAGGCCAAGGAGCACTTGACGCGGTACCAGGCTTTGGCCGAACTCGAGCGCAAACAGAAAGCGACCGTCGACCTGAGCACCGAATGAAGAAGTTCCCAAGACCTGCGTCATTCCCGCAATGCGGGAATCTGGAGATTGGACCTTGTGATTCCCCTCGGCTGAGGAGGGGCGGGCGATGGCACGGGACAGCGGTCCCACGCCAGCGCCGGAGTGGTGCGAGCGGCCCTTGCGGAAACCTTCAATTGAACGTTTCGTGCCGCTCTTCCTCAATACGAACGTTGGATGACGGTTCTCCATGCATCCCTCGGACCACCCCCGTGCCGCTGCGCGACCGCTGTCGCTGCGCGGCACTTCCCTTCCTGATCTCAGGAGGGGAGCCAGAAGAACGTCCAATTCACAGATTCCCGCGAATGCGGGAATCCTGGTCAGCCTGAAAGGCTGACCGACGCGGCCAGCGGCCGCATTTTGTCCCCCTTGGCAAGGGGGGACTACAGGGGGTGTGGTACCAACCAACGAAGACCCCCTGCCGCAAAAAACGCGGCGTCCCCCTTGGAAAAGGGGGACAAATGTAGAAACTCCACAGATTCCCGCTAATGGGGAATCCAGGCTACATTCGGGAGTAGTCGACGGCCTTGGATTCCGGCTCGCGCTTGGCTTGGCCGGAATGACGAACCTCGGGGCATCCCCTGGTCCTGACCTAAGCCGGAAGAAAATTGCAATACCAATGAATCCTTCGCGGCGTTTTTTGATTCGCTCTTCAACATTCTCCATTCTCTTCGTCTGGCTAGGTTTCAGCTCATTTGCGGTAACCCAGACGTTGGCTCAAGATTCAAACTCCAAGGCTTCAGAGAGAATCGCTCCTCTTTTCAGCAAGGCTCGGCAAGCCGAACAGCGCCGCGATTTTGCAGAGGCCGCCAGACTGTATGACCAGGTTCTCAGGATAGACCCAGGCATTGCCGAAGTTTGGACCAACATGGGCTTGTGTCTCCATGAACTCAGCAAGCATCGTGACGCGGCGAAAGCCTTTGCGAAGGCGGCTGAGATCAAACCACGCTTGCTCGTACCCCACTTGTTTCTGGGCATCGAATATCTGAAGTTGGACCAGCCGCAGAAAGCCGTCTCCTCTCTCCTGTCTGTCCTCAGCATTGAACCCAACCACCCGCAGGCTACCTACGAGCTTGCCAACGCCTATGTCCGGTTGGACCAGTTCGAGCAGGCAGTAGCGCTGTATCACCGGCTTCTCCAACGGAACCCCGAAATCGAAGAGGCGTGGTATCGCCTGGGAATTGCCTACCTGAACTGGAGCCGGGCGGCCGCACGCAAGCTGATCGATTCACCTTATCCGTCAGGGTACGGAAAGATCTTACTTGCCGAACTCCAGGCGGTGGCTGGACGTCGTCAGGACGCTGAGAGCAATTTTCAGGCTGCGGTGGCCGCTCAGCCAGACTTGGTCGAAGCTCGCCTGGCTTTTGGCCTGTTCTATTTAGATGATGCTCCGACCTCTGGGCAGGCTCGTGCGGCCCAGGAGCAGTTGACCAGAGCCAAAGGATTGGATCCCGGCAACCAGCAAGTGGAAATGGCCCTCATTCGTCTGGAGCTGGTTCAAGAAAACTTCGTTGGCGCCCTGAACCGTCTGCAAAATGCGCTCCAAGTGGACCCCCCGTTTGTACGAAAGCACCTCACAGAGCTTGCGGTGAGCTTCGCTTCTGACCGATTGAGAAGAATCATCACAGAAGTGAGGACTCTTGAAAGCGAGGCGCGCGATGACCGTGACGCCTCTGCCAAGGCCTCAGCGCAAGCCCTTCTGTACTCGGCCAACCTCGAGTTGGGTGCAGAGAAGCCGGCGGAGGCGGCGCAGAGCAAGTTCGAAGAGTTGGCAAAGATTCTGAAGACTTCACCGACTTCTCCCGGTGCCAGCTATAGCCTCCGCTTAAAGCAGCTCCAGCAGCAGCGGACGCGTCCTGTCTCCGTGGCTGAGAACCTGGATCTGGCGGTATCGGCCTTGAACCTTGGAGAATATGCTCGAGCTTTGGAGAGTTTGCTTACTGTGCTCCGTCGCGTGTCCGACGATTCGGCTTACTATTGGCTGTTCCGAACCTGTCGGGAGCTTGCGCGTGAGACGTTCCAAAAGACCATCGCAAGAAATCCCGATTCCTATCGCGCTCATTTGCTCTTGGCCGATCTGGCGAATGATAGCCATGACACGGCCAGGGCGTGCTCAGAATATGAAAAGGCCTTATCTACAGGCAACGCCGACCCCGAGGTGCATTTGCTGTTCGTCCAGTTTCTCAGCACGCAGCTGAGAGTCTCTGAGGCACTTGAGAAAGCCAGGATTGCGGTTGCAAAGTTCCCTGCTCATTCCGCTCTCAATCACGAGCTCGGCAAGCTTCTGTTGAAGAGTGGAGATGCCCAGCGGGCCATCGCTCATTTCCATCGTTCCCTTGAGGCCGACTCGAACTTCCTTGAGGCGCGTGCCGAATTGGCCGACGCCCATGCAACCTTGGGGGAGTTTGGAAAGGCCATTGAGGAAATGAAGCAAGTGCTCCGGGCCGACAAGGATGGTTCTTTTCACTACCGTCTCGGACGGTGGTACCAGAAAATCGGCCAATCCTCCGAAGCCAATGCGGTTTTCGCCGTGGCTAGCAAGCTGAAAGAAAACCGGCGAGCGATTGAGCGTTCAAAGCTCATCCCTCTTGGGCCTCAGAACCTTTCCCAATAGGCTGCATAGGCCGCCAACACAGTCCGCCGAAACTTTGACGGCACACGATCAGGAGGCGCCGTTCACGCATGCGGACAGTACCTGCTCTCTCACGCCAATGTGGTCCTTCGCATAAGTCCGAAGGTTAGTGCACGACATCGAAGTCTGCCGCACCGCGGTCCTGGGAGGTCATCTCCAGCAGTGTGACTCTTGCGACTACCAGCGTCCCTGCTACAACTCCTGTCTTATGGGGAGTCGTTCCTTGTGGGGAGTACGGCTGGAAAGGACGTGCAGCCAGCGGCCACACGCCTTTTTGACTCTCCATTAAGGTTTGGCTCTCAAGAGGGCAATCAGTTTGTCCGGCGGCCGGAACGCCCTTGCGCAGGAGTGGTGGGACCACCGCCTCAATAGCCTCTAGCTTCTCGCCGGGGTCGGCACGAACGTAGGTCTCCGTAGTTGCCAGATTGCTATGCCCCAACCACAGTGAGACCTTTCGGATGTCTTGCGTTGCCTGGAGCACTATCATGGCGCAGGCGGCACACCACCGCGATGCATCTCCTCCGTTCGGGCGTTGACATTAACACCATCCGGGCCTGGTTGGGTCACGTTTCTCTCAACACGACCAATGTCTCTCTGGAAATCGACCTCCAGATGAAAGCCAAAGCATTGGCCAAGTGCGAGCCCCAGGAACAGAATACTTCCCGGCAACCTTGGTCCATCGAGCCGACTCTGATAAACTTTCTGCGGTCTCTGTAGCTGAAGTCAGTTATGTGGAGTTCACATTCGCCAATCCAATCAGCCACGCTCCCCGCTCTCCCAAACGCCACATAACTGGGGGCGCCACATAACGCATACGGCTCTCCAGAGCACGTTGGCAGTTTCAAGGCAGAGGAGGATGATGTCCGTAACCACGTCATCACTTACCGGTAGAGACTGGACGGCTCGTTCCAGTAGCTCCCCTGAGCGGCGTTCGAGGCGAGGGGCAGCGTTTACGCTGCGGCAGCGGTCGGTCGCCTTGCGGCATACCCTGCTGCTTCGGCTGATGCCCTCTCCGCGTCTCGAAAGGCGTGCTCATCTCGCGCTCCTGCTTCCCTTCGCGTTCCAGCGGGTTTTGCTAGCCCGCCTTCTGCCCGCCGGTCTGCGGCGAGCGCGCTACTATGTCGGCTCTGA
>JAKEER010000770.1 GCA_022616615.1 Acidobacteriota bacterium
CGTTAGGCGGCCTTTTTTCGGAATCTGCCTCATGTTTTCGTCATCATCCGCCGAGCTTCGATCCTGCTTCGAATACCCTAACCCCCGACAAGTTTTTTTAAGCAAACGCTGCTCCCCGACGCCAGGTGGCGTTCAGAAAAGGCTAAAGTGAAACCACCTTGAGCCGATATCAACCTTGCTAGGTCGACACATCAACTCTTGGGTTTCGCCGCATCGCTGTGGTTGGTACGCAGACGCTTCCAGTCGCGCCTGTTGAGTCAGTCGATTCACCGAAGCCTGAAAGAGTCTTCCCAACCCTATGGAAAGTCCGACCCAGAGCGAGCCGCTGAATATGACGATGACGATGCCGGCAAGTGACGACTCTGCAGCCGAGACTCACCGTCTTCTGATTGTGGATGACGATCATGATGTGCGCAGAGCTCTGGTGGAAGTCTTAAGAACGGGCGGCTATGAGTGTGACCAAGCCGGGTCGGCTGCCGAGGCGCTGCTATACCTGCAACAGCAGGCCTACACATGTGTATTGACAGACCTGATCATGCCGGAACGCTCGGGGCTTGACCTGCTGCGGGACATCGTCTCAACGCATCCCGATATCGCCGTCATCCTGGTGAGCGGGCAGAACGACACTGCGCAAGTGCGCCGCGCGCTAAAGAGCGGAGCCTACGACTATCTGGTCAAGCCGTCGACTGCCGGGGAAATTGTCACCACTGTTCATGCGGCCCTGAAGAAACGCAAACACTATATTAAGGAACAGACCGACCGGCAATCCCTGCGCGAGAGGGTGGAAATCGGGATGGTGGAGTCGATCCTTTTCGAAGACATCGTGCGCAGCACCATCGATGGCATCATGATCACGGATCTTGAGAATCGCATCATCATGGTGAATCCGGCCTACGAACAGTTGACAGGCTTTCTTCGCCAGGAGCTGATGGGAACGATTCCCGAAATCTTGAAAGGAACCCGTTCCTCCCTGGATTTCGGCCGGCGGGTAGCCTACGACCTGGCCTCCACGGGCTGCTGGTCTGGCGAAGTGATTGACCGGCGCAAGGACGGCAGCGAGTGGTTTGCGAACCTGACCATCAGCCGGGTGAAAGACTCGCGCGGGAAGGCCTTTGCCGATGTTTTTGTTGTCAGAGACATCACGGACAAGAAGAACTTGGAACAGCAGTTGATCGACCGCCTGCTAGAAGTGCAGTCAGCCCAGGATGCGGCGATCATCGGCTTTGCCAAGCTGGCCGAAT
The DNA here is from genome assembly GCA_022616615.1 of Acidobacteriota bacterium. Lineage (GTDB taxonomy): Bacteria > Acidobacteriota > Terriglobia > Versatilivoradales > Versatilivoraceae > VFZK01. The sequence continues at coordinate 1,242 of JAKEER010000770.1, forward strand.
GCCGCAACCCGGAGACCGGAGTCCATCTCGAGAGGATGCGCGAATATTGCCGGGTGCTGGCCGAGCACATGGCACAACTGCCGCCCTACCGGACGCAGGTCGACGAACGGTACATTGACGCGCTTTACAAGTCGAGCCCGCTGCATGATGTGGGCAAAGTGGGAATTCCCGATAGCATTCTGCTCAAACCTGGCAAGCTCACTCACGAAGAGTACGAGATCATGAAGACGCACACCATCATCGGCGGTGATGCTCTCAAAGCGGCCGAAAGCAAGCTGCCCGGTCGTTCGTTCCTCACGCTGGGCAAGGAAATCGCCTACCACCACCACGAGAAGTTTGATGGCTCTGGCTATCCATTCGGTCTTTCTGGGGAGTCTATTCCGCTGTGCGCCAGGATCGTGGCTTTCGCCGACGCTTACGATGCATTGACCTCGAAGCGCGTGTACAAAGATATGGTGAGCCCCGACGAGTCGAAAAGGCGCCTCTTGACTGATCGCGGAAAACATTTTGACCCAGAGGTTGTAGATGCCTTCCTGACCCGCGAAGCAGACTTCCTCAAGATCCTGAACGAATTCACGATGGAAGCTTGAACTCGCGGGAGCCGGTCATTCTGGCGTTTGCGACGGCTGGCTTGGAGTCACCAGATCTGTGCCTCGAATCAATGGACTAAGACCCGGCCCCTGAAGGCACGGCCCGGGCTGGTTTGGTGTGCACGCTGCTGCGCGTGTTGCAACATCTTTTACTCCTGATACCGCAGCAGGCTGAACACGTCGCAGCCCTCCAGCTTTTTCCGGCCATTCAGAAAATCCAGTTCCACCAAAAATGCCAGACCGGCAACTTCTCCGCCTAACTGCCGAATGAGCTGGGTCACCGCAGCCGCTGTTCCGCCCGTGGCCAGCAGATCGTCCACGACCAGCACCCTCTGCCCTCGTTCTATGGCGTCTTTGTGGATTTCCAGCGTATCCTTCCCATATTCGAGGTCGTAGCTCACTTTGATCGTCTCGGCTGGCAGCTTGCCCGGCTTACGCACCGGCACGAAACCAGCGCCCAGTTGGCAAGCCAGCGCCGGGGCAAAGATGAAACCCCTTGACTCTATGCCCAGAACGAGATCGATCTTCTGATTGCGATAACGGGAGCTCAGTTGATCCAGCACTTCTTTGAAAGCCTGGGCGTTCTTCAACAGCGTCGTAATGTCGTAAAACAAGATCCCTTTTTTGGGGAAATCCGGAACGCTGCGGATGAGTTGCTTAAGGTTTTCCATGCACAACCCTCGCGAAAGTCGAATCTCTTTCAGGCGTTGAAAACCTGCGCCAGTCCGAAAAGCCGTGACATCATAACGGCACACGCGGGCAAACGCCAGCCGAAATCATCGCGACCGGCGCAGGGAAGGCACTCTTCAGTTCCAACCCCGCCAAAACAGAACCCGTCTGGTATACTGGGCGCTGCTTGGAAAAACGCAAATGGAGAAGCTCTCATGGCGTCCATGCTGGTTACCGGCGGCGCGGGATTTATTGGAAGCAACTTTGTCCACCTGGTTCTTGCCGAGACTCCGGGGCGCGTCGTGGTCCTCGACAAACTCACCTATGCCGGCAGCTTGAGCAATCTGCAAACCCTTTGTCAGAACCCGCGCTTCGCCTTTGTTCGCGGCGACATTACGGACCGCGCCTGCCTCGAGTCCGTTTTTCGCGAGCATGAGCCCAGCGCGGTGGTGAATTTTGCCGCTGAAACGCATGTTGACCGCTCCATCGATGATCCGCGTCCTTTTGTGACGACGAACATCGTTGGTGCTTCGGAATTACTCGAAGTGGCACGCCTTTACTTCAAGGGGCTGGCCCCGGAACAACAACAGCGTTTTCGCTTTCTGCATGTTTCAACCGACGAGGTGTTTGGCACCCTGGGTAGCACTGGACTATTTTCCGAGATGACACCCTATGCGCCGAACTCGCCGTATGCCGCCTCCAAGGCGTCAGCAGACCACCTGGTGCGGGCCTATGCCGAGACCTACGGCCTGCCCGCGCTCATCACAAACTGCTCGAACAACTATGGCCCTTATCAATTTCCGGAAAAGCTGATCCCCTTGATGCTGCTCAACGCTTTGGAAGGAAAGCCGCTGCCGATCTACGGTGATGGAGGCAACGTTCGCGACTGGCTTTACGTCGAGGATCACTGCCGGGGAATCTTGCTCGTCCTCGAAAAAGGCGCGCTGGGCGCAAAATACAATATTGGGGGCAGGAACGAACGTACGAATCTTCAGATTGTCGACCACATCTGCGCTTGTCTGGAAGCACTGCTGCCTGCATCCGCCAATCCTTCGTTGCAGCGGCAGGGTGTAGCGAGCTACACGGCGCTGAAGCGATTTGTCGCCGACCGGCCCGGCCACGACCGTCGGTACGCGATTGACGCTGAAAAGATCCGCCGCGAGCTGGGCTGGGAGCCGAAGCACAATTTTGAAAGCGGCATTGCGAAGACCGTCCGCTGGTATTGCGAGAATCGTGACTGGTGCCGGGAGGTCCAGAAAGGGAAGTACAGGCGCGAGCGGCTAGGCCTTGAGAAGGAGACTGCGTGATGAGAAAGGGAATCATTCTGGCTGGCGGATCAGGGACGCGGCTTTATCCGCTGACGCGTGCGGTGAGCAAGCAGCTCATGGCCGTTTACGACAAGCCGATGATCTACTATCCGCTCTCTGTGCTCATGCTGGCGGGCATCCGCCAGATCCTGGTCATCACCACGCCGCATGAGCAGCCTGGCTTCAAGCGGCTGCTGGGCGACGGAAACACTTGGGGATTGGAACTCCAGTATGCTGCGCAGCCCAGCCCCGACGGGCTGGCTCAGGCCTTTCTGATCGGACGGGAGTTCCTGGGCGGCGCGTCTGCGGCCCTCGTGCTAGGGGACAACATTTTCTACGGCCATGGGCTTCCGCGGTACATCCAAAATGCATCTGACCGCGAGAGCGGTGCAACGATTTTTGCTTATCAAGTGCGCGATCCGCAGCGTTACGGCGTCGTTTCCTTCGACAGTAACGGAAGGGCGGAAGCACTGCAGGAAAAACCTGCTCATCCTCTCTCATCCTACGCCGTGCCCGGTTTGTATTTCTACGACAGCCAGGTGGCCGAGGTGGCCTCCCGCCTTAAGCCTTCTGCACGGGGAGAGCTGGAGATCACCGACCTCAATCTCGAATATCTTCGGGCGGGACAACTGCACGTCGAGAAGTTCGGGCGCGGCATTGCCTGGCTCGACACAGGCACCCACGAGTCTCTGCTGCAAGCCTCAGTTTTCATTCAGACGCTCCAGGACCGGCAGGGTCTGATGGTTTCCTGCCTTGAAGAGATTGCGCTGAAGATGGGGTTTATCACCGCCGCCCAGGTCCGAACCATTGCGGAGACCATGAAGGGGAATCAGTACGGACAGTATTTGCTAAGGATGTTGGAAACGGAAGGCTGAAGAAAGCCCGAAGCCGTCCAAGGAGCGGCCGGAGGCATTTAGCGGTAGGCATGCCAGGGCAAGAAGGTCATGCTTCGGCTTCTGCCGCTCTCGATTGGGGAAGACGCCCACCGCAGCCGTCGCTTTCCGGAGAATCCAGAGTAGAGTCGCTTGCAGCCGAGAGCATTCAGAACTGGGGCCAGTTAGGCGTCCAGCCTGTTGCCCGAACGACCAGCTTCGACGGTTTCAGGTCGCTCGCGACCGACAATTGCTGAGCAGGAAAACAGCCAGCGCGGTGACGCTCAACACGCTGTGGAGCCGGTTCCACTTTTCTAACAGTTGCCGCGTTTCTTCTGACCGCGGGTCAAGAGTTGGAGAGAGAAGCCTCCGGTTCGTTGGCATGATAACCGCGAAGGTGAAGGGAACGACAGCACCCAGCAGCATTCCGCCAGCAAACCACCCGGCTCCGGAGCCAGCCAGCCAAGCCAGCAAGGCACACGCTGTTCCCAGAACGGCTAAGGGGGCCTGTAGCCAGGTAGCGCGCCGGTAACTGGGCGCCCATTCAGCGGCCGCAGCCTCGATGCCGCACGACATTCTTGCAGGATGCTCCACAAAATTGATGTACTAGTCCGAGCAGTGGTTAGAAGACACGACTCTAGCATGTCTGCTCCCCTCGCCCCACTCGGGGAGAGGGGATCGGGGGTGAGGGGAGGGTGAGGGGCGCTGATTAGGCCCCGCGCCGTGTCCTGCTACCTCTGCGCCAGTTAATAAATCGCGGCTCCTGCGAAGAGAGCACAGGCGAACGTCGCTAGGAATTCCAGGCTGGCTTGCAACATAGACATGCACTTCCTGTTTGGAACAACGAGTCGTCTCAGACCAGAGAAGAAAACACCACGGGCGGTGGAGAAACAAACTCCATTTGCTTTCCCGTGCGAGGATGCCTGAACACCAGCTTGACGGCATGCAGGGCGAGGCGGTGAATTGGATTAGTCGAGCTGCCATAAGCCCGATCGCCCACTATCGGGTGGCCCTGTTCAGCGAGGTGCACACGGATCTGATGTTTGCGTCCCGTTTCCAGCCGCACCTCCACAAGAGTTCGATGAGCGGAGCGCTTCAACACGTTCACATGGGTGACAGCCCACTTGCCCTTGGTGCGGTCCGGAGTCGAGTAACAGCGATGGATGGCATTCTCGGCCAGATAAGACTGAATGGTGCACCGATCTTGAGCCAGCCGGCGTTCCGTGATTGCGACATAGGTTCTGCCAGCACTGTGCTCTTTGAACTGCTGTTGTAAATGATGCTTGGCAGCCTGTGACTTGGCAAAGACCAGCAAACCGGAAGCTTCGCGATCCAGACGATGGACGATGAAAATCTTTTCAGGCGGCTGCCTGCGTTTGACATGCTCAAACAACCGGGCATGAAGTGGTCGGCTTTTTTCTTTGCCGGTCGCGATCGTCAGCAGACCTGCTGGCTTTTCGACAACGATGATCTCTCTATCCTCAAAAAGGATTTCGACGCTTGCACGAGACGAAGAGCCGTATCGGTGAATTGGAAGCCGTTGTTTTGAGGTCAATGGTCAATGGGCGAATAGGCGAATGGGCAAATGGGGCGAATGGGGTCACATCTGCTTTTGAGATTCCGCTGTAAAACCCCACCCTGCGTGGTTTTGCGAGAACTGTCAAAACCTTTTTTCGCGCGCATTTGGCATACAACGCATTTTCATGAGATGGGGAGACATTTCTGATCCCCACCGAAATCGGCATTTTTCAAAAGCGAGGGGTTTTGCAGCGGAATCCAATAATGATTCCGCTGCAAGATCCCCGGGCGCTGGAGCGGGTGTGGAGCGAGCAATTCGAGATGGTTGAAGGACAGGGAGTGGTCCGCAAGAGCGAGCTTCCGGCTGCGCCGGTACAGAACCCCCATGACCCCGAGGCCCAGTGGGCACCAAGAAGACCGGCGATGCCAAGAAGGAATGGGTGGGCTACAAAGCGCAAGTGGCCTGAGACCGTGCCGGAAGGCCCGCTGGAGCCGGGTGAGCCGACGCCAGGCCTTTATCACCGGGATCGTGACCCAGCCCGCCACCGGCAGCGACGAAAGCTGGAATGGGGGCCCTACTCGAGCAGCAGGCTGAAATGGGACTGGACCAACCGGCAGACCTTTACGTGGACGGCGCCTACGTCTCGGGCCAGCAGCTGGCCAAGGGCTGACCCTATTCCTCCCTGACCCTATACCCCTTCACCCCTTCACCCTTTCACCCCTTCACCCTTTCACCCTTTCACCCCTTCATTTCATTCCTGCTCGATCGGGTTTTCTAGCACTCCCAATCGCTGCACTTCAATCCGAATCGTCCGGGATTCAGTTGGGCGCAGCCCTTAGACATTGAATATGGGCGTGCTATATTCAGGATCGGTCTGCTAGACAACGTTGTGCAAAAAAAGGCTTGCAATAAAATTCGCTTCATGTAGAATTCCCCGAGTTTGAATTCCTGCAAGTGAGATCTGTTTTCTAAATCCCTGTTTGACGGGCCTGAAAAAATGTTGTGCTGTCTGTTGAAGAGAGCATCTGGAGCGGATTTGTGCGTTCATGACATTTTCTAGGTGGCAAGGAGGCAGTATGCGTCTGCGATGGCGAAGTGGGTTTCTAGTGGGGTGTGCCAGTCTTGTTTTCGGCCATCCAGCGCTTGCCCAGCAGCGGGCGGATGGCCGTGCCGGGTAGTGGCGGTCGTGCCGATCGTGAAGTGGCACGTATGACGATCTGCTGGCGGCGGCTCATATACCGGAATACTTGATGTCCAAAGTCACAGGAAAATTGTCTTCGGAGACTGATCCCTTTGCCACAGCCCACGCCAATCGCGAAGCGCCGAAAGTGATCACCCGCTTCGGACTGGACCGTTTTTCGACCCAGTTCTGTCGAATCAACGAAGCTCGAAATCTTGCGTTGATCCCGATTCAACACAACATTCATATGACGGCGGTTTTCGTTTAGGGACAATCTGCGCCATCTTTTGAAGTAATCAGTCATTTGTAATCCTCACCCGGTTTGAAGGTCGCTCTCTGTATACCAAAACGGACCCGAGGCGTTGAGCGTTCAATGTCCTAGGGGGTTGCTTCCAGGGGAACATGAAAACTCCAAGGAGGAGTATGCGTGCCTTAAGATTGAGCTGGATTGCGGTTGTTCTGGTAGTGGTCAGTTTTGCCGTAAACGGATGGGCCCAGCAGCGAGTGGATTCGCGCAACACCCATGAGCGCTTGCTGTGTGTGGTGCCGATGGTGGGGGCGGGAACGTCCGAAGATCCGCGGAGGCCGCAGTTTGTGCCAGTTGCACCAATGCCGGAGACGGCTTCAGAGGCGGTCTCTTCGCGCCAGGGGATCCTCGCCTACGCTTTTCAGGAGAGTGATGACGGTCAATGGGCTCTGGTCGAGTTCGTCGCTGCCAACCGGCAGGCCTTCAAAGAGATCCTGGACGAAGCCAAGGTGAAGCCTGATCTCAAGACCTTTGAGAAGGGCAAAGCCAAGCGGTCCGACATCGAAAAAGAGTTTCGCAAACACAAGAAAGACTTCGACCTCGATTCGCTGGGGGTGCGCCTGCCATGAAACCTCCGCACTTGCGCCACGCTTTGTTGAGCCGGAAAATGAATCGTCCCATCAAACTATCCTTCTTGCTCAATCGTCAATCTTCCCGGCATGGAATCGTCTTCTTGAGGCGGACTCAAGCTGTCGTGCTGGCTTGGCTGCTGCTGTTCGCTGTGCCCGCCTGGGCGGCGTACCAGTACTACTATTCTGACCTGTTCACGAGCATTGACTTGACGAAGTGGACCCAAAACGGATGCTGCACTCCAACCACGTTCCAAATCGGGTCAGGAGGGGGGCTGGCTCTTAGCGCTTATCAACCTTGGGGAGGGTCGCTGATTTCAACCCTGGCGATACCCGATGGCACCAGCGACTACGAGGTAAAGATGAGTGCGTCCTTCAATACTGGAGGCGGCGCGTATATCATTTACATGCGGGCCACCAACGATGCCCTTTCAATTGAGAACTGGCCAACTGGAACTTACTATTCAGTCGAACGAATAAGATTCTTTGTCGGGTCTCGCCGCGACGGGACCTTGCTGAGAACTGGGACGGGAGTTCGGCGAGCATCCGACAAAGAATTCGTTGGACTGAA
>JAKEER010000771.1 GCA_022616615.1 Acidobacteriota bacterium
GATAGTTACATACTCACGAGTCTCATTCGATCCAGCCGATTGTCGCTCTGGTCTGGACGATGTCAAGGGCAAGACAAGCCGCACCAGACGCGGCCCTTGACGTCGTGAGCCGCCCGATCACACCCTGCAACCCACCGCCCTCGTCCACGAGGCCTACCTTCAGCTCATAGACCAAAGGAATGTGCGTTGGCAGAACCGGGCCCATTTCTTCGGTATCGCCGCCACTTTGATGCGCCGCATCTTGGTCGAGCATGCCCGAAGTCATCAGGCTGTCAAGCGAGGCAGTGCGGAGAGCAAGTTGTCTCTTGACGAGGCCATTGGCTTCTCCAAGGAGCCAGACGTGGACCTGCTAGCCCTCGATGGTGCGCTGATCGGCCTGGCGGCCATGGATCCACAGAAAAGCCGTATCGTGGAGCTACGCTTCTTTGGCGGTCTCACGGTAGAAGAGACGGCCGAAGTTCTAGGTGTTGCGCCGATTACGGTCCATCGGGCTTGGCGCATCACCAAAGCCTGGCTCCGGCAGGAGCTGGACAAAGGAAGGCGCCGATGACGGCGGAACGCTGGCAAAAGGTCGAGGAGCTGTTTCACTTAGGTCTGGAGCGGGAAGCCGGCCAGCGGGCGGCATTTCTCGATGAAGCCTGTGCTGGCGATCCCGACCTGCGCGGCAAGGTCGAGTCGCTACTGGCCTACGACGAGCAGGAGTCCGACTTCCTGGAGACGCCCGCATCGGAGGTTAGAGGGGGAGAAGCCCAGCACGGTGATCGGCCGAGTCGAGGAGCCGCCCGACCGCGACCGCCCGCTCACGCCTGCCTCGGTGAGCGAGACCCGCGAGGGCCAGCCCGAAAAACTTCGCCGCTGTTTGGCTGGTGACCTGGACACCATTGTGCTGATGGCGCTGCGCAAGGAACCCGAGCGGCGGTACGGCTCCGTCGAGCAGTTCTCAGAGGATATTCGCCGTCACCTGGAGGGTCTGCCAGTCATCGCCCGCAAAGATGCGTTCTGGTATCGCAGTGCAAAGTTTATTAAAAGGAACAAGGCGGCCGTGCTCGCCGCCACGCTCGGCGCGGGGATCATCCTGGCGTTGGTGGCCGCGCTCAGCTACCGGTTACTGTTCCGAGGAGCGCCCACAGCAGTCTCCCCTGAGATCAAGTCGCTGGCCGTGCTGCCGTTCAGTTCGCTCAACCAGCAAACGAAGGAGGACTACTTGGGGTTGGGGATCGCTGCCGACATTATCACGAAGGTTAGCCAAAGCCGCGAGCTGACGGTGCGCCCGACCAGCGCGGTACGCAAATATGTTAAGCAGGAAACGGACGCGCTCGCGGCCGCCCGCGAGCTGAAGGTGGATGCGGTGCTCGACAGTACGTACTTGCAGGTGGGCGACCAGTTGCGGGTAACCGTGAATCTGCTCAGAGTCGAGGATGGCACGTCGTTGTGGGCTGAGCAGTTTGATGAGCGTTTCACCGACATCTTCGCCATCCAGGACAAAGTATCACAACAGGTGGCTCAGCGTCTGCGGCTCCGGCTCAGCCCGGCACAGGAGGCCCGCCTCACCAAACGCCATACCTCAAGCCTGGAAGCCTACAACTACTACGCGACGGCTATGTATCACTCGGGTAGTATTGGACCCGATCCGAGAACTCGTCCAGAATCCGACCTGACGATTGACCTATTCAAGAAAGCGATTGAGCTGGATCCGCAATATGCGCTGGCTCACGCTCAACTTGGATACGCCTATTCTAGGATTGCGGTGTTTCAGGAAGATAATCCTGCGCTGATCGAACAGGCCAAACAGGAACTTGGCATCGCGGAAAGGCTCGATCCACAACTGGCTGACGTTCACGTGGCGCGTTATTTCATTGTCTTTAGCCAGTACGAAGGATGGCAGGTTGAAGCCGCGATTCGCGAGCTGCGTTTCGCCCAGCAGCTTGATCCTAACGCAGGCCACTCAGAACTGGCAGACGTCTACCACCACATCGGCCTTGAAGATCAAGCGGTCGAACAGTTTGAGATCGCCCTGAAGGTAGACCCGAATAACGACCGGACCAAGGAATACTATGCCGGCCACTATTATCAATCTGCCAGACCTGATGAAGGTTTAGAGGCGAGCAAAAGACTTTTCAACCGTGGCCCTGAACACAGATACTACTTGGAAAAGAGAATGGTGCAGGAGGCCACACCGTTGGTCGGGCAGGAGTATCACAAGGATCCTGGCTCTCCCTGGAAGTTTGGACATCAGGTATTGTTACTGGCTTTGCAGGGGAAACACCAGGAGGCTCAAGCGACCGTCCCTTCGATTCTGAAAAGGGAGCGAAGATACCGTGGATACCATCACGGCACTTACAATATCGCCCGCATCTACGCGTTGGGGGGCAAGAGCGAAGAAGCCCTGAAGTGGCTGCGCGTGACGGTCCAAGAAGGCTTCCCCTGTTACCCGCTCTTTTTGCGTGATTCGATGTTGGATCGGATCCGCAAAGACCCCGCTTTCCTTCAGTTCATGACCGAGATGAAGACACGCTGGGAGGGCTACCAGCGCGAGTTCGGATGAGGTCCGCCCTCTCCAATTGCCCACAGGCTACCGTGACCCCTGCATTTTCTTTTCTTCCGGAGTCTAAGGGCTATACTGTTGTCAGATCCTGAAACGGTGCACAGTGGCTTTTTCGATCGGTTGTTTACGTCATGAAGATTAAGCACTATCAAGATACAGACACTCTCTACATTGAACTGCGTTCTGTCGAGGTTGCGGAAACTCGTGACCTCGATGAAAACACACTTTTGGATCTTGATCGGGAAGGCAGAATCTGTGGCATTACCATTGAGCACGCAAGCCAACGCGTGGACATTCCGGCCTTCTCCTTCGAACAAATACCTGCCTAGCACTGCATCGAGCCGCTGCCATAGCAGCAGGCGGCTGGTTTCTTTGACGCCCCTGACATAGACCGCTCTTCGCGCGGCAGCGGATCGGCAAGGCGTCAGGCCCTTTCTTGCTTGTTCTTTGGGAAGTGCTACTTTAGTATCACCACATGCGTACTGAACTCGTAACTACCTTGAAGCGGAAGGCAACAGAAATCATCTCAGAGGTAGGCCGAGATAGAGTTCCAGTGTTGATCACTCAGCACGGACGCCCTGCAGCTTATCTCATGGATGTCGAGACATACGAACGGCTCCATCAGCGACTGGCAATACTCGAAGGCATTGCGCGCGGGGAGCGTGCCATTGAGCAGGGCCGCATTGTCTCCCAGGCTGAAGCCAAAAAGCGCATGGCACGATGGCTGAGCTGATTTGGACCGAGCCCTCGCTCAGCGATCTGGATGCCATTGCGGATTACATTGCGTTGGACAAGCCGGAGGCGGCGCGCCACCTTGTCCAGCGAGTATTTCGTCATGTGGAGCAGCTGGCCGAGCACCCGGAGAGTGGATCGAGACCCAATGAGCTGCGCAGGTCGCGGTATCGGCAGGTCGTTGAGCCGCCCTGCCGGATATTCTATCGCTACGACGGGGAGCGAGTCTTTATTCTGCATGTCATGCGCGGGGAGATGCGTTTGCGCAAGAGTCGGCTTATTGATAGAGACCCAAAGACTCGGAAGGCCTAATCCGGCGACGCCTCTTTTTCAGCCGGCGCAAATTCCGGTATCCCTGGCGGGCTTACGACTAATCGTCGTCGTCGCCTCCATCCCCACGCCTGTTACCGCCTCCGTGGCCATTATCGTTCCTGTCCCCCCTTCGCCGGGTACGGGTAGCCTCATACAGGTCGAAGTTCCCAAAGTTCCCATCCACGCGATTTGAAGTGAAAATCAGCGTCAGAGCATCCCGTGAAATCGCGGTGCGCTGTTCAAAAGCCGTGGTATTGACAATCGGTCCGAGGTTTTCTGGAACGCCCCACGGGTCACAGGTACTCTTTCGTCTGGCCACCCAGAAGTCCAAACCTCCGAGTGTGCCGGCGCGATCGGACGAGAGAAACAGTTCTCGCCCGTCTTTCCGGACGTTGGCAAACAGGTCTTGTGCACTGCTGCTGAGTTCTGCCACGAGGGTAGGCGGAAGCAGCGTTCCATCGCTGGCCGTTCTGCTCATATAGATGTCGGGGCCGCCCGGGCGATCCGAGGTGAAGTAGAGAACGAGGTCTTCTGTTTCTTCCTCCTCGTAGCCCGTTGGGCCAAACTCATTAAAAGGCGTGTTCAGGGCTGCCAGGGGGACAGGTATTCCCCAGGCGAAATCATCCCGTTTGTTCTGGCGGAAGGAAACGTACAAGTCGATGCCAGCGAGGCCCGGATTTCTCAGAAAAATCAGCGTGCGGGCGGCGGGTTACGCTGGACTCGTTAGACCCTTCACGACGACACTCCGATGAGGTGATCCGTCACGGTCGCTGACGGGATAGCAGGAGACATCTAATGTTGCTGGACCGATCATCGCTGGCCCTGTTATCGTCGCCGTGAGGCCCGGCGCGAAACACTGAAGCCGTCCGCCCCAATGCGAGAGAGCGGGGGCGAGTCGGTCAGCGGGGAGAAAACTCGGGGCGGGGTTGAAATAGAGGTCGGCCACATTGAGGCAGGTCAAACCCGCAGGGGTTAGCAGTTGCGACAGCACGGCCCAGTGGGAGGCCACGTCCGAGCAGTTGGTGAAGCTTTCCCACCCAAGTCACGGCAGCCACAACGTCGCTGGTCTGACCCAGCGCTCCACCGGACTTTTTGCCGCTCCCGTTCTCGGTAGTTTGCCGGAGGGTGTTGCGGCAAAAAGCCGGTGAGCTTGAGGGCCTTAGGCACATTCACCCATGACTACCGAAGTGGAGCTGGAGCGGTTCACAAGGAGCGCCCTCGATGCAGAGGCCGCCTCTGGCTACGCTTGGCTCCGCCGAATTCCAAGCACCCGGACTTGGAAGATCTTGGATTACCTTTCTGCCATAGAGCCGGCTGAGCGCGACGCCCTCTTCAGCGCGTTTGTTACAAATGGCCTTTTCCTTCTGCGGCCGGATCGCGACCCGAGTTTGAACGCCTACCAAGCTGGCCATCCCGCATATCGGCGTTTCGTCGATGCCATGCCGCAACTCTTCGACTGGAAGTATGTGGATGTGCGTCTGCTGCGCGGCGTCCTTGGCGACCTTCGGTCCAAGAGCCCATCCCCGGAATTTGCTAACGTGCCGGCGGACGTGATTCGGCGAGCAGAGGCGATCCAGCCGACGAATGCGCCTGCCATCAGACGCGAGGTAAAGAGCGTCTTCGCCCAACGGTTCGGGGCACAAGCTGAGAATCGCGGCGGTGGGGACTGGGTGTACTCCGGGGAGTATGCCGGCCGATCGTTCCAGGTCCGCATCGATTACGGGGGCCGAAGTGATCAATTACGATATGGACTTTCCTTTGATGACGTATCAACCGGCATTCGGGCCAGACGGTTGAGCTATGAGGGACTCATTGGTTTGGGCGATGGACACTGGGATTTTGTCACTGCGGATAACCTCAGCGAATCCGTACTGCTGCTCGCCAAGCTGATTCAGGAATTGGTAGTGATTCCCGCGAAGGTTCGTCCGGAGCCAGTTGCCTAACGAAGTGCCCGAAAACGGACAGCTTGCGATTCGCTTTGTAGATGGCTCGGCGCTCCTCATCGAGCCGCGCCCAGAAGGTCTGGCCAATCCAGCTGGACATTTCGCTCGAGCCGGTGACGTTTCACAACTTCGTCGATGCCGGTTTCACCCGGAACTTCGCCTCGTCCCCGCTGCAGCCGACGCTCGTTTAGGCCGGAGGAGACTACAATGAGATGGCTTGTGATGCTAGTTCTGAACCTGGCCCTGTTCGCCGCAAGTGTTGGTGCAGAGGAGCTGGCGTTCGCGGGGCTCAGTCGCCGCACAACGGTTGAGGAGCTTAAGAAGCGCTACCCCAAATCTTCCATGGTCGGAGACTATATGTACGTGTCCAACGCAGATTCCCACGACCACATATACGGCATCGAGATTCCCGGAACGGATGCCGCAGGAAGACTGCGGCTCGCGTTTGAACGTGCGCGTGGCGAGGGTGCGGGCAGCAGGCCACAGTATCCACCTTGCCGGCAAGTCCTGGCGGTGCTGGAAAAGAGTTATGGTTCTCCTACCAAAGTGGAAGAATTCTCTGAAGAGAGCTCAAGGAATCGGCGTCTGAGCTGGATGAAACATGGAGAGGTGCTGTCTCTTCACTGTTTCCGAATGGATAGCAAGGTCTTCTTGGCGGAGGCGGTCAGCATTACTGGCTCCCGTCCATGACTCATGCGCCAGCCCGGCGCTTCTGCCGGAGAAGATCTTCTCGGATGGAAAAGCAGTCAGACCAGCCCTCAAGAAATGAGTAATTCGGTTCTCGGCAAGATCGGGATGAAGAACGGTATTTTCGCGCAGCCTTTGGCGAAAGAACTTTGGCACAGGCTGCCAGGGAGTTTGAATTGACAAGTCACTCGATACTTTGGCGCAGATTGGACCGCCCCGGACATGAGTCGGCTCGACTCTCTGCCGAGCGGAGCTGCTGGCGCCTTGCCGGGACGGCAGTGTTCGTCGATGACGGGCGGCCGTGCCGATTGAACTACTCGCTCTTGTGCGACACGAATTGGAAGACCTTGTCTGGGAGCGTCGATGGCTGGGTCGGCGACGAAGTGGTTGCCGTGGACTTGTCCGTCGATTCCGCTGGCCGATGGCGGTTCAACGGAAACGAGGCTGCTGCCGTCGCCGGATGCATCGACCTTGACCTGAACTTCAGCCCTTCCACCAACTTGCTCCCCATCCGCCGCTTGAACCTAGCCGTTGGGCAGCAGGCTGAAGTGAAGGCCGCGTGGCTGCACTTCCCTGGCTTCGCGCTCGAGCCACTGAGCCAGATCTATCGGCGGGTTTCAACCACGACGTACCGCTATGAGTCAGTCGGCGGTACGTTCGCGACGGAGCTCCAGATCGACGAAGCAGGATTCATAACTGTCTACCCAAAGGTCTGGGAGCGCGAGGCATCCGCGTAGAAGGAGGGGATCGGCGATTGAGAAGGCGGCCTTTTGATGATTGCAAAAAAGTGCCGATAAACGAGTGCCCTCAGGAGTGGAGAGACCTCGTGAAGCGCGTGGCCGTCACCGCTTTTGCGCTGGTTGTTGTCAGTCTCATGAATTGTGGCCAACCATCTTCCATTCGAAAGGCTCCAAACATGATCGCTGAGTTGGAACGTCTGAACGAGATTTGGAGCAGGGCTTGGCTGGAGAAGGACGCCGCGACTGTCGACAAGCTGATGGGGAGCGAGTACGTGTACATTGCCCCAAACGGTCAGGTCCTGGAACGTCAGGTTATTCTCGAGATTATTCGATCGCCAAGCTATCGCCTGTACCAGGGCGCACGTACCGAAGTAGTCGTCAAGCCCCTCGGAAGTGACGTCGCCGCCGTGGTGCACCGCTGGTAAGGGGAAGGCACGTTTGACGGCAAATCCTTCAAGGACGACCATAGATGCACCATGGTGTGCGCCCGGAGGAATGATCAGTGGCAGGTTGTCTTGGAACAGTGCTCGCCAAATAGTCAATAAGCCTCTCGCCAGAGAGTGTCCCCTAGAGATTGTTACCCCACGAACAAGATGGCACCAAACAGTCATTTGCATATTCCTGTTATCAACATCAGTGCACTGGTATTAGGAACAGAAGATCGTCATCAGGCCGCAGCGGGAATAGGCCAAGCATGTCGCGACTGCGGGTTCTTTTACATTGTCGGTCATGGAGTGGACGAGTATCTGCAGCGGCGGCTGGAGGAAGTCAGCCAGCAGTTCTTCGCGCAAGATCTTGAGACTAAGTTTCAAATGAGCATGTCGCGTGGAGGTAGAGCTTGGCGAGGATACTTCCCGGTCGGGAACGAACTCACATCGGGCAAGCCCGACCTAAAGGAGGGGATCTATTTTGGTGCTGAACTGAAGGATGATCACCCGCTTGTGCGGGTGGGCACACCGCTGCATGGCCCAAACCTGTTTCCATCCAATATGCCGGAATTCCGGGAGATAGTTCTGGATTACATGGCAGCAATGACACGGCTCGGACACTCCCTGATGGCCGGCATTTCCCTTAGCCTTGGTTTGGAAGAATCCTACTTTGCTGACCGTTACACACGAGACCCTCTGATATTGTTCCGCATCTTCAACTACCCTGCACCTTCACTAAGCCCCGAAACTGAATCAAGCTTGGGAGTCGGAGAGCACACGGACTATGGCCTTCTAACTATCCTAAAGCAAGATATGTCGGGAGGGTTGCAGGTAAAAACAAAGTCTGATTGGATAGCCGCTCCTCCAATACCCAATTCATTTGTGTGCAACATAGGAGACATGCTCGATCGGATGACGGGAGGGCACTACTTATCCACACCTCATCGCGTGTGGAACCTGGCTCGACATAATCGTTTATCATTTCCATTTTTCTTTGATCCAAACTTGACTGCTGAAGTCAGGCCAATAGAGATTGACGCAGCAGTAAATGACAACAAGGAAGAACGTTGGGATCGTGCCAGCGTTCATGAGTTTCGCGGCACGTATGGTGACTATCTGCTAAGCAAAGTGTCCAAGGTTTTTCCGGAGTTACGTCGGAAGGTACTGTAAGGATGCTCATTTGCAGCTTAGGCAGGGGTTAAAACGTGGGTGAGATGTTTTTTTGCAGTTCGGACAGATAAGTTACTGAACGAACGGTGTGACCAATGAACAAAGGCAATTTTGACCATTTGGAGACACCCGGCCTGATCGTCAGGCGGTTCCGGCAGACCGATCTCACTTGCTCTCATGGCTTACCGTTCGTCCATACCGCTGAGTATTGCAGGATGTTCGACAAAGCAATACTGTCTAACCGTTCAAAGGAAGAAAAAACCGATCCGATTGGAGGTCTACGATGTCTAACCATCCGCCGGAGGCTTCTCCTGCGCCTATCTTCGACACGATCAACGCCTACCAGCGTACTGCCGCACTGAAAGCAGCAATCGAATTGGATCTCTTTACTGCCATAGGCGAAGGCAGAGAGACAGCTCAAACGCTGTCCGAAAGGTGCAACACTTCTGAACGGGGTATGCGCATCATTTGCGATTATATGGTGGTGATCGGTTTTCTCACCAAGCGAGGACAGCACTACGGCCTCACTCCGGATTCGGCGATGTTCCTCGACCGGCGCTCCCCCGGATACATGGGTAGTGCAACCGAATTTCTCCTGTCCCCGATGGTGACCGACGGGTTCAAAGACGTTGCGGCCGCCGTTCGAAGAGGCGGCACGGTGTTGCCTGAAGACGGATCACTGGCCCCCGAGCATCCCATGTGGGTGAAATTTGCTCGCGCCATGGCCCCTATGATGTCGCTTCCTGCGCGACTCATGGCTGAGTTGGTGGACAAGGAAGCAAACCAGAAGTTAAAGGTACTCGACATCGCAGCCGGTCATGGCCTGTTCGGCATCGCATTCGCCCAGCGCAATCCGAAGGCTGAAATCATTGCTGTGGATTGGCCTAATGTCTTGGAGGTAGCCAAGGAAAACGCACGGAAAGCAGTCGGTAGCCGCTACAGCACTATCTCGGGCAGCGGCTTTGAAGTTGATTACGGCAGCGACTTTGACATTGCTTTGTTGACCAACTTCTTGCATCACTTTGACGTAACCACATGCGAAAAGCTGCTGAAGAAAGTCCACGCTGCACTGGCTAAGGACGGAAGGGCGGTCACACTCGAGTTTGTTCCTAATGAAGACCGCGTGTCTCCTCCCGGGCCCGCTGCGTTCAGCATGATGATGCTGGGCGGGACGCCAGCCGGTGATGCCTATACTTTTTCAGAACTTGACCGCATGTTTGGCAACGCCGGCTTCTCACACAGTGAATTGCATCCCCTCCCGCCGACATTGGAGCAGCTGATAATCTCGCGCAAGTAGAGGGACACAAGGCGGTCTTAATTGCAGATGGTCAGAGTGTCCCACCTAGGAGAAGCTGTGGAAATAATGAGTAGACTTCGGTCCCCCCTCTCCCAACGCGGGAGAGGATCAGGGGTGAGGGGCGGAGCACAGAGTTGATATTTCTGGCATGGGGCCAAGAACCCCATGAGACGCTGGGTTTCGGGAACTAACTCACGCTATAGGATCCCCCCACCCCATAGGTGTTAAGTTAAGAAGAGCTGAAATGAGCCAAAATGCTCTCCAGATCAGGGTCTCCGGCTTTCGATTTCTGAATTTAGCTCTCTCAAGAAAAA
>JAKEER010000120.1 GCA_022616615.1 Acidobacteriota bacterium
GACCGTGCAACTACCAGAGCCTCTCGCTAGGCTCTGCCTCATCGCTCTTGGACGCGGCGGCTACGCGCAGCCTCAGTTCTCTGGCCCAGGCACTGGTGGCATTGCCTGGCTACCAGTCGCAGGTAGAATCCGATCTTCGTGCGCTGGTGGTTCCCCCACCAACACCGGGAGAGAAGGTGTGGGAATGGCGCCCCTCGTCGGTGTTGGCCGGCCAGCGGTTCCAAAATGAAACGGACGTTGACTCTGTGCTCGGCCAAGCCGCCGAACAGATCAAGACGCAGATTCGTCAAGGGTACACGGTGGTGGTGAAGTGAACGGCGAGCCACAGGCGCTGCTGGACGAATACAAAGAGGCCGTCAAGACCTGGGTACGCGACGTCCGGGAAGTACTCAAGAAAGACTTCACTGCGGAGTTGAGCCGCCTTGGAATAGACGAAAAGACGGGTAAGGTAACGCCGATTGATCGTATGAAGCTGCCCGAGCCAGATAAGGCGGTTCGGCCTCGGGTTGAGGCCCTGCTACGCCACGACTCTCAATCGGAAGGATCAGAAGAAAGGGGCTACGAGAACGTCCGGCGCGAGCTCGTCTATACCTGCCTGAATCGCTTGGTGGGCCTCAAGTGCATGGAGGCCCGCAACCTCCTGTATCTGCCACCGCCAGGCGATATGCGGGCTTCGCCCGAGCCAACCGAGGTCATTACAAACATTCCGGGCCAGGCGCGGTCCCGTTACCTTCGCGATCTGCGAGCCGCGGGTGGGAACCGGTACAAATACAGGGACAATGCGGAAGAGAATTTATTGCGGGACGGGTTGAGCGCCGCCTACCGCTTCATCACGTCCGAAATCGGACTTCTGTTTGATCCTGATCACGAGTACGCCTGCCTCTGGCCCACATACGGGTGCTTGGTGAAAGTGATCGAGAAGATCAACCACGACCTCCCGGAGGGTGCCTACCGCGCTCAAGACTTCCTCGGTTGGGTTTACCAGTTCTTCAACCGCGAGGAAAAGAAGAAGGTCCGGGACGAAAACAAAGGTACGCCACAGACCTCCTACGAGCTTTCCGTCATCAACCAGTTTTACACTCCCTCGTGGGTGGTGAAGGCGTTGGTTGATAACACGCTGGGGCGGCTATGGCTGCAAATGCATCCGGATTCGTCGCTCCGGCCGACGCTGCCTCCTCCGCTCCCCAGCGAAGGAAATTGGTATCAGCCGGTGACGGACTACCTGGTGCCGAACACTGGGGAGAGGATCCGCTACGAAAGACTCAATGAAGATGGCCAGGTCGAGGTGTTTAAGCGCGCCGCCGACATCACTTTGCTCGACCCAGCATGTGGCACAATGCACTTCGGCCAGTATGCATTCGGCGTATTTCACCAGATGTACCTGGACGAGATTCGCCACGCCGGCGAACCAGGATGGCCAACAGAGCCATCGATACGCGACTACAAGTTGATTCCGGCAGCGATCATCGAGAAGAACCTCTACGGAATTGACATCGATGCCCGTGCCATCCAGATTACGTCCTTGTCTCTCCTTTTGACCGCGAAGGAAGCCGCCGTCCGCAACGGCGATTCGCCGTTGGACGTGCGGCTACGGAAGTCCAATCTCGTTGTCGCGAACGCGGTGAACATCGGTGAGGACCAACTTCGCGCTCTGGTCGGGCGCCTGGGCGATCGACTCGGATCGCCGACCCTTCAAGAGGCGCTCTTCAAGACCATCTGGGAAAACCTCCAGAATGTCGGCGAGCTCGGCAGTCTCATTCAAGTGCGCGAGAGCGTCACGCGGGTCCTCGATGAATGGGTGGACCGTCAAGCGAAGGACAAGGGAATCACGCGAGTTCGTGCACCCAAGGACACCGGGCAACTCGTACTCGAAACCATCGTGACCGAGTTGGAGCAGGACCAGAGGATGCAGATGGAGTTGGAGCGCCGGGTGTTGGAGGAGGAGGTCCAGCAGATCCGGCAGGAGCTACTGACAGGTCTGGAGGATGCTGCGCGGTCTGAGGCCGATCCAGCCCAGCGTTTGTTCGCGGAAGACACCGCGCGAGGCTTGAAACTGCTGGAAATGCTGTCGAGGCACTACGACGTCGTGGTCATGAATCCGCCTTACGGGTCGGTTGTGCCTAAAGTGAAAGAAATCATCAATGCGGCGTATAAGCTTACCAAGAACAACATCTACTCGGTGTTCGTCGATCGCGCAACCCAACTGGTGAATGCCGAAGGATACGTTGGGGCATTGGTCTCAAGCACATTCGTAAACCTCAAAGACTTCGAAAAGCTCCGAACGGAGATTCTTCTCAAGCGAAACCCGATGATCCTCATGCTTGATCTTGGCTTCGGAATCCTGGATGACGCTACAGTTGAAGCCGCTGCCATCGTGCTGAAAGGCGGCACACGGTGACAGGAATTCGATGGCGCTGGGAGGAGAAGGACTTCGGTTTCCGATTCAAGAGCGGAAAAGGTAAGAACACGGCTGAGTACTATCAGGCGTCGAAGCCGGAAGAGTTTTATATCGTGCCGCCTGGCCAGCGCAAGCACAAGCTTACGAAGGAGCAGCTAGATGTATTGGCTGAAAGCACGACGATTCCTACGGCCCCTCAAGTCATCACCAATCCCTGGCGCAACTATGACCTGCACTGGGACTGGATCGAGTCCAGTGATGGCATTTGTTTGAACTACGCTGGGTGCCTCCATCAGGAGGAGATAGCCCGAAGGGAGGATGAAGGCGTCGCGCGAGCGCGGGAGTTCGTGGTCGCCTTGTTGGATCGGTCTGAGCCGGCCCCTATCACTACAGCACTGATTCGACAGGTTCACCGCGAACTGATGGGGGACATTTATCCGTTCGCAGGCGAGTGGCGCACCGTCGATTTGCACAAAGGGGAAGGCCCAACCAAGTGGCCACTGCCTCCCTCCGGCATCCAACCGATCATGGATACCTTCGAGCGCGACATTCTGAGCAGAACACCGTTTGTCGCTGACAACAATGGGGCGGTCTATTCGTTCGTGAGTGAGGTCATGAACGAGTTTATTGTGATCCACCCTTTTAGGGAAGGAAACGGTCGCACTGCATTCATCCTAGGAGATCTGATTCTGATGCAGAACAGCCTCCTCCCACTGAGCGAATACGATCAACATCGTCATGAGGCCGCTTACTACGCTGCCTGCGAAACCGGCAGACTCCAGAAGAATTACCGGCCGCTTGCCGGCTTGATTGCAGAGTGGGAAGAAGAAGCCATTGCGCGTTGGGAGGGGACGACAGATGAGCAGTAAGCGAGTCGATCTGAAAAAGATACTTGCTGATTCCGACCTCCGGCGCAGACTGATGGTGTCGACGATCCAGGCCACACAAGCACGGGAGGGGATTCAGACCACCGCGGCGCAGGCCAGTCGTGCCTACTATGTCGTGACAGAGGGCGAGAAGACTTCATTCTTCGACCTCGATAAATTCAAGCCCGGCAAAGGACAAAGGGATCTCAGACATGAGATGTTCGTGCGTGCCCTGCTGAGCGCTCCGAATCAAGTTCGCTTTGATATCGCGCGACGCGACTTCGCAGCGATCGACGGCGCTCCCCTGAATTATCGAGGGATCGGTTCGGTTGCCCACATCTTCAGGGAAGCCCCTGCCCTTGAGCCCGGTTGGGGTATCGCTGCGCAGGGACTTGCC
>JAKEER010000772.1 GCA_022616615.1 Acidobacteriota bacterium
GGCCACAATTGCGGGCGGGACGCCCGCGCTCCCAGGGTGGGCTGCGTCAAACGCACGCTTCGTGTCGAGTCAGTGCGTTCCGCCAGCGAAACGCCTGTTTGGTTACGGCTCTACACAGACCGCGCTCACAACAACCGAAAAGCCGTGCGAAAGACCGGAAAAAGCGTCCAATCTCCAGGCTGGCGCGGAGCGCCAGGGGGTTGTCCGGTCGGCCTTCGCAAACCCGTCACGACAACCCTTGAAGGCTGAGCCTTCTTTCCCCGTGGAGCTGTGAAAAAATTCAGTGACGGTAGGGACGCGGTGCTCCACGTCCGTGTTGGGTTTACCGTCGCGGACGCGCGGCAGCGCGTCCCTACCATTTAATTTCTTCACAGCTTCCCTTTGCTAAGGGGGATTTTCAAGGGAATCTTTCATGCCACTGCCCGGCGCAACGATCTGATGAAAATGATTGCTCGTCCTTGTTCTCGTCGTCGTCCTCGGCATTGTTCGAGGACGATCACGAGGACGACGACGAGAACAGCTTTTGAGGGTTTCCATGTCTGACTGGTCTGCCCAATCTCCACTAACCTGCCTTTCGGATGAAGAGCAGATGTTTCGCGACTCGGTCCGAGAGTTTGCTCAAGCCAAAATCCGGCCTCTGGTGCACTCCATGGACGAAGCAGGCAAGTTCGACTCTGCTCTGCTTCGGCAGTTCTTTGATATGCATTTGATGGGTATTGAGATCCCCGAGAGCTATGGCGGCGCCGGGTGCGGCTTCTTCATGTCCATTCTCGCTGTAGAAGAACTCTCACGTGTGGATGCATCGGCAGGAATCATTGTCGACGTGCAAAACACATTGGTGAACAATGCACTCTTGCGCTGGGGCAACGAGGATCAGAAGAAGCGTTATCTGGCGCGCATGGCTTCCGGAACCCTGGGCGCCTACGCGCTCTCGGAGGCAGGTTCAGGCAGTGACGCGTTTGCTCTGCAAACTCGAGCGGAGCTCAAAGGGAAGCGTTACATTCTCAACGGCCAGAAGCTCTGGATCACAAACGCCGTGGAAGCAGAGGTCTTCATTCTCTTTGCCACTGTCGATCCAGCGCTGGGCTACAAAGGAATTACTGCCTTCATCATCGAAAAAAGCTTCCCTGGATTTCAGGTGGGGAAGAAAGAAGACAAGCTTGGGATTCGCGCGAGCAGCACTTGTGAGTTGATTCTCGAAAATTGTGAAGTCCCGTGCGAGAACGTTTTGGGTGACGTGGGAAAGGGTTACAAGGTGTCGATTGAGACGCTGAACGAAGGCCGCATCGGCATCGGAGCGCAAATGGTCGGCGTGGCAAGTGGCTCTTTGGACTATGGGGTTCAGTATGTCAAGGAACGCGAGCAGTTCGGTCAGCCCATCGCCCGGTTTCAAGCCATCCAGTTTCAGGTCGCGGAACTAGCCACTCAGTTGGAAGCGGCACGACTACTCACGTATAACGCTGCGCGCCTGAAGGATGCGCACTTACCTTTCGTCAAAGAGGCAGCTATGGCGAAGTACTTCAGTTCGCACGTTGCCGAAAAGGTCACGTCGCAGGTTGTAGAGCTCTTCGGGGGATACGGTTATACGAAGGACTATCCCGCTGAGAAATATTTTCGTGATTCGAAGATCGGTAAGATCTACGAAGGCACTTCGTTCATGCAGTTGCAGACTATTGCGAAGCTGGTTCTGGGAGAGAGGTGACAGCAGCCACAGAGGCACCGAGGCACGGAGCAGGCAGGGCGCTGGTTTCACAGATGACCGCTGATTGGATTGAGGCAGAATGAGCGAATCAAGATATGTCATGGGGATTCGGGCACAGGCCATCGTTGTTTTTTTGACGTTGTTGGTGGCTTCCTCAGCGCATGCGGAGGAAAGCCCGGCGCTCGTGTCCCAGGTGCGAACCCAGTTTCAGAAGAAGAATGCAAAGGTGGAAGACGTCACTTTGCTTGAGTTAGTGCCGGTCTACGG
This sequence comes from Acidobacteriota bacterium, assembly GCA_022616615.1. GTDB lineage: Bacteria > Acidobacteriota > Terriglobia > Versatilivoradales > Versatilivoraceae > VFZK01. The sequence continues at coordinate 1,970 of JAKEER010000772.1, forward strand.
TCGTTCCCTTCGATACCTGGTGCTCGCGCACGGAATACGGCAGGATGTGAAGTTTGAAGGTTCTTTCGAAGAAGAATTGTTTGGTCTTTTTGTAGTCGATCAATCTTTCACCAAGATCCTAGCTACGGTAGACATTTTCCCGACTGAGAGATGGAATGACTACAGCGTTCAAATCAAGAAGCCCATCTTTCCCTCGATTGTCCTCGTGTGCCAAGGCACCACCTACGGTGACGTGAACCGTGTCAGAAGGTATTCCGTCGAAGTCATCCACGGCAAGCCCACTCCGGCTTTGGCCCCGAAATCGAAGCTTCAGTGATGTTCTTCACGACAGATCCTATGAAGAAACAGGCCCTGCTGATCATCGATCACGGCAGCATCAGGGATGATGCGAACGAGCTGCTTCCCAAAGTTGCTCGAATGTTGAAAGAGATGTCCGATTTTGAGATCGTTTGTTACGCCCACATGGAGCTGGCAGAACCTACCATTCAACAGGGATTCGACGCCTGCATTGCTCGCGGCGCCGAAGAGGTGATCGTCCATCCCTATTTCTTGGGCCCTGGCCGGCATTCAGTTTCCGACATCCCGCACATGGTAGCCCAGGCGGCAGCCAGACATTCGGGCATTTCCTACCGGATCACCGAACCTCTTGGTCTCGATGCTAAGATAGTCGGGCTGATTCTCGAAAGGGTGCGTGAGTCGTTGCGTTGACGGCTTACCATGACGCAACGAGCTAAACCTGCACCTATAATGTCACGGCGGTCCACCGTAGGGGCGCACCCGCGCGTGTGCGCCCTGGTTGCGACGCACCCTGAGGAGTGTTTGGTGCAACGCCTCCAAGGGCGGACACACGGGTCCGCCCCTACGACATGATCAGGGTCCCCAAGCCCACCAACTCTCGCCCACCCATTCAAACTTCAGCTCAGGATTCCGGTAGTGGTTGACGTGTTCTGCATGTTGCACCACCTCATCTGGCATCGCAGACGAAAGCTGAGCGGAGACCACCTCAAACTCTGACGGCGCCTCCAAGACCAGCTCCAAGATGGCCCCAGCCAGCAGCCAATCGACATACCCCCCAAGAGAGATCCATATCGCGACCTTGCCAGACTGCCCCGCGGAATGCTTTTCTTTCTCAGCCCAGTCCAGCTTGGCTTCCTGCGCTTGACTGGATCGTTTAGACATCCAGCGTAGGACGAAGTCTTTCTTCTGGGGCATGGCTCCCTGTGGCAGAATCACGCTCAGCCTCAGATAGCGATTCTCCATGGGATCGACAGTCAGCTTGTTGGAGCGCCACGCGGTGGCCTGCACTGCACCTCGGCCAGCTCTTTTCAGCACAACCTCCATCGGTTCAGCAATGACCGCCTTTGGCCGGGACGAGAAGCTCTCGACACCCAGCAACTCCAGCTTTCTAACCTTCGCATTCCAGTAGTAGATGCTGACCGGCGTTCCCTGCTCCAGGCGCGAGCTTAGCTGTGCAGTAGTTCGATCGCGAAATCGATTGCTGGGTGGCAGGTCCCACGTTGAATAGGAAAAAAAGAGGCGGCGGTTGAGATCTTCCTTAAAAAACGGCGGCTGCAAAAGCCATTGCAAGTCTCCGTTGAATGAAGCTTCGCGCTCCACCGAGGTCTCGTTGAAGTTGAGAAGGGCGGTCAGCGATTCGGCCGGTCCGCGGCCCACCGCCTCGGCGACCGCCTGATGCACACTGGCCGCTTCGTCGGCGCGGAGACGAATGGCTTCACATTGCTTCAACGTGCCGAGGGCCATGGCCGCAGCAAATAGAACCCCGGCCGTCCCTTGCGTCTCGAGATGAAGCCGGTGAAATTGCAAAGGCCCAGCGGCGAGAAAAGACATCGCCGCAATGAATACTCCAAGCCAACCGGGCAACGTGAACGCAAGGATCGCCGCGCCCAAACCCGCGTTCAGGAGCCCGCCACGGATCAGGCAAGATCCTGCCAAAATACTCAGAGGCACTAGAGGGACGTACCAATAGCGGTCATCGAAAAACCACGGACGCAGGGTCACCTGGCTGCAGAAATGAACTGCCGGCAGGAACATGAGGCCGCTCCAGAGAAGCATCCAGGGCGCCTCCTTGGGCAGGCATCCCTTCCACTTCGACGCCCGCTGCAAGAAGCCAGCGCAGGCGGCACAGAACGCCACTAGGAGCAAATCCCAAGAAAACGCCCAAAGCTCCGCATTGGCCGGCAAGGGAAACGCCGATGGATGGCCGTGCGTGCGGAACGGATGTCCCACAGCTTTCGTTCGGGCCAGCAAATACGCGCCTAACAGAAGGAACGGAACGCTGTGGCGAACGAGCAGCCCTCGCAGTGTGAATCCACCTTCCTCCCAAAGCCAGTCAGCCAGAACCAGAACCGCCACTACGGGCAGAGCCAGCTCCTTCACGCCCAGGGCCAGACCCGTGCAAAGCCAAAGCCCCGCCAGTCTCAAACGACCGCTCCGACGGCCGGCATTTTGCTTTAGCGACCAGAGACAAAGTAGTGCTGCCAGGATCAGGCAGGTAGCCAGCACATCGTAGAAGTTGTAGATGAGGGATACTCCCAACGCCGCGCGCGGGTGAAGCAGCAAGATGCCGGCAGCACACCAGCCGACCCTTGAGTCTCGCGATAACTGGAAGGCCAGTCTTCCAGCCAGCCAGCTAGCCACAACATGCAGCAGAAAACTGAATAGATGGTGCGGCAGGGGATGAGGGCCGAAGAGCCAGTAAGTGAGAACCTGCAGCCCTCCTGACACCGGGCGATACATCTGCATCTGGTTGAAGTGCGGTATCCAGTTTCCGGTCACGCGTTGGCAAAGAGCCGTTTGCCAAGGAGTTTGCTCCAGCCAGGAAAAAAACAGATGGTCGTCCATTAGCGGATGGGCCTCAAAAATCGGCCAATAGGCAAGCAGGCCAAAGGCCACCAACAGCAAGCTCCCTTTCTTCATCTCTTCACCTCTCGACGGCGATGCTGCCACTCCCCTGGGCGAAAGTCGAACAAATCACGACTCCGTCAAAAAGCCGGGAGCACGACAACCCCCGCGCGGTTTCTGCGAAACCGCTGTCCCCCTTTGTTAAGGGGGACTTTGACGGCCCTGTCGAACAAATGAATTTACATTCCATCCGGCTTCTATATAATTTTTTGGCTGGAAACGCAGCGAACCAGCGCAGTGAGCTTGAGAAACCCCACGATCTCTCCAGGCATTCCGTCTTCGAGTACCCACTCCATCGGGTACTGTGGATTTTCATGCGAAAACCCAAAGCCTTAAGAGAAGGAAGCACGATTGGGATCGTCGCTCCAGCCAGCAACGTGGACCGAGAGGCGTTGCTGCAGGGCGTGCTTGCGCTTGAGCAGGCGGGCTATCGCGTTCGGTACTCCGATCAAGTTTTCTCGCAGGAGTACTACTTTGCCGGCACTCACGACCAACGGGCTGGAGAATTGACCCGGCTCTTTGCCGATCCCGGCATCGAGGCGATCTTTTGCGCGCGCGGAGGCTATGGGTGCCACCATCTGCTGCAGCGTTTGAACCCCGAAGTGTTGCGAGGGCACCCGAAGATCTTTTTGGGCTATAGCGATGTGACGGTTCTCCTGCAGTATTTGGAAAACCAATGTGAGATGGTTTCTTTTCACGGTCCCATGGTCGCTCGCGAGTTTGCGCTGGGAGAGCCTCTCTACGACCGGCAGAATTTCTTGAGTTGCCTCACGCAACGGATCGGGGGGCACAGAATCAGGTCGCTTGGCCTGGAAACTCTGCGGCCAGGCACAGCACGGGGCCGCCTCACGGGCGGATGCCTGTCGCTTATAACCGCGACGCTCGGCACGGAGTATGAGATTCAGACGGAAGGGAAGATTCTATTTCTTGAAGACATCAGCGCAAAGCCGTACCAAATCGATCGGATGCTGATGCACTTGAAGCTTGCAAGAAAGCTCGACAAGGTTCGTGGCGTTGTCTTTGGAGAAATGCTGAACTGCGTGCAGTCAGCCGATCAAGGCTATCGCCTGCAAGAAATTGTCTTAAACACGCTTAGCGAGTATTCCTTTCCCATTCTTTACGGCCTGCCTTCGGGGCATACGACCACTGGGTCGGTCACCTTGCCGTTCGGGGTCGAAGTTACCTTGAATGCGGATGCCCAGTATCTCGAACTGGAGGAGGCGGCGGTTGAATAGCTACGCATCCTCCGTCAGACGCATTCATCTCATCGGCATTTGTGGAACGGCCATGGCGTCTCTGGCGGGCATGCTTCAGACCAAAGGCTATCAGGTGGCCGGCTCGGACCAGGGTGTCTATCCGCCCATGTCGACCTTTCTGGAAAGGCTGGGTATCCAGCTTTTTGAGGGTTTCTCGGAAAAGCATCTGGTTCCTCGTCCTGATTTGGTCGTGGTCGGCAACGTCGTTTCGCGTGGTAACCCTGAAGTGGAGCATACCCTAAACGAAAAGATCCGCTATGCATCCATGGCGGAGGTGCTGAAAGAATTCTTCATTCGCGGCAAACGCTCTTGCGTGATTGCAGGAACTCATGGGAAAACGACGACGACCTCCCTGCTGGTCTGGCTGTTGGAAGCGGCGGGCCTGGACCCCAGCTTTTTGGCCGGCGGGATCGCAGAAAATTTCGGCAGTAGCTTCAAGATTGGCGACGGTGATCTGTTTGTGATTGAAGGCGACGAGTACGACACCGCTTTCTTTGACAAGGGTCCCAAGTTTCTGCATTACCTGCCTGAGCGTGTTATCTTGAACAATTGCGAATTCGATCATGCTGACATCTACAGCGATTTCGAGGCTGTGAAGACCAGTTTCCGGCGTCTGATCAACATCATTCCGTCACGGGGAAAACTCATTGCCTGCTGGGATGAGTCCGTCGTTCGAGAATTGAGTGGCAAGGCGTTTTGCCCCGTGGAGTCGTTTGGCTTGTCTTCCGGCGCCCGATGGACGGCCCAGTCCCTCCGGTTTCTGGAGACAACCACGCGGTTTGAGGTGCTGCGCAATGGAATTCCCTGGGGCAGCTTCGAGACACCTCTAGCCGGCAGTTTTAACGTTAAGAACTGCCTGGCCGCCATTGCCTGCGCCAGCGATCTAGGCATGAGTGCTACGAGCATCGCGCAGGGGTTGCAAACTTTCAAGAACGTGAAGCGCAGGCTGGAGGTCCGTGGCGAAACCAGCGGCATCACCGTCTTTGACGACTTCGCCCATCATCCGACGGCCATTCACGAAACGCTTGCGGCGGTCAAAGCGCGTTATCCCGGCAGCCGCCTCTGGGCCATCTTCGAGCCCCGCTCGGCTACCTCGCGCCGCAATGTGTTCCAGAAGGAGTTCGCTGAATGCTTCCGAAATGCCGACCGTGTCGTGCTCTGCTCGTTGTTTGCCCCGGAAAAGCTGGAAGCCTCGCTTCGCCTGGATGTCGCTCAGATCGTCCAGGAGCTGCGCGCTCAAGGGATTCAAGCCAGCCAGGGGGAATCGGCTGATGCAATCGTTCAGGAAGTGGTCCCTCAGCTTCAGACCGGAGACAAAGTGGTCATCATGTCTAACGGCGGATTCGACGGGATTCACCAGAAGCTGCTGAACGCCTTAATGAAGATGAGCCTATGACCAAGAAGAAGATTCTCATTGTCGATGACGACCCTGGCATTCTGGCAATGCTTCAGCTGATGTTGCGGCTGGAAGGATTTGAAGTCATTGTTTGCGATGAATCGCCGGCCGTCGTCGACACCATCGCCACGCAAAAGCCCGACCTCGTTTTACTCGACGCCATGATGCCTGGCCTCGACGGCATTCAGGTGCTGAACGCCATGCGTGCGCGGGAGCTGCCCAACAAACCGCCGGTTCTTCTCTTCACCGGAAATTCGAATGAGGCATATCTGAAGATGGCCATGCAGTCAGGCGCCAGCGGGCTGCTGGCGAAGCCGTTTGTGAAAGAGGAGTTACTGTACCAATTGCAGAAGTTCCTGAACAAGAGCTGAAGGGGCACAAGCAGACGGTTCGCGCAGATCATGTCTGCGACACGGCGTTGTTAATTCCATCGCCGGCCTTCGTCACACGCTTCCACGGAGATGAAAGAATTGAGATGGCCGGCTCCCCTCTCCCTAACGCGGGAGAGGGGTTGGGGGTGAGGGGGGTTCTACGGCGTGGCCCAGTGCTGTTTCGCCGTGTCTGGCGGGCCTCTTCGGTCCTTAGCAGCCAAACGCGACGGCGTGAATCGCCCCTCCCCCTTCGCCCTCTCCCCCTCAGGCCCCCTCAGGGGGGCGAGGGGAACCGAAGTTTCCAATTTTTTCACAGCTTCAGGGACTGGGGGCGAGGGGGCAGTCGTAACGGCGCGGCACGCAGGCAAATTTATTAATGTCGCCCTATCTAAGGCAGCGTCAATAAATAAGGTTGCAACTAGACTACTACTTAGTAGCACTCTGTTAAGTCGTGTGTGATTCTCTGGGTGGCGCACACATGGCGCAGTTTGTCATGTGTGCGTACAGTCCGCATACATCGCAAAAAGCACGATGTATGCGCCACCCAGA
>JAKEER010000773.1 GCA_022616615.1 Acidobacteriota bacterium
CATCGGAGCGGCCTCTGGCCGCTCCGAGGCGGGCGGGACGCCCGCGCTCCCAGGGTGGCTGCGTCAAACGCACGCTTCCTGTCGAGTCGGTGCGTTCCGCCAGCGAAACGCTTGTTTGGTTACGGCTCTACACAGACCGCGCTCACAACAACCGAAAAGCCGTGCGAAAGACCGGAAAAAATGCCCAGTCTCCAGATGCCCGCGCAAGCGGGCATCCAGCCTCGGCGTTACCATTGTTGCAGGGATTCAGAGATTCTGGATTCCCGCTGTCGCGGGAATGACGGGATTCCAGCTCGGTTAGCTGTGAAGTACGTCACTGTAGTTTCGAATGGCAGTACTTAGGCTCGAAAAGTTCAGAGAAACGAAAAGGACGAAACCTGGCGTCTGCTCAAGAAGTTCGGAAAGATGGGAAAAAGGAGAAGAGCGAAAAAGCGGGAAGACGTAATGCCTCAGCTACGGTAGACCAGCGACCAGCCGAAGAACCCGAAGCGCGAGCGAAGGCGCGGGCGCCCCTCGCTTGCGCTTCGGGCTCCCACGCTGCTCGCTGGCATTTCCCCCCAGGACCGTGCGTTCCGCTAACCGAGGTATTACGGCAAGAGGCAAGAGCTTTCCCCTGTCAAGAGCTTTCCCCTTGACAGAGCTGCTTTTTCGTTTTAGTTTACAAACCAAGTGATCTGTTTTGTTGGTTTCTCTATATTAAATTAACTGGCGTGCCGGAAGTGGTTCGAACGATCGACTTCTGTTTCCGAAGCACATCAAGAACCCAGGTAGGTGCGACGGTTTTCCCTAGGAAGATCCTGCGGATCTGAAAGGAGATTATGAAAGACAACGTCAGGAGGTATAACAATTTTGTTAATGGAAAATTTGTCGAATCGACTTCGACTAAGACGATTCAGGTCGAGAATCCGGCGACCGAGGAATTGATCTCAGAAGTTCCCGACTCAACCCTGGAAGAGGCACGCGCAGCGATCGAAGCCGCCGAAAAGGCCCAGGTGGGATGGGCAAGGCTTCCCGCGATCGAACGAGCCAATCACCTCCGCACGATTTCTGCGGGCGTTCGCGAGCGCACGAATGCGATTGCAAGAATTATCTCGGAGGAACAGGGGAAAACCCTGGATTTGGCCCGGATGGAGGTTGTGTTTACGGCACTCTACATCGACTACATGGCCGAGTGGGCCAGACGAATCGAGGGGGAGATCCTCCCCAGCGACCGGCCGAACGAGAATATTTTTATTTTCAGAATGCCCATTGGAGTGATCGCGGGCATTCTTCCGTGGAACTTTCCCTTCTTCCTGGTCGCGCGAAAGATGGCGCCCGCACTGGTAACGGGAAACACGATAGTCCTTAAACCAAGTTGTGAAACACCTAACAATGCTTTTGAATTTGCAAAGATTGTTGCGGAAACGGACTTGCCCGCCGGAGTCTTCAATGTCGTTTCCGGAAGAGGTTCGACAGTTGGACGCGAACTCGCCTCCAATCCCAGGATTGGGATGGTGAGTTTAACCGGCAGTGTTGAGGCAGGTTCCAAAGTCATGGAGGCAGCGTCCAAGAATATTATCAAGGTGAATCTTGAGCTGGGCGGAAAGGCCCCGGCTTTGGTCCTGGCTGATGCGCCGCTTGACCTGGCGGTTGAGGCCATCAAGAACTCGCGGGTAATTAATACGGGTCAGGTCTGCAATTGCGCCGAGAGGATTTACGTAGACAACAGAGTAGCTGATGAGTTCACCGAAAAAATGGCAGAAGCGATGCGTCAGACGACGTCTGGCAATCCATTGGTCGAAGAAGGCATCGATATGGGGCCATTAGTTAGCTCCGCCCAATTGAATTGGGTAGATAACTTGGTTTCGAGCGCCGTCAAGGAGGGCGCGGAGGTTTTGACGGGAGGCAAACGAGCTCCTGATCGGGCGATAGGACACTTTTATGAACCCACGGTTCTGGCCAACTGCAAGCACCAGATGGAGATCGTCCAAAAAGAAATCTTCGGTCCAGTCGTGCCCATTGTCACTTTCTCAGACTTAGATGAGGCGATCCATTACGCCAACGACTCGGAGTTCGGACTCACCTCTTCGATTTATACGAAGGACCTTGACGCAGCGATGCGTGCCTGCAACGAGATCAAGTCGGGCGAGACGTATATCAATCGGGAGAACTTCGAAGCACTGCAGGGATTTCATTCCGGGTGGAGAAAATCTGGTCTCGGAGGAGCGGATGGAAAACATGGACTCTATGAGTGCACGCAGACTCATGTCGTCTACGTCCACTACGATGGGACCAAGAAGTAATCCAAATGGCAGCTCGAGGGCTGGGTTCGCCTGTGTGCGCATTGCTCGATGTGGTCGCAGGCTGGATTCGGCTCCCCTCTCCCCAACGCGGGAGAGGGGTTGGGGGTGAGGGGGGTTCCAATGGGGTGTATGGGTACCCGAAACCCAGTGCTGGATGAGGGGTTTGGAGCCCCGCAAAATCAAACAGCCGTGTGGTGGCCCCCTCACCCCATGAAGGCTTCTCAAGCCTTCATCCTCTTCCCGCGTTGGGGCGAGGGGAACCGAGGTCGATTGAGTTTCTCGGGGGACGGAAGAGTGTCGTCAGTATATTCTGCGAGCCTCAATAAGACCGGGAGGACATCTGATGAATAATGCAAAGCTGAATGCCACTCAATTGGAGAAGTTGTCAAGAGTGGACTCACCCACGATTGCCAACGTCATCGAGCTTTTCGATATTCGTTCCTACGTCGCGGGGTACACCAACCTGGCGTTGAAGGCGATATATCCGGAGTTACCTCCCGCAGTCGGTCATGCTGTCACTGCAACTTTCCGCGCTGCCTACCCCTCCAACTCGGCCGACTCCTATGGAGGAATGACCGAGCTTATTGCCGAGTTCACCTCTATTCCGGAGCCCCGAATAATTGTCTTTCAGGATCTAGACGATCCTCCGCAGGCAGCAACATACGGAGAGCTCATGGCGACAACTTTCATGAAGTTCGGCTTTTCTGGGCTCATTACTAGTGGCGCGGCACGGGACATTGAGCAGGTGCGCCGCCTGAAGTTTCCCTGTTGGGCCTCTTCCGTGATCGTCTCGCATGGATACTGCCGGTTTTTAGATTTCAATGTTCCTGTTCATGTTGGGGGCCTGCAGGTGAAACCTGGTGATCTTCTTCACGCCGATGCCAACGGAATCGTGAGTATTCCAGACCCGATTAGTGCTGCGGTGGCCGATCTTTGTGAGCCTTACATGCAAGCCGAGAACGTCATTCTCGAATATTTGCGAACCTCCAAGCCGACCGCGGAGGGATACCACGAGGCCTTCAGCAGAGCCAAGCTGCGTATGACAGAACTGAGAGCGCAAGCTGGAGCCTTCTTGTTGAAGGCGAAGTCATGATTTAGTCTGTTGAAACCCCATCGCAAGCAGGCATCCTTACACAAAACGCAAAGCTGGATCCTGACGTTCAAAGCGCATCCTGTCTGCCCGAATCAGCAACGCCGCAAAAATCCACCAGACCTGCACCCTTTTTACAGTCGCTGGAATTTCGCGATGCTGATACACAATCTATCGCTCAACGAACCCCACTGGACCGAAGAAAAAAAGGCTTTGCTTATCGGCCTATCCTGTTCAGTGCCGATACTGCTGGTGATCTTCGTCACCGCGCCCTCCTTCTTCACCTTGGGAAATTTCGTCAACCTGTTGCGGCAGGTTTCGATCAACGGCATTATCGCCTGCGGGATGACACTGGTGATGATTGCGGGCGGCTTCGACCTCTCAGTTGGAGCGATGCTGGCCCTTTCAGGAGTCCTTGCCATTCATTTTGCGAAGCAGGGATCGCTGGCGGGAATTGTGGTCCCTGTCGCGCTTGGGGCGGTCATAGGTCTTCTGAATGGAATGCTCGTGAGCCGTTTCTCAATCAACCCTCTGATCGTAACTCTGGGTTCTCGCTATCTGCTCTATGCCACCGCCAATCTATTCACCGCCGGATTCATCCAATACAACGAGAATCCTGCCTTCCTCTTGCTGGGGAGGAGCAGTTGGCTGCTGATTCCAACGCCCGTGATTATTTTTTTGGGTGTAGCCGTCATTGCGCATGTCATTCTGAGTTACACCACAGCCGGAGCTGCTTTGTTTGCTGTTGGCAGCAATGAACGGGCAGCCTTCTTCTCAGGATTGCCTTCGCAGCGCATCCGTGCCCTGAGTTACATTGCGACCGGCAGCTCTGCCGCCTTGGCCGGAGTGGTCCTCGCCTCCAGGCTAGGTGTTGCTGCTCCCGCTGCAGGCGAGGGTTATGAATTGGAAGCAATTGCCGCGGTGGTGATCGGCGGAACCAGCATGTTTGGCGGCTCGGGAGGCATTCGTCAAACGCTGGTTGGCGTGCTGCTACTCGGGGCCTTGAGCAACCTGCTGGTTCTGGCTGGACAGCCTTACGAGATCCAGTGGATTGCCACGGGAATGATTATCGTGCTTGCCGCGGCCATTGATTTCTATCAACGAAAGTTCAGGGCATGAACGTTGGACGTGTTTTCACAAGAAACTACGCAACACTCGGGCTGCTGGCCGGACTCCTGACGTTGATTTCGATTTTGGAAGGCCGCTTCATACAGCCGTCAAATCTGCTGAACGTTCTCCTTCAGATTTCGATCGAGGGCATGATCGCGTGCGGCTTGACATTGGTGATTCTGTCCGGCGGTCTAGATCTGTCGGTCGGAGCGGTCACAGCTCTCAGCGGGGTTTTGTTTGTCACCAGCCTTCCGCTGGGGCTGGAGCTTGCCGGGATCCTCGCTCTTTTGGGCGGGGCGCTGGTGGGAGTGGCGAACGGCTTTCTCATTGGACGAATCAAGTTGAATTCTCTGATTGTGACCCTCGGCACGATGGCCGCTGTTCAGGGCGCGGCCCTGTGGATCAGCGGAGGCTACCCCCTTCCAGGCCCGGGCGGCGACTTTGAGATGCTGGGAGGCGGTTTCTTTCTCTACGTCCCGCTACCTATCGTTTTCTTCGGACTGGTGGCACTAGCGGGGCATTTTGGTCTGAGCCACACTCAGTTTGGGCGTGATCTTTACGCGATTGGCGGCAACCGTGATGCGGCGCGGCTAGCGGACATTCCAATTGCCATTCGGGAATGCTGGGCTTATGTCCTGTGTTCTCTGCTGTCGGCGTTTTCAGGAATCGTGCTCGCCTCGCGGCTTAACACGGGCTCTCCCATTGTCGGTCAGGACGCACCCTTGCAGGCTATTGCTGCAATCGTGCTGGGTGGAACCAGTCTCTACGGCGGCCGCGGTGGCATTGTTCAGACCGTGATCGGGATGGCAATCATCGGAGTCCTTTCCAACGGGCTGAATTTGCTGAATGTCTCCCCGGCGTATCAATGGGGAATCAAGGGCTCGGCTCTCATCGTGGTCGCTGGCCTAGATAGCGCACGGACAGCCTCCCGATTTGGCCGCCTGCAAAGTACTCGGCCCTGAGAGAGAGCGCGGTCGGGCCGCGCTTTCAGCGTCCCCTGAGGGGACGAATCTGAATAGCCGTGGGCTGAGCGCAGCAATGCGGAGCGAAGCCCATTGATGTCAACTTAAGGCGGCTTCGTCCACGATTGACGCAGAAAGCGCGTCAATCGTGGCTACCAAGACGACTGACTAGGGCATGGGTAGCCACGATGGGCATGCTTTTCGCCAATCGTGGGCCCCGTCTTAAGTTGACATCAATGAGCGAAGCCCACGGTAGGAAGAGAGTTTTAGATCCAATCCTGAAAGGGTTGAACCGGTGGGCGGCGCAGGTCAACCTGACCGTTCTGGGGGTTCGACCCTTTTCAGGCTCGGGTCTTTCTGGGCGACCTTTGCGCCCGGGTAGCGCTCAATGAGGCGTCACCCGGGGCTATTCATATTGGTCCCCTCTGGGGACGTACTCTTAAAGCACGCCCCGGGGCAAATTAAGGAGGTCATTTGAGTAAACAACCGCGTTTTTCCAGACGAGAGTGGCTGGGCTACACATCCATTTTGACCGCGGGAATCGCAGCGACCCAAGCCAGCTGCCAGCGGCCAGTCGGAACTTCATCGGCACCACTCACTTCGAATGCGCCGCCGCCAGCCAGTTCCCTAGTCTCCAGCCAGCTACAGGGAGCCGACGCAGTCATCGAGAAGATGGCATCGGTGTTACCTGAAAGGCCGCCGGCCGACTGGCAGTGGCTTGAGAATAAGCGAGCCACTGTAGGTCTGCTGATGATCTCGACTGTAGCTCCTTATGTGGCAGGGTACCGGAAAGCCTTTGACAGCGAAGCGAGGCGCTTGAATATGGGGGTGATCGCGCTGGATGCCAACAGTGATCCAGCAAGGCAAGCAGCGCAGGCGGAAGACTTAATTGGCAAGCGAGTCGATGTGCTGTGCTTCTGGCCCGTTGATGCCAAGGCCATTGTTCCCAGCGTCAGGAAAGCCTACGAAGCGGGGATTCCTCTGGTTTGCACAAACAGTTGGACGGAGGAGTCAGTCTTACACTGTTTCAAGTCATTCATTGGGGCCAGCATGGTTGAGGAAGGCATCATTGCGGGCCAGCTAATAGCCGAAGCGCTCAATGGCAGGGGCAAGATCGCCATTATCGAAGGCAATCCCGGTCAGGACGCCACCTACTGGAGATCAACCGCTTTCATCGACGAGCTCAAACGCTTGGCGCCTGCGATTGAAGTTCTCGATCGCCAGACAGCGCGCTGGGACAGGGCGCGCGCAACCGCTGTCGCCGAGAACTACCTCACCACTTACTCGGACCTCAATGCCATCATGGCGCAAGACGACAACATGGCAGTGGGAGCCCTCCAAGCGATCAAGGCGGCTGGCAAGCTACAACAGGTAAAGCTGATCTCCATCAACTCCAGCAGGGAAGGGCTGGAAGCCATTGTCGCTGGAGAGATGTATGGAAGCTGCACTCAGTCCCCCACGTTTGAAGGCATCTACACTGCCCGCGTGGCACGAGATGTCGCCAACGGCTGGCCTCCCGTGCCCCGCTGGATTCGCAATCCCGTCATGCGGGTTGACAAGTCGAATGTTCACCAGGTGTTCGGCGAATGGTAGCCCGAAGATTGGCGGTGAAGCCGGCGATGAACCCGTTTTCCTCCATTGCGGTTGACCAAGTCACTTGCGATTTCCCGGGCGTGCGTGCGCTCGACAGCCTAAGCCTGGAGTTTCACACAGGCGAGATTCATGCGCTGGCTGGGGAGAATGGCGCTGGGAAATCAACCCTTCTGAAGGTACTTTCAGGTCTTGTAGCCCCAACCCAGGGCCAGATCCTGATCGGCGACCAGAGGCTCCTGCGGATCAATCACCCGTGGCCACTGGGAATTCGGACCATTCCGCAGGAACCCGTCCTGGCTCCCGATCTCTCGCTTGCCGAGAACCTGCTCATGGGAAGGCTTCCCAAGAAATCCTTTGGAAGAGTTGACTGGCCCAGGGCCCTTGAGACCAGCAGGACACTTCTGACGAAAGTGGGTTTGGATCATCTTTCACCGCAAAGGCCTATGGCTGGTTTAGGAGTCGCAGAGCAGCAGCTGATCGAAATCGCCCGCGCTCTGGCAAGTGAAGGAACCGTCTATTTATTTGATGAGCCAACATCATCCCTGTCCTCCGCAGAGGTGGCTAAGCTCAGCGAAATCGTGCAGGAGCTTCGGCGATCCGGAAGGATTGTTGTCTATGCGTCCCATCGGCTGGACGAGATCTTTTCCTTCTGTGACCGAGTCAGCATACTTCGGGATGGAAGGTTGGTTGCGTCCCAGCTCGTGTCGCAAACAAGTCCAAAAGAAGTGATCCGCTTGATGGTTGGGCGTGCCATTGCTGGCCTGGGACACCGTTCAGGTCGTCCCTCTGCAGAGGCATACTTGACTGTGAAAGGGCTCACGGTCAGCGGACTGTTGAATGACGTCAGCTTTGAGGTGCACCGGGGAGAGATCCTCGGGATTGGGGGGCTGGTTGGGGCCGGAAGAACAGAGCTGCTGCAGACGATCTTTGGTGTTCACCGACATCAGGCCGGCAGCATCTCGCTGGATCGGGTGCCCCTGAGCATTCGGTCGCCCCGAGATGCCATCGCAGCAGGAATCGTCTACCTGCCCGAAGATCGCAAACTCCATGGCCTGGCCCTGCAGCTCTCCGTTGCCGAGAACTTTGGACTACCCAATCTAAAGGAATTGAGCACGTTCGGGTTCTTGCAGCGAAGAAAGCGGAGTCAGCTGGCAAAGAGTTATACCGAGCGCCTGCATGTGCGCTATCGGCGTCTCAAGGAACTCGCACTGCTTCTCAGCGGTGGCAACCAGCAGAAGATCGTTCTGGGCAAGTGGCTTGCTCGCAATCCTTCGGTCCTGCTGCTTGATGAGCCGACGCGAGGGATTGACATCGGAGCGAAGTCCGAAATCTATTCCCTGATCCGGAAACTCGCCTCGGAAGGAACGTCGATTGTCTTGGTATCCTCAGAACTGCCTGAGCTGCTCGCGCTGAGCGATCGCGTCATTGTGATGCGCGAAGGCGAACTTGCCGGCGAAGTGGTGGGCGAGGCCATCACCGAAGAAGCGATCATGCAGCTGGCAATGCCGGGTTTTCGGAACGTGAACGGTGCGGGCGCCAGCTAGACTGACAGCTACTGAGGATCGCAGAATATAGTGACAAAACTCATTGTCGCTCGAGAAACTCAATCGACTTCGGTTCCCCTCGCCCCAACGCGGGAAGAGGATGAAGGCTTGAGAAGCCTTCATGGGGTGAGGGGGCGAGCACACGGCTGA
>JAKEER010000774.1 GCA_022616615.1 Acidobacteriota bacterium
CCCTGGTGGAACGGTTTATCATTACGTCTGACTACCTACAATGGCCCAACTAGTCCGCCCAGAACTTAGGTGAATGGTTCCCCGTGGAAATCCAGGCTAGTGAAACTGCCGCGAACCCGCAGGAAGGTGGCGGGACGCTCGAATCCGGCCCTTTCCTGCATCACCAGCGTGCTCACAATGCCGAGCCCCAGAAGTTCCCGCTCCAGAATCTGAAGCCGGTCGCGAATCGGCTGCAAGGCAGGCGCGACGGAAAGAAAGTATTCGGCGACCTGCCGGATTTGTTCCGGGGAGCGTTTCGCCGCCACCAGGCTCAGCACGGGTCGCAACTTTGCCGTGATGCGCGCCAGGTCCAGCGGCGATGCCGAACCCGTCACCAGAGACGGAAACAGCCCAAACCCTGCCTCCCATCCGCTGAATGATGCCGCAAGGTAATCCGCATCCGGGTCCCTCCAGCAAAGCCGAATGGCTGCTCCGGCGCCAGCACCAGTTGCCGGCTAAGCCGTTGTTCTTCTTTCGACACGTCGATGCCCCACCCCTGCGATTCCGTCTTCAGCAGGTTGCGGGGATCGAGATCCGTCATGAACTCCTTGTAAAAGTCGTCTGCCCCCGCTTCCCGAAAGCGCACCGTCTCCCAGCGGTCAGAGTGTTCTGCCGGGGCTACCTCCACGCGAATGCTGTTCAGGATGAAGTTGCCGTGAGGATCGCGCCCAGGACCACCCTTGGGGAGACGCTGGTGAGGCAGCACCTCCAGGCGAAGCCCAGTGATGCCTTGGGACTGCGTGCGGGCCTCCAGGATGTAGTCATCCGCCAGAGGATTTTGCCCACCCGCCAGCACAGAGGAGTCTGGCAGGACCTCAAGACTTGAGCCGCCGGTGGAAGCCACTCGTTCAGGGCGAAGAATGGTCCAGTCCGCCTGGGACTCCCCCACGCGTCTTTCCCACTGCACCTGATCCGCTCTCAGTTCGGGAGTCCAGCGCTTGAGAGTATCTTTGAGCTGGCTGACCTCCGGCAAGACAGCCGCGCGTCGCGCTGCCTGTTCCGGAGTGGGAAGCTCCAGCACGGGCTCAATGAAACGAGTAGATGAGCCACCGGGCTCTCCCTTCACCGAGTACTCGCTGTTGCTGAAGAAGGCAAACAGACGGTAGAAATCCCTCTGGGTAAATGGATCGTATTTGTGATCGTGACACTGCGAGCAGGCCAGAGTGGTCCCCAGCCACACGGTCGCTGTCGTGCCGACGCGATCGACAACGTTGTGCCACAGGTCTTCTTCAGGATCGACCCCGGCCTCTTCGTTAAAGAGCGTGTTGCGATGAAAGCCGGTGGCGATGCGCTGCTCCAGGGTGGGATTGGGCAGCATGTCTCCGGCGATCTGTTCGATTGTGAAGCGGTCAAATCCGATGTCCTTGTTGAAAGAGTCGATCACCCAGTCGCGGTATTTCCAGATGGAACGGCGCAGGTCTTTCTCATGCCCGTTTGTGTCCCCATAGCGCGCCAGATCGAGCCAGGGACGGGCCCAGCGTTCGCCAAAATGCGGCGCCGCCAGCAACCGGTCGACCAGCTTTTCATAGGCGTCCGGGCTTCGGTCCGCGAGGAAAGAGTCGATCTCTTTGAGGGCTGGCGGAAGCCCGATCAGGTCCAGACTGGCGCGCCGGATCAGTGTCTCGCGCGGCGCTTCAGGCGAGGGAGAAAGCCCTTCCTTCTCGAGCTTTGCGAGTACGAAGGCATCAATTGGATTGCGCACCCATTGCCGATTGCGAACCCGAGGAGCTTCCGGGCGGACAGGCTTGATGTACGCCCAGTGCTTGGCTGGCGGTGTTGCTGCCGGACTGACACCTTCGGGCCAGGGCGCCCCACTATCGATCCAGAGCTGAACGGCCTTTGCCTGCTCGGCAGTCAGCGGGGGACCTTGCAATGGCATCCGCGGCTTGTCATCCAGTCCGAACAGCCGGCGCACCACCAGACTCCCTTGGCCGTTGCCGGGAACGATCGCCGGACCGGATATCCCGCCACGCAACAGGGCCTCGCGCGAGTCCATCCGCAGCTCCCCCATCTGAACTTCGGCGCCATGACAACGCTGACAGGAGTTGCTCAGGATCGGCAAGACCTCTCTTGCAAAGTCAGACTGCGGCTGGGTCTGAGCGATCACGTAGGCGTTCACCGACGCGGTTAGGGTCAGGACGAAGGCCGCGGCCACAAGGCAGGAAGGCACAGAGAAGTTCCTCAAAATAAGGCTGAATCCGTCTCGAAACGCAGTCATGGTCATCGTGATCTTGTCCGCAAGGGCCGCGGCCCACTGGCGTTAACTCCAGGCAGGGTTCCGTCAAAGTCCCGCTACGGAGAGGCCTCTGCAGCATTTGCTATTGGTGCAATGCGTTTCCTTTCCTTCAAATAGCCAATAGAAAATCGTCAATAACCAATTGCAAATCGGTGTTGCTGGACTGTTGATGATCGACTCTCACGGGGCCGTTCCCCTCCAGGCACGATCTGTAGCGCACCCGCGTTTTCGGGCAAGTCTGCGGCTTTTCTGATGGCAGTGCTTCCGCGCTGCAAAACCTACTGCCATGCTTTCACACTCCTCCCGAGTCTTCTGTGACCGAATCCGAGCCCACGACCGCCGTCGCAGTTCGCTGTAGGTAGAGGTAGTGAAGAGCTCCCAAGGCCAGCCAAGCGAAGCCCACCATCATTGCCAGACGGGAAACGCTCAGCCATATCCAAAGACACACTCCAAAGCCAATCAGCGGGGAGAAGAAGCTCCGCCAGAGCTGGCTCGGCCGTCGTTCACGTTGCTGGAAAAATCCGTAGACCAGCGCAGAAAGGTTTACGGAGAGGAAACCGAGACAGGCGCCGAAGTTGACCAGATCGGCCGCCCGGTCGAGGTTTAGCAGCAGCGAGCCGCCGATGCAGATGGCCCCCATGAGCAGGATGCTGCGGACGGGCGTATTCAGACGGGGATGCAGGTAGCCAAAGACTGAGTAAGGCAGTTTGCCGTCACGCGCCATCCCGAAGAGCATGCGCGACGCGCTGGCCTGGCTGGCGAGAATCGAGATGAGCGCCTGGCCGACCACGCAGGCAGCGATCACGCCCCCCAAGGCCGGCCCGCTGATTCTGGCTCCGATCTCACTGAACGCCGTCTCTTCGGCGGCAAAGGAGCGGAAATCGGGCCAGAGCAGTTGTCCCAGATAGCTTCCCAGGATGAAAAGAACACCGCAGATGAAACAGGTGAGCACGGTAGCCAGCCCAATGTCGCGGCGGGGATTTCTGGCATCCTCGGCCAGCGTCGAAACGCCGTCGAAACCGAGAAACGAGAGCACGGCAATCGGTGTGGCGGACATGACCGCCGCCAGCGAGAAGGTGTCTGGATTCCAGAAAGGCTCAATCGACAGCAATGTTCCGCTGCCCGCGCCATTCAGAAGAGCGCGCACAGCGGCAGACAGAAACCACATGAGCGACGCTGCTAACACTGCATTCCAGACCATCGTGACGCCTGAAGTGACGCGGATGCCAAAAAGGTTCAGGCCGGTGCCAAAGAGGCCAGTCAGTACCACCCAGACGAGGTAAGGCACCTGCGGAAGCAGTTTGTGCGCGGTAGACGCCACGATGATCAGCGAGATCAGCGGCAGCATGACGTAGTCGAGAATCATCACCCAGCCGCCGAAATACCCAGCCACCGGGTGCAACGTACGGGACGCATAAGCGTAAGTCGAGCCCGCCTCCGGAAAGGCCGTGGCCATGCGGCCATAGCTGAACGCCGTGAAACTCATCGCGACCATACCAATGAGATAGACCAGCGCGAAATGCCCTTGCGACTTCACCGAGCCCAGCCCATGCATGGTAAACGGCGCCGTGGGTCCGACAAAGGCGATGCCAAACATCACCAGCGCCCACAGCGAGAGTACAGGTCTGAAACCGCCGGCTTCCGGCCGGGGCGCGGTGTCACGGGGAGTTGTGATTGCTGCTTCTTTGGCCATAAAAGGTTCGGAATATCCCGCTCGTTTACGCCAGGATTTCCCGCACCACCCGGCCATGCACGTCGGTCAGACGGTAGTCGCGACCGCCGTGGCGAAAGGTGAGCTTCTCGTGATCCATGCCGAGCAGGTGCAGGACGGTCGCGTGGAAGTCGTGCACGTGGACTTTGTTTTCAGCGACGGTCGCGCCAATGTCGTCGGTGCTGCCGTAAGTGAGGCCGCCCTTCACACCTGCGCCGGCGAGCCATGACGAGAAGCACGCGCTGTGATGGCCGCGGCCTTTGAGGCCGTCCACGCCTGGCGTGCGGCCAAACTCGGTCGTCCAGACGACGAGCGTGTCGTCGAGCATCCCTCTGCGCTTGAGGTCGCGCAGCAGGCCGGCCATGGGCTGGTCGATGTCTTTCGCGTACTGGGCGTGTTTGGCCATGTCGTCGTGCTGGTCCCAATTCTTGCTGGAACTGCCGTCCACCAGTTCGATGAAGCG
>JAKEER010000121.1 GCA_022616615.1 Acidobacteriota bacterium
AACCACAGGAACTATGTCGCGCAGCGATCAAGTCACCCGCCACTGGCTGCTACTACAAAGACTGGAAGGGACGCAGGGGGCTACTTTGCAGGAACTGGGCGCCTGCCTCCCCGCGGACATGGTGCGTCATCCGCGCACCATTCGCCGAGATCTGGAAGCTCTCGAAGTGTGTTTTCCGCTGCTTGTCGAGCGCTCTGGCTCCACCACCCGCTGGCGGCTGATAGATGGTTACCGCCATCTTCCACGGCTGGCGTTTTCCGCGACGGAGCTCATGGCGCTCGTGTTCAGCCGCGACCTGCTGAAACCTCTGCAAGGAACCTCGCTAAAGTCTTCGCTTGACTCCGCTCTCAACAAGGCTGAGACCACCTTGCCGCGCGATGCCCTGAGTTATGTCCGGCAGATGCAGGGCTACTTCTCAGTGGGCTTGGGACCTCATCGAGCCTATCGTCAGCATCAGGGAACCATCGATCAGCTCATGCGTGCCATAGGACAGACACGGACCATTCAGATGCGTTACTACTCAGCCTCTCGCGACCGGGTCACGCATCGGAACGTTGATCCCTACCGTCTGTGGTACAGCGTCGGAGCGCTTTATCTCGTCGGTTACTGTCACGTCCGCAAGGATGTGCGCCTGTTCGCCGTGGAGCGCATTCGCTCGCTCACCATCTCAAATCGTCCCTGCCAGATGCCTCTTGGGTTTGACCTGGAAGCCTACGTGCGCGACGCGTTGGCGGTCATGCGCGGCCCAAGCATTGAGGTCGAGCTGCTGTTCAACCGAGCCACCGCCGCGTGGGTGAAAGACCAGACCTGGCATTCCAGCCAAAAGATCACCGCACTCAAGGATGGCCGACTCAGGATGGTTCTCGAAGTCAGTGACACGCAGGAACTGGTCGGATGGATTCTTCACTTTGGCGCTGGTGTTCATGTGATCAAGCCTGAGTCCCTGAAAGAAAAAGTACGCCAAGAAGCGGAAAAGATTTTTTCCCAAGCATGACCTGGGATGTCACATCTGTATGCGAAGCTTTGGAGTGCGGTGGCTTGACACCGCTTTCTAACCCGAGGGAAATTGATCCTCAAAAAATTGAAGAACCCGTAATAGCAACCGAGGACCAGGAACAGCCGACGAAGCTGTGGACGGTGTTCGGTTAGTCACTCGCAGAACGAGAAAAAGCGGCATGAGGTTCTACGCACATACTTCTGAAAACGAGCAGGGCAGGCCAGAGCCTGAAGCATCTGGAAACTGGCAGCCATTGTCGGCACATCTCCGCCAAGTGGCCAACATGGCAAGGGAATTCGGCGAACCCTTTGGGCTGGGAACTGAAGCTGAGTTGGCTGGGTTATTGCATGATTTCGGAAAGTATCGCGACGAGTTTCAGTCCTACTTGCGGGGCCAGCGGCCAGGTGGAAGGGAAACGCAACACGCTGCCTTCGGCGCGGCCTGGGCAATTGAAGAAGGCCGCCAGTTAATGTTGAGTGCCTTGGCCGTCGCCGGACATCACTCTGGCCTGCATGATCTTAGCGACTTGCAAGGTTTGCCCCAACGACAGCACCTGAAGTTGAAAGAGACTCTCCCGATCATCGAGGAACGGTTCCAGCAAGAGCTGGGCCAGTTGCCCATTCCCGCGCTCCCGGCCTTCGTCCAGGATGAGCATTCCGCCGAGGTTGCCGCCCGAATGCTCTTTTCGTGTCTCGTAGACGCTGATCGCCTCGACACAGCCTGCTGGCCAGCCCAACCAGCTCCTGACAAGCTCCTTGATGCCGGAAGGCTGCTTCGTTTGCTGGAAGAAGAGCGGGACCACAAAGCTGCAGCCGCGCCAGAATCTTCGTTGAACCAGCTTCGCAACCGCATCTTCAATACCTGCGTGCAACGAGGTTCACAGGCTCAGGGCTTTTTCTCACTTACGGTTCCAACGGGCGGCGGGAAGACACTCTCAGCCATGGCCTTTGCTCTCGCGCACGCTAAGACTCACAGCCTTCGCCGCATCATCGTCGCCATCCCTTACCTCAGCATCATTGAGCAAAACGCGTCGGAGTACCGCCGAATCATGGGCGAAGAAGTCGTACTCGAGAATCACTCAGCCATCGCACCGCCTGCCAACCAGACCGAGGAGGAAAAAGAAGCGTTGGAACTCGCCTCAGAGAACTGGGACGCACCGGTGATCGTTACCACATCTGTCCAGGTTCTCGAATCGCTGTTTGCCGCCAGTCCGTCGCGTTGTCGTAGGCTGCATCGCATGGCCAGTTCGGTTGTGATCTTTGACGAGGTGCAGACGCTTCCGGCTCATCTGCTTCAACCGGTGTTTAGCGTGTTTCGCGAGTTGGCCCAAAATTACGGCGTCAGCTTTGTTTTCAGCTCAGCGACGCAGCCGGCTTTTCGAAAGAGCAGCGCTCTGCCGGACGGCTTCTCAGCCGATGAACTCCGCGAGATTGCTCCGGAACCAGCGGAACTCTTCCGCCAATTGCGCAGAGTGTACTATCACCTCCCGAAATCAGGCGAAACACTCGACTGGCCAGAACTTGCTGCCCAGTTGGCTGTCAGTTCGCAGGTACTTTGCGTCGTCAACCTCACCCGTCATGCCGTGGCGCTCTGGGAAGAGCTTTCGCGTCGGCTGCCCACCGACCAGCGTCCCTTCCATCTCTCGGCGGGCATGTGCCCGCAGCACCGGCTCGACTTGATTCAGGAAATCCGCGAGTACCTACGCGCCGGGCGGCCCTGTCGAGTCATTTCGACTCAGCTTATTGAAGCCGGAGTGGATGTCGATTTTCCCGTCGTCTGGCGCGCCCTCGGCCCGCTCGATTCTATCGTGCAGGTCGCGGGGCGCTGCAACCGGGAGGGCCGTCTGCCGGCTGGCCAGATGCATGTCTTCCGGCCAGCCGATCACAAGCTGCCTCCAGGCGTCTATCAGGCTGCTTCTGACCAGGCAATTGTCTCTCTCGCGGGCTTCGGCAGCGAAGAGCGCGCCGCGGAACACCTTGCCTCCGATTCATCCCTCTTTAGCGATTACTTCTACTCTCTCTATTCCATGGTCAACACCGACTACGGGAGGCGGGGTGAGACACCGATCCAGGACGATCGGAAGCACCTTCGTTTTCGCGAAGTCGCCCGCAAAGCCCGGGTGATTCCCGACGACGGCCAACCCGTCATCGTTCGTTATGGCGCTGGCGCTCCAATTGTGGAAGAAATCCGCACCCGCCCGCTTGCACCCGGTCAGCCACGCTTCACCCGTGACGATCTCCGCCGAATCCAACGATTCATGGTCAACGTGCGCAACCATAAGTTTAATCTGCTACTGGGCCATCAGCTCATTCAACCACTATTGCCCAACCTTAACCTCTATGTTCTTAACGATGGACTTTACCATTCTGATCTGGGACTGATGATTGAGCACCGGCCCCTTGAGGACTTTCTACTATGAAAAACAACCTCATCACCCTTCGTATTTGGGGTGACTTCGCCTGTTTCACCCGGCCTGAAATGAAGGTCGAGAGGGTCAGTTATCCGGTCATGACACCCTCAGCTGCTCGTGGCGCCCTGGAGGCTGTCTTCTGGGAGCCACAGATGTTCTATGTGGTGGATTCCATCCGCATCGTGAAGCGTGGCCGCTGGATTTCCTTCCGCCGCAACGAAGTCATCAAGGTCATCAGCCTCGACAGCGCCAAGACCTGGATGAAAAAGCCGCACAAGACCACACCCATCCAAGCCGGCGGCGGGGCAGACGACGGCACGCAGCGCAACATGCTCGCTTTGCAGGACGTGGAATACCTCATCACCGCCGAAATTCGCCTCACGACCCTGGCCAACCGACCTGAAGACAAGATCGAGAAATACCTCAGAGAGTTCGAGCGCCGCGCCCGCTCCGGAAAATGTTTTCATCGTCCAGCCCTCGGTGTCCGGGAGTTTGCTGGTGATTTCGAATGGGAGCACGATCCAGACGCCGCCCTGGTCCGCCGTTTGGACGAAGAGCGCTCCCGAGGCAGCGTCGTCGAACCCTGCAATGAAGACATCGGCTTGATACTCTACGATGTCTTTGACCATCGCGAACGCGAGGGTGGATTCCGCTGGCTTTCGGACCTAGAGATTTCAAGACTGCAATCTCAGCCTGGCACAAGACCGGGCGTACGGAAAGCCGCAGCGGATATCCCCCGCTGGAGCCGCCCGCCGATCAAGCCACAACCCACCTTCTTCTACGCTCGGATCGAGCGCGGAAGACTCGACTGCCACCCGGAACGCGTCCATATCCTCACTCGCAATTCCGGAGGAGAATGACCATGCTGCTTCGACTCCTCTACGATCTCGCTCAGTCGCCAAGTCGGCACATTCTCGCTGATCTGGCCTTTGCCCCGAAGCCTGTTCGCTGGATTATTGAACTCGACGCCAATGGCGGTATGCTCGGTGAAGGGCCTCAGCTGACGGGTGATGACAAACGCGGGAAACAGTTTTCCTGCCCACAGACCACGCGCCCCAAAGTAGCGGGTGGTGTTGCCGAGTTCTTAGCAGACGGCCTCACGGCTGTCTTCGGCCTCGACACGGACCCAGAGGCCAAGATGACAGAGAGGAAGCGCGCTGACCGCGACGCGAACAACGTCCGTAAGCAAGAGGATTTCTGGCGGCAAGTGCAGGAAGCTTACAAACAGACCGGCCTTCCCGATCTCGCCAGCCTGCTGGCTTTTCGCAAGCCGCAGAGAAATCCGCCCGCATTTCTGCGCTGGGGGCTCAGCAGCGATCCGAAACCGCAGGAAAAGGCTTCCTGGTGGGTCCGCACGGCGAGTGGCACAGAGGCCAAACTTGGACCAGACAACTTCACCTTCCGCGTCGGCGGCCAACTATTGTTGGAGGATGACCATCTTCGCAGCTGGTGGCGCAGCATTCACGCAAACGAGGTCCAGCAGGCACGTGCTTCATTCCAGCGCGGCCTCTGCCTGGTCTCCGGACGCGAAAACGTACCGCTCGCTCCCACCCACAGTCCGAAGATTCAGGGTGTCCCGAACACACAGTCTTTCGGCGCAGCCATTGTTTCCTTCGACAAGGACGCTTTCGCCTCCTATGGGTTCGATCAGAGTCTCAATGCGCCCACTTCCGAGGACGCTGCTACGGCTTATTCTTCGGCTCTAAACTGGCTGTTAGAACGTGAGGACCATCACCTCCGCCTTGCCCAGACGAGCCTTTGTTTCTGGACCAAGGAATCGGAACAGGCTTCCGGCCTCTTCGCTCGTCTGCTGAACCAACCCGACCCCCAAAGTGTCGCTCAGCTCCTGAAATCGCCCTGGGCAGGTCTTGAGCGCGAGCTTGCCAAACGCGACCAGTTTTACGCGGTCGCCCTCGCCGGAAACGCGGGTCGCATCGTTGTCCGTTATTGGATTCAGGAACCCCTTGACCAAGCTATCGAAAATTTCCGTCGCTGGTTTACCGATCTGCAGATCAACGTACCCCCGCGTCCTCCAAAGAAGCTCCGTGCGGCAGCACAGGAAAAGGAGTTTCATCCCCTCTCCATCTATTGGCTGGCCTGCACCACCGTGCGCGAAGCCAAGGATCTTCGTTCCGAAGTTCCGTCCCAACTTTACCGCGCAGCGCTCGAAGGCACGGCGCCCTCTGTGTCACTGATCAAGCCTATTCTTGACCGGTTGCACTCCAGACTCGTTCGGGATGAAAGCTATAACCTCCTCTATGACGAAAGCTGCTTTGCGCTGGTCAAACTCATCCTTAACCGCAATCGAAAGGACACCGATATGGAAATCGCACCGAAACTCATCGCTGACACCGATGACCCTGCCTACAACTGCGGTCGTCTCCTCGCCATTCTGGCAGCCACGCAGGATAAGGCTCACGACTACAAACTCGAAGGTGCCGGGGTGGCCGAGCGCTACTTCGGCACTGCATCTGTGTCACCGGCCAGCGTTTTCCCTTTGCTGTTGCGGCTGAATCGCCACCACCTGAACAAGATCAGCAAGTCCGAACGATTTGCTGGCCACGAGCGCTTCATTCAAGAGCAGATTGAGTCCGTCTTGACCCTCTTCAAGCCCGCCAAGCCCGGTGTGGCGCCGATGTTCCCCCGCACGCTGAACCTTCAGGCTCAAGGCCGGTTTGCTCTGGGTTTCTACCAGCAAGCGGCCCACGACAACGCGGCCCGTTCGCACGGCAAAAGGGGCACAACCGGTGTCGCCTCAGATCCTGAGCCTCAATTCAGCAACTAATTTACTACTTCACGAAAGGAAGCTTCGAACCATGAGCAACAATATCCTTACCAATCGTCATGACTTCCTCCTCCTTTTTGAGGTCACCAATGGCAACCCTAACGGCGATCCGGATGCCGGCAACCTGCCGCGCCTCGATCCCAACACCAACCGCGGCATCGTCTCCGATGTCTGCCTCAAGCGGAAGGTGCGGAACTTTGTCGAGATGTTTCCGCCTCAGCGTGACAGCGACACGACCAATGGCTTCAACATTCTCATCAAGCAAGGCGCGATCATCGAAACGAAACAGAAGCAAGGTATCGCTGCTGCGAAGGAGGAGGGGTCTATGCCTGGAACTTCGCATGCTGAGCGCACCAAGAACTGGCTCTGCCGAGAGTTCTATGACGTCCGCACCTTTGGCGGCGTGCTCTCGACCGGCGACGACGTCATGAAGGGGTCTGCCTTCGGTCAGGTACGTGGACCAGTTCAATTCACCTTCGGCCAGTCATTCCACCCCATCACGCCCCTCGAAGTCACTATTACTCGCTGTGCCGTGACCAAGGAAGAGGACGCTAAGAAAGAACGCACAATGGGCAACAAACACATCGTGCCCTACGCCCTCTACACCGCGAAAGGGTACGTCTCTCCGGCTTTTGCCGAGCGGACGGGCTTCTCCCAGGCCGACCTCGACCTGTTATTTGAGGCATTGCTCCACATGTTCGAGCACGACCGCTCCGCTGCGCGCGGGGAAATGGTGCTTCGAGGACTCTACGATTTCGAGCACATTGGCACTCAGCACCCAAACAATGCTGACCAGAACCGGCGCGAAGCCCGGCTCGGCTGTGCGCACGCGCATGAACTTTTCGAAGGTGTGCAAGTTTCGCTCAAAGATGGTAAGGACTTCCCGGAATCGTTCGGAGACTACAATGTCCAATGCTCATGGAGCGAAGGTACACTTCCCAAGGGAATTCGGCTCAACTTGCGCCATAAGGGCCCTGTTACAGTGAAAGAAAAGCAGTGATGTTACCTTCAGATCTGGAACGTGTGCCCATCTCTGCGCTCAACCAGTATCTGTTCTGTCCGCGAAGGTGTGCCCTGATGCACGTGGAAGGCATCTTCATCGAAAACGAACACACGATACTTGGCTCGCTCCTCCATGACCATTCTGATGAGCCCGGCTACGAAACGGACGAAGGAGTGACCGTGCTGCGAGCCCTGCCCCTGTTTTCTGACCGGTACGGTTTGACGGGAAAGGCTGATATCGTTGAACTGGGCGGGGGAACGCCACTCCCAGTCGAGTACAAAAAGGGAAAGAAACGGCATTTCGAAAACGACGACGTGCAGCTCTGCGCCCAGGCGCTGTGTCTCGAGGAGATGTTCGGTACCGGCGTGCCGGAGGGCTGCATCTACCACGCAGCCAGCAAACGCCGTCGGCAAGTCCTATTCACTGCAGAGCTCCGCGCCGAAACCCTCAGTGCTATCGAAGCCGTGAGGAGCCTCCTGCAAGCGGGCAAGGTGCCGCCAGCGATACTCATGCCGCGCTGCGACGGTTGCTCACTGCGACCTGTCTGCATGCCGGAGCTGACCGGCTCCGCTCCTTCAGAGGCCTGGCGGCAGAGCCAGCGTGACCTTTGGAAGGCCTGAAGCGATGAGCGTCCGAAATCTCACATCAGCAGCCCGACCGTGCGGAAGGGTGCCGTCACTTACGCCGGCTGGAAAGTGGAGCCCTTGCTGACGCGCGGGCTACTGGCGACGCGGGAGACTACGGTATCAGTAGCCCGACCGTCAGGGAGGGCTCCGATGACCAATCAGCCTGTATCAGCAGCCCGACCGTGAGAGAGCGTCGGTTCGTCATGAGCATAACCAGAGCACCCCTGGCCTACCTGATCACAATTCGCTGCTATGGGACCTGGCTCCATGGTGACCTGCGCGGCTCCATGGACCGGAAGGAGCACCATCAGCATGGCGGGCCAAAGATTGAGCCAAACAAGAAGCTAGGTGAAGCCGAGGAAGCAGAGCTCAAGCATCCGCCCTTTGTCATGACAGATGCACAACGTGCAATTATGGAGAACGCCATCCGCGAGGTGTGCGACCATCGGGGTTATCGACTGCTGGCCGTCAACGCCAGAACCAATCACGTGCACTCTGTCGTTGCAGCCCGCGGCAGACCCGAAGCCGTCATGAACGCCCTTAAGGCCTACGCGACGAGACGGCTGCGCGAAGCAGGCTTGCTGCCGAATGGAGTCAGACCGTGGTCGAGACATGGGAGCAATCCCTACCTGTGGACGAGCGAGCAGATTACACGCGCAGTGGACTATGTCCTGAACGGTCAGGATGACAAGCCGTTTGAGCGAGACTCTCCTCGTCTGCCCACCCGTTAGAGAACGGCGGGACTGAGTCAGTGGAGCCCTTGCCGACGCGCGGCGTTGGCCGAGGGAGCCCTTGCTGACGCGCGGGCTACTGGCGGTCGGCCTACTGGAGCATGGGCTACTGATAAGCGGGCTCTTGATAGGGCGCGAGACTGCGATATCAGTAGCCCGACCGTGCGGGAGGGCGCCACCACCCATCATGGAAATATCAGTAGCCCGACCGTGAGGGAGGGCTCCACCACGAATCTGGAAATATCAGTAGCCCGACCGTGAGGGAGGGCTCCAACCAATCATGGAAATATCAGTAGCCCGACCGTGAGGGAGGGCTCCAACCAATCATGGAAGTCAAACAAAACACCCTCTATCTTACGACTCAGGGCAGTTATATTTCACGGGACCATTTGACCCTCAGGATCGAAGTCGAGCGTGAGCTGAAACTTTCTGTTCCCATTCATCACCTGGAATCGGTCTGTATTTTTGGCCAAAGCTCCATCAGTCCCTTTGCGCTCGAGCTCTGCTGGGAACACGGCGTTGCGGTGAACTACTTCAGCGAAAATGGATACTTTCTGGGCCGGTGGGAAGGGGTGGCTAACACCAGCGTCCTGCTTCGCCGTGCCCAATACCGCGCTGCCGACAGCCCGGAAGCGTCTCTCACTATCGCCCGCCAGTGCGTAGCAGGGAAACTTCAGAATTCCAGGATCAGCCTGCTACGCTCCGCACGTGAGACGGAGGCAGCAGGCGAACGCGAGCGTCTTCAGGTTTGTGCCGAAGAGATTGCCGATGTTGTTCGCCGTCTCGAACACGCTGAATCTCTCGACCAAGTCCGAGGCTACGAAGGCCAGTCGGCGAATCTCTATTTCGCGGTGTTCGACCTTCATTTGCGCCAACAGCGGACAGATTTCATGTTTGGCGCTCGCAGTCGAAGGCCGGCTAGAGATGCGGTGAACTGCCTCTTGTCGTATCTCTACGCGTTGTTGCGCCACGATGTCATTGCCGCACTCACTGCCACAGGCCTGGATCCGTTCGTAGGTTATCTGCACACGGAACGACCGAACCGTCCAGCTTTGGCCCTGGATCTCATGGAAGAATTCCGGCCAATGTTGTGCGACCGCCTGGCGATTACTTTGATTAACCGGCGGCAAATCGGCCCGAAGGACTTCGTACGGCGAGAAGGCGGCGCAGTGGAGTTTACGCCTGCCGGACGGAAAGCCGTGATCAGCGCCTACCAACTGCGCAAGCAGGAGGTTGTGGGCCACCCCGTCCTAAACGAGGACCACAGGCTGGGCCAGTTCATGCTGGTGCAGGCCCGTATTCTAGCCCGGCATTTGCGCGGGGACCGTTCGCAGTATCTGCCTTGCGTTTTGCGCTGAAGGCACAGAGGAGTTTCCGTGCAGAGATTAGTCACCACTCTCATGGAGGGATAAGGATGTTTGTCCTGGTCACCTACGACGTTTCAACGGCTACCAAGGCCGGAGCTCGCCGTCTTCGACGCGTCGCCCGGGCCTGCAAAGACTACGGCCAGCGTGTTCAGAAGTCGG
Organism: Acidobacteriota bacterium; assembly: GCA_022616615.1. GTDB lineage: Bacteria > Acidobacteriota > Terriglobia > Versatilivoradales > Versatilivoraceae > VFZK01. The sequence continues at coordinate 10,079 of JAKEER010000121.1, forward strand.
TCTTTGAATGCAAAGTCGAGAGAAGAGACTGGATCATCGTCAGAGACAGGCTGTTGAGCGAAATCAATGAAACTCAGGACTCCTTGCGTTTCTATTTTCTCGATGCTGGGGTGACGGCAGAGCACCATGGAGTTAAGGAGCCAGTGGACCTGGAAGCTCCTTTGATTTTGTAAGGGCACGTGAATGCGCGAACCAGAAATGACGCCGGCACACCGGGGTTTTCGCAGTACCGCCAACTCATTGGTATTGCACTCGCTTGGAGCGAGCTGCCCGTGGTTGTTGCAGCTAGTCAGCAAGTGGAAGAGTTACTTTCGCGTGTTAGCCATTCCAAGCTGTTCTCGTTTGAGAGGTTAGCACGACGGCCGTTCGCCCCGCTCACAAGGCGGGGCGCGGATTGAAACGCCAGACAGCGTCCCCGGCAGCGGCCGCCTCTCGCGTTCGCCCCGCTCACAAGGCGGGGCGCGGATTGAAACGTCCATGGCGTGATAGTTGGAAACTCCGATGTTGTTCGCCCCGCTCACAAGGCGGGGCGCGGATTGAAACGGAGTCACAATCGGCGGAGGTGGCGTCGTCGGAGTGTTCGCCCCGCTCACAAGGCGGGGCGCGGATTGAAACACCTGCACTTGAGACTTTTCCTTCGAGCGCGGAGGTTCGCCCCGCGCACAAGGCGGGGCGCGGCTTGAAACGCACCAGTATTGCCTACGAGGTGGTGCCCCTGGGGTTCGCCCCGCTCCCAA
>JAKEER010000775.1 GCA_022616615.1 Acidobacteriota bacterium
AAAGTCGAAGCTCAAGACTGCGACAAAGGGAGCCGTGTCGAAAGGCTGGAGTCTACCCATGAAAACTGTTATCTACTTTTAGCCGGCAATGAAACTTGCCAGAAATCGTCCTACCTCGTCAAGACCACGCTGATAAACGGCCATCAACTCTCCGATTTCTTCCGGAGGCACCGGCCCGGCCCCAAGAACTTCCGCGACCAGTTGCAAATGGCTCATTGACCGCGTCCTTTCAATCGCCATTCCGAATGCGCGGACGTCCCTGCCTAGAGCGGTGTCAGGCGACGGCTCCTTGGCCAAGATATCGAAATTATAGTCATCGCTGTCATCCATTCCCGCAGCTTTCATCGCGGCGCGGCGGATCAGGCAAGGAACACAATACCCGCAGTGCTTTCCAACGGGTAGGCTCTGATATCTACCGGCTGAAGGGTGAGCGCACGACATCGTTGCCTGAGCGCCTTGCAAAAGAACAGTCTGGTTTCTGCATTCATTCAACATCTCGCCCTTTGTTTTGAAGCGATAGGGCGTTTCGACTTTAACCGCTATCCCAATTTCATCTAGTAGATTCCGGTACAATGAGATGAAATGCGGGTGCGTCGTTCTCGTGCTCAGACTACCCAGACGTGAAAATGTCAGCGGGACATTTAGGGAGATCAGTCCGTTTTCTGGGACGTAAAGTTTCGTGCCTCTTCCGACCGTGCTGGCGACGGCCGTGCCGAGGGCGAGAAAGAGGATGGACCGTGAGCGCATCGTGTTTTCGGATTCGCGATCCTTCCCAATATACGGTTGGACATAGAACCAGAAAGGGAAGGTGCGGTCCTTGTAATTATTCGTAATGACCTCATAAGCCCTTTCCTGCTCCTTCTTCGCCGAACCCTTACCGTGCTGCCCAACAAGAGCGATGGTCTCACCATTCTCCAGCAGATCAATTGCTCCAATAAACGAGTCGAGTCCCCCAGAAAAAAGGCTGACGCTCTGAAACAGCTTTCGACCAGCGCTGTCGCCACTATGGCCTGTGGCCGTTCTACGCCGGCGAAAACGAAACGTCCAATTGTCGCCAGTCAAAAAAGAGAGCATCCGAACCAGAGTCGGCTTCGCCTCCTCCCATGTCTTCGGTTCGGCCACCGGCAGATGAATTTCAAAGTCCCTTGTCCAACAATCATCAGTTAGCCCGCGTGGTACACGCAGGTCTGCCGAATAAACTGTCTCGGCCAGATAGACAAGGTCAGACGCCTTATCCGAAAGTCGCAGACCGGCAGCCTTGATGTCTTCCATCACGGAACTTGCCGTCGGGCATTCGCCATCTTTCTTATCAAGCGAGAGCGATAGACGCGGAACACCAGAAGCGATAGACGGGCTGAAATCATCGTCGTTGCCGATCTGACAGATTATCTTCCATCTCATCACTCGCTACCTCTCAAGCGTGCTGTAAGCCTGCTGATAAATGCGTTCAATGATCTCCTGGCTTTCCCGGTCGTTCCAACTGAGCGTAAGCAAATTTTTCCCGGCCATATCCACAGACACCGCATCTCTGACGAAAATTCTTACATCCCTTTCACAACGCACCGCCTCCTGCTCACTGATCGCACGCTCCTCGACCTTAATCTCCAGTTCCTGGAGCCACCGCTGGTAGATGTATGAAACAATTGACATCTCGATCGCTTCGCGTACTCCTTCGGCGTCCAGCGAGTTGAGTTTCGTGAGTCCGTCCTGTTCGACCCCGTATTTTTCAAAGACTGCCGTCAGCGTCTCGTTGAAAGCCCTGCGTGCGACAGCATCCTCCAACGTTGTCCCGTCGGGCGCAAGGCGGTTGGTAATCTCAGTCAGAACAATCTCAACCGGCTGTCCAATCACAGCAGCCAGACCCAATTCGCGGACGACTTCGACAATACCCCGGTTGGCCACACCCGACAGGAATCCGCCTAGCTAGCGACGCAGTTGCTTGTCTGCCTCCAGATGCTGCTCGCGCAGCGCTCTTCGACCCGCCGTGGGCGCGAACATAATTCCGAGCAGCGTTGCCGAGATTGCGCGCTCCCCCACCTTTAGCATAATTTCCCATCGCCCTTTTCGCGGGTGTCCATGGTGTATGTCTCGGAACAGGCAAAGGCAGAGCCGACGGAAGCGGGGCCGGAGATGGCTGAATTGGGGGCATAGGTGGCGCAGGCGTAGGCCCACCATTCTCATTTCCATTTGGAGGGGGGGGGCTGGTGGTTGCGGTGAACCACCGCCAGTTGCCCACGGAGGTAAAAGAGGCGGACCTCCGGCGCCGCCGTAGGGTTTTGAGGTTCCCACAAATCCTCCTGAGAAAATTACTTGCGCCGACGCTCCCAGGCTTCCAGCCGCGGGGTTGCGATATTGGCGAGTTGGGTGTTTGAGGTGTTCTGCGCCCACCTTCTCAAAAGCTGTCTGGCCGATGGATCCGTTTCGGTATCTTTGCAGACTTCCTCTACCTTTGCTACTGCCGCGATTGGAATGGTGGTCTCGGTTAGACCTTCGAGGAACTGAATCATCTGTGAACACAAATCTCGCCGCGCACCGACCAATTTGAAAAGACGGAAGAACATTGAGTCTTCGGCTCCACGATCCTCTTCTTCTTCCACTCTGGTTACGAGCGCCTCGAATAACGCCGCCGCATCAGCCATGCTCAGACTTGCCGCTGCCTTTAGTCCATTATTCCTGCACGCTTCACTCTGACTGAGAATGTTGTTGAGCGCATCCTGCGCCGCCGGACTCATCCTCTGAACCGCTCCAGTGAGCGCGCCAAGCGTATCGCGCGAGAAAAAGAAATAAGGCCGCAGGTCCTCGTCTGATAGGCTAGGCGACATCTTCAGCCAGTCTTTCGTCCATGAATCGACGAGCCAGTTCTGGAATTCTGCGTCGGGCCTGATGACTTGAACGGCTGATAAGGTCTGAATACGTTCGCTTTGTCCCTCAGCGACCTTGGCTTCTTTCCGACCCTTGCTTGTTTCGCTGCCTTGCTTTTCAGGCGTTGTGGCTGCAACTTCCTGATCCGGGCTTTCTCCCGCGACATTCGCTGAAGCGTCTCTCTCTAACAGGCGGAGTTGAGATGGGAATCCGTTCTCTTTACCTTGAACAATGGCAAGCTTGCGGAAAAACTCCGGCTTGAAATATTCAAGCAGCATGAGTTTGGCGAGTATCCGCTGTTTCAAAATCTGCTTCCGCGAATTCGCCATGGCGATCCTCATCAGCAGCATGTTGAGGAACCGCTTGCATTGACGCGGATTGCCGTTCAGCCCGCTTGCCAGTAATGGGGCAATGCGCTGCGCCATCTCCAGACTTTCAGACAGTTCGGCTGGGACATCACCGAACAACTGACGAACTTTGGCAAGATTAAAGTTCACTCCGAACAGTGATTCGGCCTCACACTCGATCACCGCCTGGCGCGCCTGTTGTTTCTGATCGGGTGAAAGTTCGGACAGATTGGTGAAGAGGATGTTGATGTACGATTCCATCTCGTTTCTTCCCAACGAAGGAATGCGAACCGGGAATTGGATGAGCTTTTCAAGATAGTCTCTCCCAACTTCGGTTTTCTCGCCAGGAAGCTCAGGGAAGCGCCTTCTGACCGCGTATCTGACTAGACGTTCGTCTGCTCCGATGATGAAAACCGTACGATCAACGAAGAGGAACAGTTTGATAGCTTCGAGAGTCTCAATGATTGTGTCTGGGTTGCAGCGATCCAAATCATCAATGGTGATGACGAGTGTCTTTATCTTCGACTCTTTCAGAAGTTCCCCGAAGTCCTTTCTAAAGTCACGGATGCTACGCCTCAGGCTCTGCTTCTCCTCTTTCTCCTCATCCCCCAACACGTCGTCAAGACCAGCATCTTTCGCTTCTCCCGCAATCACTTTTCCGGCAGAAACCAGATCTGCCACACCACTGGCGCCTGAAATCAAACTGATATAATCTTGGGCCATCGCCGCTATAGTCAGTTTCGCGATACTTTTAGCAGCCTTGATCTTGTCCACCCGCCATAGTAATTTGCGGAACTTCCCAATGATTTTGTCTTTTGTATCTCCAAGTTTGGCAAGAAATTTTCTTTGCTCAAGCAGCTCTTCCAACACGCTGCCCATAAGAGCCGTTCTGGCATCCTCATAACCCTCAAAGAGCCATCCGTTGAAAGACAGCACTTCTATCCCATCATCATCTTTCAGCCCATTCTCGACCATTTTAATGAGGCTTGTTTTGCCGCTTCCCCAATCGCCGTAAACCCCTATTGTTGTAGGCAGCAATGAGTCATTGCGTACGATTGAAGTGATTGCCCCAACGAGATGTTGGAAGCCGAGAAAGTCATATTCCGATTCGTTATCTGACCACATAAATCTACTGAGGAAGATGTTGATTTGATCCGACAAATACCTCTGTCGTCCAAAGCCAGCATGTCACAGGTTTTTATTCCCTACACGAGTGAATTTCAGCTTTTCTCGAACTCGGCATGTCTGAATTTCAGCGTCCGGCAATTTTCCGTGACCGTCCGCAGCGTCTGATCGGACACTCCCTCGTGGATTTCCGCCTCGATTTCGAGTGTGACTTTGACTTTTGCGCCGAGGGTTCCGGCCAGGTGTTGGACAACCTCTTCGGCGATCTTGCCCGCGTCGCGTCCGATTCGTGCGGCGTCAATCTCTACCGACCCGTGAAATCGGTTCGGACGCGCAGCAACGGTTACGGTGGTCTTTTGGGAAGGAGCCGAGGCGCCGTCAGATGTTCCACCTGATATCACTTCGATCACAGTCGGTGTGGCAGGTGAGGCGCCAGATTTCTGAGTCGCAACCTGATCAGTCTGAAGTTGGCGCGCGGCGACTTCGGGCTTTATCAGGACGCCGACCGCGTCCAGATAGACTATGGCGTCAGGAACCCCGAATTGAAGCCCTTGAAATCGGCCACTCTCGCTGACGTTGATCGCATAGCCGAAGTAGTCGCGGCTGCGCAATCCTTCACGGATCGCGTCGA
>JAKEER010000776.1 GCA_022616615.1 Acidobacteriota bacterium
GCAGTCCGCGCATTGGATGAATGAAAAGGGTGAGGAATTCACGTTCAGTCGAAGCGGAGCGATATCGTCAAAAAGCAATCGCGGAATGAGGTGAAGAATGAAGCTCACTTCCGAAAAAGCGTGGACAATCTCTCCTGACGTCCGCAGCACCCAAAGTGAAGATGGCGCGGTTCTCTTGGACATAAAGCAAGGTTTGTGCTTCAGCCTGAATGTGGTTGGTGCCAAGGTGTGGGAGAAACTCGCAACGAGCCAAACCGGGACAACGCTTGCGCGGCTTGTCAGTGACCTGGCGCCTCAGTTTGCTGTGTCCGTCGATCAATTGACTACCGACCTGGAGCACTACCTCGGCGAGCTCGAGGCTAAAGGACTGGCCAGGACGAACGGGAATCCGTCGTCCGTTGGCACATCGGGCCGCGGAAAGCTGTAGGCATCCGTGGGGACATAATGGCTTGCAGGGCAGAAGAGTTCGGCACCCTTTGCTCGCCTGGCGATGCCTGCGAGGGGCCCGTTACTCCTTCATTCGAACGTTCTGCTTGCTTTGCGGTCGGAAGGGATATGGCCGCTGTCGACGGCGGGGTTGCGAACGCAGCAGGAACGAAGTTCCTCTGCTCCGTTGCAGTGCCCGCTCTCTCAAGTCCCAGAATGCCGTTGGGAGACAGAGGTTTGTTCTGTGCCGTTTCGCTCCCCGATGAATTCCAAACCTTCTGGTAACGGCTGCTTGTTTAGACGCTGCGAGTTTCTCAAAAGGGGTGTCAAATGGTCTATCAGTCCCCCGAGGTCGTCACCCACGGCAACCTGGATCACGTGCTGCGATCCTTTTTGCGGAAGGATCCTGCACCATGCACTGAGAAGGACCGGCGAGCCGTCAAGCTCCGCGGCTTTATAGACCGGAACGATGGCCAGATCGGATGGAGTCTCGACACTCTGTGCCGAACGCTGGGCCTGGGTATTTCCGGCGCACACGCAGGAAGGCTCTTCAAGCGCCAGTTCGGCATCGGTGTTCGAGAATACGCCGCCGGAAGGCGACTGATGAAAGCTGCTCACCTACTTCGTACAACTAACACTTGCATAAAAATTATCTCGGCAAATCTGGGCTATCGAACCACCGCTGACTTCAGCCGAAGGTTTAGGCAAGAGTTCCACTCGACTCCCACGAATTATCGGAGCCGGCAATTTTCGGCGTGACGGCGATGCCCAACCACTCTAGGGCGAAAGACGATCTCCTCTGGTTCGCGGCCCAAATCCGACCGTTCTTTCGGAACTTGGTTCTCAGCATGCTGCTGATCGCGTCGAGCAGCCTGATGTTTCTTCTAGATCCGCTCGTTCTTAAGTGGATGCTCGACGTTGTGCTGCCCAGCGGTGATTTCCGACTGTTGGCATTCTGCGTCGGCGGCCTCCTAGTTATCTACAGCAGCCGACTTGGACTCTTTTCTCTCGGAAGGATCATCAACTTCAGAACCGCACAGCGGTTGGCATTTCGTCTGCGCCTTCGGCTTCTGGACAAGATCAACGGCCTGTCTGCCGATTTCCACGAAACCATGCCGGTTGGCGAGAAGCTGTTCCGTATAGAACAGGATGTGGACCAGGTCGCTGAATTCGGGTCGTTCGTACCTCATCTGTTGCAGGCGGCATTCAACCTGCTCTTTGTAATTGTAGCAATGAGCATACTGAATTTCCGCCTTGTACTTGGCATTGCCCCTTTACTAGCATTCGCGATTTACATCGCGGTCCGCTATCAGAACCGGCTGCGGTCGTCTGCGGAAGTTGCACAAGAACGAGGCGGACTCGAAAGCAGCTTCCTCCAGGAGCATTTGGCATCTGTCGTTCAAGTTCAACTCCTAAATGGTGAGCATGGTCAGACAGAAAGCTTTCGCGAACTCGCAAGCGCCCGGATGAATGCCCTCGATCGGCGAAACCGGGTAGAAGTCTTCTTCGGCGCATGGTACATGGCCGCAATTGCTGCCGGCACTCTCGCGGTCCTAGGCTACGGTGGTCATCAGGTTTTCGCCGGCGCCCTTTCAATCGGGGGATTGGTGGCGTTCTATACGTATTTGGCGAGAGTCTTCGACCCACTCTATTCAACCGTTGATATCTATGCGCGGTTTACGCGGGTTCGCGCGAGCATCGGACGAATCATTGAGATTGCCGAGCAGGCGCCCAGCATTCGGGAAAGCTCCAATGCGGTGAGCCTTCCACATCGAAATAGAGGGACCGTGAGGCTCATTGACGCCTCCTTTGCGTACAAACCGCAGTTTCCTGTGCTGTCATATCTTGCACTTGAAATTCTGCAAGGGGAAAAGGTTGCACTCGTTGGGTTCAGTGGGAGCGGAAAAAGCACCGTCGCCAAACTGATCGCTCGCCTCTACGACGTTCAAGCGGGCACGGTTGAGGTGAACGGCGTTGATGTGCGTCACGTCAAACTGGATAGTCTCCGAGCCAATGTGTCTTATCTCATGCAGGAGGCGATTCTCTTCGACCGATCCCTGAAGGAGAATCTCTTGCTCGGTTGTCCGGATGCCACGGACGAACAAGTACAGGGGGCATTGGAAATCGCTGAGCTTCAAGATCTGCTTTCTCGCCTTCCCAATGGATGGGATACGCGCATCGGCCCGCGGGGAACGAAGATCTCCGGCGGGGAGCGCCAAAGAGTCATTCTGGCTCGGACACTGCTGAAGAAACCCGCGGTGTTGCTCCTCGATGAAGCGACCTCTGCGCTTGACGCCCCCGCTGAGAGGCGGATTCTTCGTAATCTGTCCCAGTGCCTACAGCACCAGAGCATCGTGTTCATTTCACATAGGATTTCGTCGCTTCACTGGGTAGATCGCATTGCCGTCCTGCATCGAGGAGCCATTGAAGAGCAAGGGTCCCATAGTGAATTGATTCGCAAAGGCTGCCTGTATATGAGCCTTGCGAACAGCGAAGCCCCGCCCGACAAAGCCCGAAAACCGTCCTCTGGGGTTGGTCTGACCCACGCTAACCTTTCACTTCCGACTGACTAAGCTCGAATCTGCATACAGAAACCAGAAAATGCATGTACTTCCTCGTTGACGGAGGAACTCCCTCAAACGAATCTAGACGTGTGCTCGCCGCGCAACCCAATAAGAAGCTCTCCGAGTCAGCCGCCTTCAACCTCCCTCCATGGACCCCGGTCGAACATGTAGTCGAGACACTTCATGGCGTTGAGGTTGCAGACCCTTACCGCTGGCTGGAAGATCAGCATTCACCGCAGACAAGACAATGGCTCGTGGAGCAGGCGGCCTACACCCGCGCGTACTTCGACCGGATCCCGGGCCGCGAGCGAATCCGAGTGCGCGCTGCACAACTCCTGGATGTGGAAGTTGTCACTGAGCCACGCAAAGTCGGTGACCGATACTTCTTTCTGAAACGAACTGCCCAACAGGAACAGCCAATCATCATGATGCGCGAAGGCGTGACTGGGGCAGATATCCCGTTGGTAGATCCCACACAAATGGGCCAGGGACCGTCGATCGCCGTCGGTATTCTGGGAGTTTCGAACGATGGAAAGCTGCTGGCGTACAGCGTACGCCATGGAGGTGAGGATTCCTGCGCTATCGGGTTTCTCGATGTGGATCAGAGGCAGGTTCTGCCTGACGGTTTGCCGCATGGCTTTTGCAGGGGATTGGCCTTCTCTCCTAACAACGAAGGATTCTTCTACATACACAGGCCAGTCGGGGGGGCCCGCCCCCACTACCGCGCCGTTTGTTGGCATTCGCTTGGAGCGGAGTTCAGCTCTGACACCGAAATATTCTTTGCCGGAGAGGATCCCCAGTTGCATCTTGGTATGTTCGCTTCACCAGATGGCCGATTCCTCGCTTACTTCGTAATTTCGGTTCACAACAAACGGACAGTTGATTTCTACCTCCATGATTTAGCAACCGGCGAGCCGCCCCGGAAGATCGTGAGCCGGATGGAAGGGATTTTCGTTCCAACCTTTTTGGAGGATAAGTTGGTCGCTTTAACCGATTGGGAAGCACCTAACGGCCGCGTTGTAGCAATTGACCCGAACCGCCCACAAACTGACGCCTGGAAAGAGATTGTACCCGAAGCCGGAGGACGCATTCGCGATTTTGCTGTTGTTGGCGGATTGATCTTCGCCGGATACGTGGAGAACCTAAGCACGGACATCGCAGTCTTCGACCCTTCGGGCAAGCAGAGGGACATTCTAGGCTGCCCGCCTCAGGGCACGGTTCACACACTACCTTCTCCACCAAACAGCGATGTGCTCTTCTATCGATCCACCTCTTTTGGCCATCCGCCCACAATCTTCCGTTACCACACGCAGACCGGCGAACGGGACGCCTGGGAGCAAAGTCAAGTGCCGTTTGACCCTGCCTCTGTCGAGGTGGAACAGGTTCGTTACCCTTCGAAAGACGGCACTCTGGTTCCTATGTTCTTGGTTTCTCAGAAGGGTCGGCGGCGCCAAGGTCCCCTTCCTACTTTTCTCACCGGCTACGGTGGTTTCGGCACCAGTATCACCCCACAATTCACGGCCTACGCGACTTGCCTTATGGAACAGGGCTGTCTATTTGCGGTTGCCAACCTGCGCGGCGGGTCGGAATTTGGACGGCAGTGGCATGAAGCCGGGAAGAGACACAACCGCCAAAATGCAATTGACGATTTCCTTGCTGCCGCCGAATGGCTTGTCGCGCAGGGCCACGCCGCTCCAGGCCGGGTTGCCATAGGCGGCGGCTCGAATGCAGGCCTGTTGATGGGCGCGGCACTCACTCAAAGGCCAGATCTATTTCGTGCGGTCGTTTGCCTGGGCCCATTGTTGGATATGCTCCGCTATCAACTCTTCGACTTTGCCAACATGTGGATGGACGAGTATGGATCTGCGGAAAACGAGGACGATTTCCATCATTTACTGGCCTACTCACCCTACCACCGGGTGATAGACGGTGTCGCCTATCCCGCAGTGATGTTGATCTCCGGCGATGCGGATACACGCTGTAACCCCATGCACACACGCAAAATGGCGGCCAAGCTCCAAGCAGCGACGAGTTCTGCGCACGCCATTCTCCTCGACTACAGGACGACGTGGGGTCACATGCCTGTTCAGCCGCTGTCCAGCAGAATTGAGGCGTTTACGAATCGGTTGGCTTTTCTTTGTCACGAGTTGGGACTGAACGTCTGAGGGAGAAATAAATTCAGTGCCCTTTCTTTTCCACAAAGCGTTCGTTGGGCTTCTGGCGTTTGACGTCCTGCTGCTCGGCCGAAAGTTCGCGAGATTGCACAGGCTCGTTCGAGGCTGGCAAGTGGCCCGCAGAGAAACATCACCAGACGTGATCGACCAGGTGTGCGATGCAGTTAACCACGCATGCGTTTGGTACCCCAAGCGTGCGTTGTGCCTGCAGCGATCTGTCGTAACTACGTGCTTGCTCCGCAGTTGTGGTGTGCCAGCCCAAATGGTTTTGGGCGCACAAAAACTGCCCTTCAAGGCTCATGCGTGGGTTGAAGTAAACGGGCGAGTGATTAACGAACGGACCGACGTTCAAGCGGCCTATGGTGTTTGGGAACGCTGCTAGGGGAAACGACGATGAGTGCGCAGGCAGGCGTTTGGAATTTCGACGAGGCACCAGCCAGTCGGGAGATCCTCGCGAACATTAGCCAAACGATTAGCCAATACGGCCCAGACGGAGAAAGAACGTATTTTAGTGGTTCGATGGGAATGCTGTACCGCCCATTCCACACGACTAAGGAATCTCGTCTCGAACACCAGCCGCACGTCTCCTCCCGCGGCAACATGATCATGTGGGACGGACGGCTCGACGATCGCGAGGAACTGGTCCAACAACTGAGCGGAGACCTAGGTCCTGAACAAACAGACGTAGCCATTGTCTTAGCCGCGTTCGAGCGTTGGGGGACGGATTGCTTCCGCAAGCTGGTCGGCGATTGGGCAACCTCCGTCTGGGACCCGGCTCAGAGGGTGCTAATTCTAGCGAGAGACTACATCGGTGTTCGACAGCTCTACTACTATCCGACGCACAGGCGGGTCATCTGGTGCAGCTACCTTGCGCCTTTGGTGCTATCCGCGGATCACTTTAGTCTGAACCACGAATACGTAGCTGGCTACCTGACCCTGTACCCTGAGGCTCACCTGACACCATATCGCGAAATTCACGCCGTGCCTCCAGGCAAATTCGTCTCTATCCGAGAGGGAAATGCAACAGTTCAGCGTTACTGGGCATTCGACCCGAAACTGAAGACCCGCTACAAGACCGACAGAGAGTACGAGGAACACTTCCGCCATGTCTTCCGCCAAGGCGTCCGACGCCGGCTGCGTTCGGACTCTCCCATCCTGGCGGAACTAAGCGGTGGTCTTGACTCCTCTTCAATCGTGTGCGTAGCCGACGACATCATTGGGAACGGAGAGGCCGAGACGCCGCGTTTGGACACCATCTCCTATTACTACTCCGATGAACCTAAACTTAGTGGAGATGATTTTCTTTATTTTACAAGGGTGGAAGAAAAGCGAGGCCGAGCGGGACACCGCATTGATCCAAGTAAGTATGGTAGTCACTTCGTCATCGGTGATTCTACCTTTGCTGCCTTGCCCGGCACAATAGGAGGTCGAGACGAGCTTCAAACGCATCTCCGCGCTCTTATGCAAGAGCACGGATACCGTGTCATGTTGTCTGGCATTGGTGGAGACGAATTGTTGGGTGGCGTACCAAGACCTGAGTCGCAACTAGCGGATCTGATCGTTCAATTTCGGCTTCTCGAATTGGCCAGAGAGCTTGAAGCCTGGAGTTTAATCAAGAAAACTCCAATCATTCAACTACTGTTACAGGCCTTCGGTGTACTCCTGCCTTCGTTTCTCGGTGTGCGCCTGCTAAAGGAAGCTAAAGTTGAACCTTGGATCGACGAGAAGTTTGCGCGTCGGTATCAACTGGCGAAGCGCCAATTGGGGCCCACGGAAAGCTTCGGTTTCTGGCTGCCGAGCCGCCAGACATATGCCCGAACGTGGATCGTCGTGTGCTGGCAGATGGCCAACAGGTTGCCGCCGCTTTTGGGTGGCCGGGAAACAAGCTATCCCTACCTCGATCAGAGCCTGATTGAGTTCCTGATCTCAGTTCCCGCAGGCCAATTGCTAAGGCCAGGCGCGCGGCGTTCGCTTATGCGTCGCTCCCTCGCGAACCTCCTGCCCGCTGAGGTCTTGTCGCGCCGCACTAAAGGAGTGGTGTCCCGTGGCCCCATGATAGCTTTGCAAGAGAGTTGGGCTGGAGTGGAAAAGCTTCTCGAGAATTCCCTAGGATCTCGCATGGGATATTTCAACGGGGCTCGCTTTCAAGAAAGCCTTATCTCTATGAAACACGGAAAACCATCGAACTTGGTGCGATTGGCAAGAGGACTGTCCTTCGAACTGTGGATGCAGAGTACCGCCGCCCGCGGGTTGATCCGTTCCCTGGACGGGCCGGCGATTCCTCTGACCCAAGCCGCTGTGCATGCTCGAGCGTAGCCAGTATCACGGAATGAATGGAGCACAACCCACCGTGCCGTAACGAGGCAAGAAGACGCTTAGGAAGAAAGGAGGTGAAAACAATGTCCTACAGGAAACCAGAAGTGGAAGTCTTGGGTGACGCCGCACGCGTCATCGAGTCGCTCCAGATCAAGAGCGTGGATGTCCAGACCGACCCGGCCACCCATATGCAGGACTTCTCCCCCGCATATGACTTGGACGAGTAATCGGGTCCGGCCCCGATTGAACGCCGGAGCGAGAATACGCTCTTGGCCCATGGCCGGAAGAATCGGTCTTGGGGCGAATTCAGAAGTTCGGAGCAGGCAGCACCACCAATCTTGCCGTAGCAAGGCAAGCAGAGCCTTAAGAGGAAAGGGGGTGAAACCAAATGTCCTACAGGAAACCAGAAGTGGAAGTCTTGGGTGACGCAACGCGCGTCATCGAGTCGCTTCAGATCAAGAACGTGGATGTCCAGACCGATCCGCGTACTTCCGAAAGCGACTTCAGCCCCGCTTACGACCTCGATGAGTAAGTCAGGAGCGGGATGCGAGGTGGCTACCTCGCACGTAGCCTCCCTCCAGAAGCCTTCCTGGTTGCGCGCCCTGCAGCCAGGAAGGCCTTCTTTCACCCGTCAGAGTCAAACATTCTAACACGCGCAAGCGCGATCAAAAGGCGGAAAGCCGCTGTGGACGGGCCTCTGGAATTACTGTCCACACTCATTTCAGAAACTCGTCAAACCAGGCGATTACGCGGTTGACGTAGTCCAAACGGTTAGCGTAACCCCAGGACAAAGGGGAATGACCCTCGCCCCTGTATTTGGCAAATACGACCTCCTTGCCAAGGCGGCGCAAGGCCTCAAACGCAATCTGCGATTCCGATGAAGGAGCGGTTGTGTCCGATACTCCATGGAGCAGCAGAACCGGCGTTTGTATCCGATCGAGATAAAAAAAAGGGGAGTTCTCAACGTATCTGTCGCGGAATTGCCAAACCGACCCTCCCATCTTGCCCTGGCCCTCCTCAGCCCCCCCCCCCCCGCCC
>JAKEER010000777.1 GCA_022616615.1 Acidobacteriota bacterium
ACACTTGTCACTTGCTGCGTCGGCCCTTCTTGCTTTGCACCTTCATCTTCTTTCCCTGGGGCATGGAGAGGTAGAGTGCCTCAAACATTCGAATTCCCTCGCTGAGCAACTCCTGATCACGCGCATACACTTTGCGCATGCCCTCAACAAGCTTCCCGATAGCTGGGGCGTCCGGGGCTACGAATTTGTCCTCCTTCAAATCCAGGTTGTGAACAATCTGCGCGATCTGTTCTACGGCTGAATCGTGAATCTCAAATCGCTGAACCAGAGTTTCAAACGTGCAGGCGTCACCGTGATGACCAAACTCAACACCGAACATGTCAAATGGTAATGCACGGCTCTTGTTAGAAACTTTGTCGGCGAAAGCGAACCTGGCGTGAGGGTCAATGAAACGCTGGATCAGCCACGCCGAACTCAGGCGGTCAATCCCAGGGCGTGGACGCGTAACCCAGACTCGATGGCGATATGCTTCTTGCATTAGCCTGCCTCCGGCCGGCGAAGTGTGTCTTGCACCTTGCTCGCGGCGAATTAGGATCCGCTCCAATTGCTTTAGAGCGCCCACAGTTTCTTCGCGCCCCGGCGCGCCAAACAGATCCATTGCTTCCAGCTCCGTCCATCGTCCGCGTAGCGCTCTGGCTTGGCCCTCCAGGCGGCGGCGTCTTATGCTGTCGGCGCCGGCGTGCCTGGCGGTTGCCGTAGCCTTCAAAATGTCAGATCGTAGGACGTCGAATTCCTTGCCGCGTACCGCTCGAAAGGTCGCAACAATCTCTTTGCCTGTCGCTTCGTCCAAGTGCTCCGCTGTGAATACGGCGGCTTGGCCTTTCATGGCGAGAATCTCCGTTTTCATCCACTCGAAGTCCTCACGAGCCTGGGGTGAATTTGGCAGTGCATAGGCGGAGTTCTTCACCGGTACAGCGCCAATCTTTTGAAGCCGGCGCCATGTTTTCACGCGCAGGTTCGAGGGTCTGCCAGGAATCTGATAGAGCAACAACAGCCACGGCGCTGACGCACGGTCGGATTGTTTTGTCCCCTGCTTCGACAGTGGCGGCATCCATCAATTGTAATAGATCAGATGTGATAACCAGTTCCTGGTCAATGCCGGTCCCCCAAGGCCTAGAAATTGAGTACAAGATACTGCCGGAGCGTCTTCCTTCCTTCCGTCGGGAATCGGTAAGCTGTAGTAAGAAACGCGCTCTTGCATACCCTCCTGCAAATCGGAAGAGGTAAAGCTACCCTGGGACCAACGATGAACACGTTTCCCTTTGGCGCGAAGGCTAAGTCAGCCTCTATGCCAACTTTTAGTGAGATCCCTTTGATTCGGACAGATGTTGTGGCGTTTGGAAAAATGGTTAGTTTTCGGTCCCTGAACAGATACTCGGTTTCTAGAAAGATCTCAGCCCGTTTCAGGCTCTTATCGAGAGTCCTCACGTTCAGTTCAAGAGCATGAGTCCCGTCGCTAGTCATCAGGCCGCCGGCCATGAATTCGATCCATCTCTTCTCACTCTTAAAGAGGAGCCCGCCAAGCACCAGCGCACGAAAAGGGTCTGATCTTACGACGTTGGGAAGTATTGCCCAGGCGGCTATGCCAATCCTCTTATTCTTGTCGCTGTTAGGCACATGCTGTAAATGAGCCAAAATCCGGCCCTGGTATTCGATGCTGCCAGCTTGTGCTGAGATCAATGCAGGCGTAAGTAGCGCGACGATCAGCAAGATTGATTTCGGGATGTTGCACGGACCGACCAGCCTTGGGTTCCCGCACCGCGCAAAGCGCCTCATGGCTGCCGCCCCTTGGCACTTACCGTTGACACCGTGCGAAAGATGAACTCCGTACCCCAACCCAGGGCGGAAACATGAACTCGCTCGTTGTCACCGTGAAAGCGTGCCTCGTCTGACCTGCCCCCCGAAAACTAGTCCAAGCAAAATGTAGCTCCCCTGGGGTAAAACAGCCAGCCCCGGCCGTTTTGGCGGGGGCTAGGATCCAGGAGGAGCGATGAGGAAGAGCCGGTTCAGTGAGGAGCAGATTGTCGGGGTGTTGAAGGAGGCTGGGGCGGGGGTGCCGATGGCGGACCTCTGTCGGCGACTGGGAGTGAGCGACGTGACCTTTTACCGCTGGAAGGCCAAGTACGGGGGCCTGGAAGTGAGCGAAGCCAAGCGGCTGCGGGCCCTGGAGGAGGAGAACCGGCAGCTCAAGCACGTGGTGGCCGAGCTGACGTTGGACAACCGAGCGCTCAAGGCGGTGTTGTCAAAAAAGTGGTAGGCCCGCAGGCGGGGAGAGAAGCCGTGCGCGTCGCGCGAGAACAGTCCCGTCTCAGCGAGCGGCGCGCTTGTGGGCTGCTGGAGATGAACCGGGCCAGTGCGCGTTACCAGAGGCGACGGCGTGATGATGAGCCGTTGCGCGAGCTGCGGGAGTTGGCTGCCGAACGCAGGCGGTTCGGCTATCGACGGCTGCATGTGCTGCTGCGACGGGAGAGAACGCCGGAGGGCCAGCCGCGGTGGGAAGTGAATCACAAGCGGGTGTACCGGGTGTATCGAGAGGAGGGCCTACGGGTAGGGCAACGGAAGCGCAAACGCAGGGCGGCGATGGAGCGCGTGCCCTTGGCGGCCCCCACGCGAGTGGATCAAGGTTGGTCCATGGATTTCATGGCCGATGCGCTCGGGAACGGGCGGCGGTTCCGCACGTTGAACATCGTGGACGAGTATACGCGGGAGGCGCCGGCCATCGAAGTGGACACGTCGCTGCCGGGGGTGCGGGTGGTGCGTGTGTTGGAGGAACTGAAGCGGCAGGGACGCAAGCCGGAATGGATCGTGACGGACAACGGCCCGGAGTTCACCGGGAAGAAGCTAGACCAGTGGGCGTATGAGAACGGGGTGCGGCTGGAGACGATTCGACCGGGGCGGCCGATGGAGAACGGCTACATCGAGAGTTTCAACGGGAAGATGCGGGAGGAATGCTTGAATGAAAACTGGTTCACGGACCTGGCCGACGCACGGGAGCGAATCGAGACCTGGCGCGTGGACTACAACACGCGGCGTCCGCACAGTGCGCTGGGCTACCTGACCCCCGCCGAGTTCGCTCACCGAGCAGCAGCGCTCCGGTCGCCTACGGCTCCCTCCACGCTGCTGCTCGGCCCGGTCCCAGCTTTCGCAGTGCCAAAAAGCCCCCAGGGAGCTACATTATGACTGGACTAGAAACGGGGGGCAGGTCATTGAAACCACCGACCTCCTGGTCCCGAACCAGATTCCAACATCTGTTGTGGCGCGTTGTCAGATGTTGTGTGCAAGTGTTTGGTGTGGTTGCGTTTGCCTAAACTTAGTACCTGTTGTGGAGCGTTGTAAATTTGGAGTTTCAGGATGCAGCGACCATCACAATTTTATCTACAGTCGTTTAGCCACCGCCCGGTCTCGGTTATGGGCCTCGCGGCGGCCTTCTTACACACGCTTCAGGGCACGTTGAAGAACGGCGTGG
>JAKEER010000122.1 GCA_022616615.1 Acidobacteriota bacterium
AAAACGCAACCGAAAAGCCAAGATGATAGTGACAACCGGGAAGCTCTCCCCACAGGCATGGACCTCCTTTTCTCTTGAAAATTCCCAACTTGAGGCGGTGGTCGTCCTGAAGTCGGTACTGCCATAGATAGCCATTTTGCGCCCCATCCTAGCGACACACAATGGCGAAGATCGCGCAGTCTTTCGGCCGCCGATAGAGAGCAATGCCCATAGGAGCAGCTTGCTCGCCCTCCGGACCAGCATCGAGGCTCAGAAAAGACGATATGTTCGAACTTGCGGGGTGGTCGCCCTTGGAGATTGATCTAGATAGTTGAGGCCACAGCTCGGAGCAAATAGCGGCAGCCGTTCGGGGCGATGACTACTTCCATCCGACTGCGGACATCATAATGTGAAACACCTCAGTGTTCGCCAGAAAGCCGCGCACTCGTTCGGCGCCCGGTCCCTGGGCGGCCACGATCACTTCCTCGCCCGTGTGGTCATCGTCTCGCCTGACGTTTGCGAAGCGTATGCTGTCTTGGTCATTTGTGGCAGTGGCTTTTTCAGGAGCAGAAAGCAACGGCTCGTTTTTCTTGCCGGCGTGGATGCGGAGATCATAGGAGTGATCGGCGGTAAACAGGATCAGTGTGTCGGACTTCATTCGTTGGGCGGTCTGCTGAATGATCCGGTCGAAAGCCACGGCGCGTTCCAAGCCCTGAACGATGTTGTCCGTATGGAGGTCCGACTCCACCATGAGAAAAAAGCCTTTGGGATTGCGCGAGAGAACGTCAATGGCACGCTGGGTGGCTGCACCGAGGTCGAAATTGCCGCTGTCGAATAAGACCACGACGCGCCTGGAGTCAGATGGAACCGCTTGCAGTGACTTGGCGAACGTGTAGCCTTTTCCTTTGATTGCGACTTCCGGATCCAGCCCTAGTTTCCGCATTTCCTCCAGAATTCGCTGGTGTCCCGCGCCAAGGACAAAATCAATTCCGTCTCCGAAGCGTGGCTCAAGGATCTGAGCAAAGATCTCGCCTTCCTTTCTCCGGTCGTTCACGTGCGCGTAACACGCCGCTGGTGTCGCGGACGCGGCGGAGCTGTTGGATACCACGCCGGTTGAAAGTCCCCGTTCCTCGGCGTACTCCAGAATCGTTTTGAGGGGTGCGCCATCCTTCAACCGCCGGACCGCGGCGTCAGACTGGGAGATGACTCCGTTGTGAGTCTTATGTCCTGTAACAATCGCCGTCATTCCCGCGGCCGAATCGGTCACCCACTGGGAGACCGAAGACGTCTCGGACAACCCGATGTGCGGCATCTTCTGCACGAAGAGCTGGTGCGGCTTGCTGTAGCCGTAAATGCTGGCGGCGTTGAGGGTCGGAATCCCGCCGGCGTCACCGAGGAAGAGGATCACGTTCTTGGCACGGTCTTGGGCTGCAAGCTCGGACCAGACCAACAGGAGAAAGAGGACCAAGAGCAAGCTGATCGATCGTTTCATGTCAACCTCTTCGATTTGTTTTCAGGCGCCTGCCAGTGCGTGCCAATCCTGATGTCGAACTTACTGCCGTGTTTCATAAATACGATAGCACTTCGTCTGAATTCCGGAGTTGGCCAGCGGCACTACCAGTTGCTTGCGTTGGGCAGACATTCTTCTCTGCCACAGGAGTTTCTTCTACCTGAGTTTTGCACGTGAATCGCTGGTCCGTCTGAAAATCCCCTCCCTGGAGGGGTGGCGCGCAGCGCGAGCCGGAATCCAGGATGGATTTCCGCTTTCGCGGGAATGACGAACCGAGGCACACCGGGCATAGGTTCCTTGGCCGCTCCGGCCCAGCGGGTTTTCAGACACGCTCTTAGGGTTTCCGAAGCTGCAGCTGGGGCTCGCCTGTCTTCGCGATGTCTCCCCAGCTGAAGATCAAGAAGTTGCGACTACTGCTGTTCATGGCTGCCATTAGGCCATTGGGAAATTGTGGACCCAGGGCCGCAGAGGAAATTTCGATCCCATCGGTCGAGTCAGCGCCTCCACGAAATATCTTGAGAACGGTGGAATGGTCGTGAGGCTTCCCGGGTTCCCCTTCCCGACGGTAGACGCGGTATTCGCTGCTTCCCTCAAGCTGGTCGGTGCACACAATGTAGCCTTTGCCGCCCGAAAGCGGATAAATTGCGATGCCTTCGCGGTCGGCACGAAATCCGTCTTTCCCGAAGTGCGCCAGCTCGCTGGCGGCTCCAGGATGGTCCGGGTCTGCGTGCCACTTGTGTATGCCGTCACCTTCGTCTGCGTAGTACACGTACCCCAGTTCGTCATCGACCGCAACAGCCTCGATTTCGCCCTGGCCGCTGAAGCGCCCAAACTCTCGGACTTTCCGGGCCGCTACTTTGCCAGTCCCATCGTCCTGAAGGCGATATTGCCAGAGATAGCCGTTCGCCGGCCCATCCTTCCGACCTACGATGGCGAAGATGGCGCCATCTTTTGGCAGCCGATAAAGTGCAACACCCATCGGCGCTGCCTGCTCGCCTGGCTGGCCCACGAAAACCGGCAGTCCCTGTGGTGAGAGATCCTTCAACCCGCTTCCGTCCGACGCGATGGCGAAGACCCGCAGACGTTTCTGCAACCGTTCCGTAAGTACCGCGATATCGGTGGGCTTCCCGTTAAGCTTGAGACCGTACTCAACGTCGACGTTGTTGGGGCGGTCGATACCATCGATGGTTTGACGGATTTTGCCATCAAGTCCGAAGACGACCAGAGCGCCGCTGGGCGCTGGTGTCTTGTTGGTTCCAAGGATCAAACTTCGGGCCGGATCACCGGGATAGACCCAGATGGCTGGGTCATCGGGGTCTTTAGAAACGGGTTCGGTCGCCAGCCTAGGCTGGATGGTTACGGCTGAGTTTGCAAACAAAAGGGCGACGCCTAGAGAAAGCGATACCGGAAGCACAACCTTCATGAGTCGTTTCATTGCTCTCCTATTCCGTTGCAAAGATGCTAGGGCAAGGAGCAACTCCGACACCAAAACCTGCTGCAACAGAATCATCCGTCCCTACCACAATGTATGGCCCGGGCAAGGAAGTCAGAGCGGGATTCGCTGGACGATTGGCGAACGCCCGGATGCACTAAGCGTACAGCGCGTGTCGCCAAATCGATTGGGTACGATGTGCGGGCCGACAAGACAAGAGTTTTGAGTCCAGCGTTTGGAGTCCAGGCTTTAGCCTGTGGGGCAGCCTAAAAGCCCTGTAGCGCAGACCTGCGTTTTGCGCAGGTCTGCGGCTTGAAGAAACGAGCCTGCAAGCCTGAACAGCAAAGCCGCAGACCCGGAGAAGCGGGGTCTGCGCTACAGTAATCATCCCAGATGTTAGAACCTGAACTTTAGACCGAATTGAATCACGCGAGGTCCGCCGCGGGTGCGGGTAATCGCACCGAAGGACGCGTTGGACATGTCCCGGTCGGGATTGCGGAACGCCGGCGTGTTCGAAATGTTGTACGTCTCGGCGCGGAACTCGAGCGAGGTGCGCTCGGTCAGCAGGGTCCGCTTCGAAACGCTCACGTCCACACGACGCTGGTCCGGACCCAGCACCACGTTACGCCCAAGATTGCCGAATTGCGCGCCGGACGACGCGAGAGCGGTGCGATTGAAGTAATTATCGATTCGCGAGGTAACCGGGCCCTCCCTGATCAGATCCGCGTGCGTGGCGCCAGGTGCCAGGTTCGGCCGGGGACCGGTCGATCCGAACAGAAACCCGCTGAAGTCATCATCAACGATCGAGAACGGCCGGCCGGACTGGAATGTGCCGACTCCCGAGATCTGCCAGCCGTTGAAAAAACGATTACCCCTGAACGGCAGGTCCCAGGTCCAGCTCATGATCAGCCGATGCTTGCGGTGAAAATCGGAAAGCCCGCGGTTCAGGAAAGGCCGAGTCTGATCATGCTCCACCTGGAACCGGCCCTCGTCAGAGTACGTGTCGAGGGAACGCGAGAACGTGTAATTGACGTTGAACATCACGTTCTGGCTGAACCGCTTGGTCAAGCCAGTCTGGAATGAGTGGTAACTCGAGTTGCCGTTGGAGAACAGCGTGTTGGCGCCCTCATCCTCGTCCAGGCCCAGCAGCCTGCCGCGCAGCTCCTCTGAGATGGTGCAGTCCCCGGGATCGTCCAGAATGTCGCAGGTGGGTGTCCGCGTGTTGACAAAATTGTCGTCGTCGTCCACCGTGAAATAGTTTCCAAAAAAGCCGCCTCCCGGGACGCCCGCTCTGGGCAGGAAGCCGATGGTATCGATGTCGAGAGGCTGGTTGGCGTTGATCGCCTGCAACAGCTTGGTTCCTTTCGTCCCCACATAGCCGACCTCAAACAGCCAGTTTGTCTTGAATTCCCATTGTGTGGTGAGGTTCCATTGCTGCGTGTAGGGCGTCGCGAGCCCGGGCGGGACCATCTGCGTCTCAAACGCTTCGAACTCGTTGTCCGGATCAAGGGCCGTGACGAGGATCGGTTCCCCGTCGTCGAAGCCTATGCTCAGCGCCGGAATGGGCAGGCTCCCGATATCCGTCGGGAATCTGTTCCAGTCACCCTGGTTGTTCAGTTGAAGCTCGCGGAAGAAGGGAGGCGATTGACGAAGCGAGTTGGCGAAACCGCCCGTGATGCGTTCGTAGAACATTCCGTACCCACCCCGGAGAACGAGTTTATTGCCCCCCCACGGTGACCAGGCAAACCCGAAGCGCGGCATGAAGTTGTTGTAGTCGCTGGGAATAATGCTCTTGCTGCCGGCCTTCTTCAGACCCAGTCCCGCCGCACCGGGGACGGAGTTCTCGTTGAAGTTGGAAGCAAACAAGAAGCCGTCCTGGATCAGTCCGGTAGCGAGCGCTGCCGGATAATCGTAGTTAACCAGCAACCCATTCACTTCATAGGGAAACCCGAAAACTTCGTGACGAATGCCAAAGTTCAACGTGAGGTGAGAACTTACCTTCCAATCGTCGGCGATAAACCAGTTCCAGTCCGACATGCGAAAGCCCCGCACCGTCTCGCCGAAAGTCGTATTGATATCCCCAAACTGTCGCGCCCTGTTCCGGTCTCCCGGGTTGCGGTATCCCACGGTAAGGAAGTCGAACCAGCTTCGCAAGTTATGACGGCCATTCTTGCCCTCTTCCAATCTTCCGTTCAACTGGTGCCGGCGGAATTCGCCGCCGACCCGCAGGGAATGCTTGCCCCTGGTAATCGAAAGCGTATCAGCGTAGGTAAAGGTGTTCTGAACGTCGAAGATTCGGGTCCCGTCGGCCAGGCTGCCAAACTGTACCGGATCGCCCAGAGCAGTGGCGCCACTTCCGGCGTTTACCCTGATCTGCGAGAGGTCCGGAACATCAACTGCGATCGGGTTGCGGATGCCGAACTCTGCGTTGGTGAAGTGAGCGACAGCCTCGCTGTTGTTGGTGTTGCGGAACACACCGGCTCGGAACTCATTGACGACGGTGGGGCTGAACACATGCACGTCGGAGATCGAGAGTGTTCGCTGTTGTGTCTGCTCGTTGCGTTCGTGCAGGGTAAGGTTTCTGGAGTTCGCCAGCGGGTCGATGCTCGGCTGGTTAGTGAAGAAGAACTTGCCGCTAAGCTTGTTGGCTTGCGTGATCTGGTGGTCGATGTTGGTGCTGAATTGATCCTGATCAAATGTTGCAGGGATGACAGAGACGACGGTACAGGTCTCTGCAATCTGGTTGCCGACTCTACGGCAGTCAAATCCGTTCGCTCCCGACCGAACCAGGTAACTGCCATCGTCAAACTTGGCCTTCAGCAGGGCCCGCGAGATGGGGTTAATCACTGAGAAATTCACGGGGCCGGCGTTGGCAGGCCACACGGCCTGAGCAAAACGGTTGATGCCCTCGTCCGAGCGGTCGTCGCTCAGAGCCCTGGGAACCCGTCGGGTATTGGTGGCTTCATCCACAAAGGATGTTTGGGCCCGAGTAACCTGGTAGGAACCGAAGAAGAACGTCTTGTTCCGCTTCAGCGGGCCACCCACGGTGAATCCGCCCTCGTTTCGTCGCAGAACGGGACGGTCGAGGCCGGCCCGGTTGAAGAAGAAGTCGTTCGCGATCAGCTTGTCGTTCTGCAAGAAATGATAAACGGTGCCATGAAAATCATTGGTGCCGCTCTTGGAAGCAAGGGTGAAATTGCCGCCGCCGTTGCGGCCGGTCGCTGCATCGAAAAGACTCGTCTGAAGCTTGACTTCTTCCAGGGTCTCGAGAGCAGGCGCGATATTTCGCGAGAGCGAGCCCCCGCCTTCATCGATGGTGCCACGGCTGCCGTTGATCCGGCTGTTACAACAGAGCATGCTGGTGACATCAATGCCGTTGTAAACGAAGCTGTTGTTCGTGGTGCGAGCGCCATTCACGCTCGGCGAGATCGATGCGTTGTCGTTGGAGAGCAGCTCGCTGATGTCGGCCGACACCCCAGGCTCGATCACCAAAAGCTGGGTGAAATTGCGCGAGGAAGTGGGCAAGGCTTCCAGCTCCGTGCGATCGAGCGTCCGAACAATGGTTGCGGAACCGGTGGATACCATCTCAGCCTCTGCCGTCACTTCCACGGTCTGGCCCACCTCGCCAACTTGCATCTGAATGTCTACGGTACCCATTTCGCCCGTCGAGACAGTGATGCCATCATGAGTGAAGGTCTTGAACCCTGAATGTTCGACGACGACGCGGTATGGCCCAGGCGACAGAAAACGCGCTTCCCAATCACCGGCTGAATTGGTAGAGACCGCCCGCTGTTCCCCAGTATCTACCCGTGTGACAGTCACCTTGGCTCCAGGGATCGAGGCTGCGGACGGGTCGGTTACGGTCCCTCGCAAGCCTGTATTCCCGCCTATCTGAGCCAAGACTGGAACGTTTACAAAAAGCAAGCACACGCAAGCGAGCCAGGCCCTCTTGACAATGACGTGCTCAAGTCTCTGAAATGCAATCCCATACACTCTACGTGGGTGGTTCATGTGGATGTTCCTTTCACCCGGAAGGTCTGGACGTTCTGTTAGTTTAGTTAAACCAGTTAAAACCTTGCCTATTTCCCAGAAGTTAACTTGGGTTTACAATACGGTGAAATCTCGTGTGGGTATTATCGCGAATCCCGCTTATTCTTGTGAAGTAGAAACCCGTGGGAAACTAGTTAACACCTAGTACCGACCCCCCCGGGTGTGAAAAAGGGGAGGATCTCAATGGCAGGCAAGCCACAGCCACCAGCGCCCAGCGAATGCCAGGCTGAGCTGCACCGGCTTCTGGACAGCGAGACTTTTCGCCACCCGGACGGGCTCCACCGGCTGCTCGGCTATTTAGGAGAAAAGGCCCTGAACGGTGGATCCGCCGAGCTGAAGGAATACACGATCGGGATCGAAGCCTTCGATAAGTCGGCAAACTATGATCCCCAGCTCGACCCCGCGGTACGAGTCCTCGCCAGCAAACTCCGACGCAAGCTTGAGGATTATTACTTGAAGGAGGGTGCCGGCAATCCCCTCCGAATCGACATTCCCAAGGGCCACTATTCCCTCAAGTTCTCTGTGCGACCGGAGGAGGCTGCCCCTCACAAGGCTGTTCTCATCTCCCAAGTTCGGAAATGGCGATGGATTTCTGCAGGGCTGGGGGCCTGCGCGGTGATTCTGGCGCTGGCGGTTGTCCAATCACGCATGAGTCTTTCTCAAGGGCAGCTGGCTGGTCCAGGGCCATGGACTCCCGAACTCCAGGCGATCTGGAAGCCTTATCTGGAAAGCAGCCGGCCGGTCCTCCTTGCTTTGGGCACCCCGCTTTTCACCAAATTTTCTGGCGCGTTCTTCCGAAGTCCAAGTATCAACGACTGGGAAGAGGCTCAGAAATCCGAGCAACTGCCGTTCTTGCAGAGGAGCTTTCGCAGCTCTTATGCGCTGCCGTGGTATAGCTTCACAGGGGTCGGCGAGGCAACGGGAGCTTTCCTGCTTTCCAAGCTCCTTCACACGCGAAAGCCCAATCTGGTACTCAAGAGAAGCAGTGCGCTTTCCTGGGACGACATCCAGTATCACAATGTCATCTTCGTTGGCTCCCCGAAGTTCAACCCCCATCTGAAGGACTTTCCATCGAAGAGGGACTTCGTGATTGAGGGTGGCGTGATCAGAAACCTTCGACCCCGGCCAGGAGAGCAGGAGGAGTACCGCGATGTGTGGAAAACAAAGGTCGAACTCGTGGAGGACTATGCTCTTATTGATCGATCTCCGGGTCTCCATGACCGCGGAAATATCATGGTCCTGGCATCGAGTTCCACGGATGGCACCTGGGCGGCCGTCGCATATGTCACTGAGGCCGCGCATGCCAGAGACATGGTGAGGAGGCTCCGTCAAGCGTCCGGCGATCTACCGAAGTCTTATCAGGTCGTTATCAAGGCAAGATTCAAGGAGCAAGTTCCGGTAGAGATCTCTTACGTGACCCACCGGATAGTTGACGGTCCGTAAGCGTTCCATACTTAGGGCCTGCGCAAAAACAACCTGGAACTTTGGGCTCGTGCTCGTCGTCGTCCTCGTGCTCGTACCCGGCCTGAGCAGCAGCAGTGAAGGTCAAACCCTCACTTGGACCCACGGCCCCCCACAGCCGAGGACGAGGACTGAAGATCGCTCGCATTCTGTTACCATCAAGAACAGAAGTGCCACCTTAATTTTGCGCAAGCCGTTAGAGCGTGGCTAATGCAACCATCTGTCTCGGTTGTCAAAACCGGAAACGTACCGACAACTGCAGGCGCCGGGCGTCGAGCGCCGAAGTAGCCTGACTGAAGAACGGCGAACTGAGGTTTCCAACAAAGTTTCCCAGGTTGACCCGGTTGAACACGTTGAATGCCTCAGCCACGGTTTCCAGTTGTAGCTTCCTTCCATCGACCTTCGGGAGCACCCATTCTTTCCCGAGCCGGACATCCAGCTTGGCAAAACCCGGCCCATGGCCACTGTTGCGCCGCGTGCCGGCGGGGCGATCGTTGACTTCAGTATCCCCGTTGTCATCGGCGCCGGTCGTGATGTCGAAAGGTCCGCCGGAGGACAACGATGAAATGAGCCCGAGCCGAAAACCTCTCGGCAATCTGGCAGTGCTAGCCAGCTGCAGTCGGTGTCGACGGTCCTCAGCCAGCCTTCCCCATTCCGGATGCAGGTTGAAATTGTCGACAGGCAGAAATCCAGCGCCTTCCGTGTCGCCATAAGCTCGAAGGTAGCGATACTGAGCCGAAAGATCACCCAGCTTCCAACGGCTTCGCAGGTTGACGGTGAAAGTCTGTTCTCTTGACGAAGCAGACGATTCGTATTGATTCGTGTTGCCTGCAAGGGGAAGTGGACGCAGACCGTTCCCAGGTTGCGGTGCGTTGAGATTGCGCGAGCGCAGCAGATGAATGCCGCGCTGCAGCCGATAATCTGACGCCAGAATCAGACTTCCCGGCAGTTGCCTTTCCAGCGAGAAACCGCTTACCCATATCGAGGGTGTTTGAAGGTCGGCTGCCAGGAGGTAGATGCTGGAGGGCAGGACGGTCGGCGCTGCTGTAGCCTGCGGATCGGGGTAACCTGGATCGGTTACAATCAAAGACCTGACCCGTAAGCCGTCAAACCGTAAAGTGCGCTCGAGCAAGGAATAAGGGAACCTCTCATAGAAAACACCAAAGCCGCCGCGGAGTACGGTCTTTCTGCCGCCGGGCGACCAGGCAAGTCCCAGACGAGGAGCGAGGTTCAAGGTTTGTCGGAACGAAGGCTGGGTTTCTACTCGCAGCCCGGCGGACAGGTTCAGATCGGGCCGAAGGCGCCAGTCCTCCTGCCCGAAGCCAAAGGCCCCATGCTGGGCAAACCGAATGAAAGGATCCCCCTCGACCCGCCGGTAATAAATCGGCTGCCCTGCTTCGAAATCGGCCAGCGAGCCAAACTCAAAGCTGCCGCCAAAGTTAGAACGGTCTTCGTTGCTCAGCCAGGATGAACGTGTCCCGCCGCCAGCACGAACCGAGTGAACACCGGAGGAGTAGGAAACCACCTCCTGTATCTGCAGCCGCAGTTGTCGTTGCAGGCTCTGTTCCTGGGCACCGCCCCCGGAGAAGGCGCCGTGCACAATTAGCGACGGGCTTTGGGTTCGGCTCGTGACGTTTTGTGTCTCCCAGTCCAGCTCCACTTGGAGGTGGTTCACGGCTCTTTGCGACCAGATCGTTGTCCATGACAGGCTGGCTTCGTCGTCCCAGCCGTTGGCGTCACGGGCTCGCTCGAGTAGGTTCAGCCCGCCGATGCCCTCATTCGCGCTGCTCTCACGGTCTGAATTCCAACGGAATGACAGAGTCTGAGCCGCGGAGAGTTGCCCGTCAAGCCGGGCATGGAATTTTGTTTCGTTCGAGTCAGAAAGTGAATCGGCCTGAAGAAGGCCGGTGGGAAGAACCGCCCGAATTGGTCGGACACGCGCGCCATCTTGCCCCTGAAAAGCAAGGAAGAAATCGATCTTCCGTCTCGCGGAAAGCGGCCCGCTCAGCGAAAGATCCACGCTTTGGCGGGAGAAACGCAAGCGCCTTGCGGCAAAGGCATTCCGTGCATCCAGAGCAGAGTTTCTTAGAAAAAGCGACGCGGCGCCCCGCAATTCTCTAGCCGCACCTCTGGTCGTGATTTCCATGCGGCTGCTCCCGGGACGAGAGTATTCGGCCGAATAGGGATTGCGGTTGATCTTGATTTCGGCGATGGCGGACGGAGGCAAGTCCAGGCTGTCTCGCTCGATACCGTCAACAACGAAGCTGGGGGCGCCGGTGGACCCCAGGAACTCGCCGGCTGTGGCAAGAAAGTCCTGATCGAGCGAGGGCAGCATGTCGAGATTGTCGGAAGTCAACGTCAATGCACTGGCGTTTTCGTCGGCTTGAATTGAGATTTCCGCAGGCATGGCACCCACGGTGAGTTGAAACTCCGCCCGCGCGATGCGCAGCACAAACCCGATGCGAGTCACCGGCTCTTTGCTAAGGGTGACCTCAGACACCGCCGGTTCAAATCCGGGCGCCGTCATTTGAAGGTAGTACTTCCCTGCAGCTACCGGCTGAACAACGTATCTTCCAATCGCGTTCGTTTGTGTTTCCAGCAGTGGCTTTCGTTGAGCGCTGAGAAGAACAACACGGCAGGCGGCTAGAGCGCCTCCGCTCTCATCATGGACGTCGCCCTCAATGCGAGACTGCGCAAACGTCGGTTGGGCCAGCAAAACAGCCAAGGCAGAAAAAAGAGTTGCTCTCATAGACACCGGCCAGCAAGCAGGGCAAGTTCCAAGCGGCTGTACAACAGCTCTGCCGGTGATCCAGTAGAGCCTGCCTTGCCGGTGGCTCATCTTGCTGTACGATTTGTGAACAGTTTTGAAGCAAAGAGCGTACAAGGCCGTGAAGTTACCATTGAATTGTGGACAGTACTATCCGTGTCTACCCGTAGCAGGCTTGCCGATGTAAAATCATGGCCGGCAAACTGCAAGCACTGCAGGCGTGAGTTACTTAGTATCGAGTTTCATACATGCGCCAACGTATTCCCTGCGGTTTGCCTGATGTGCCGAAAGTCTCTGACTTCCCGCATCGAGTACACTCCGTTTGACGGGGCTACGCCCCGCTTGCAGGCGCAGCCCACTGCTCAGTAAGGGTCACTGGCGCAAAGGCAGAACCTTTACTCACAGCACGCGGCGAGGCTGCGGTTCTCAATACCTGACCGTATTAATGTGACGAAGTACATAAGAATACTGACAATTGCTCTTCTCGCGGGCTGCCTCGTCTCGCTTCTAACCTTGCGGGCGGACCGCGAAGATGGCAAGCGAGCCCGGTTAACTAAGGAGCAGGAACTGGCCCGCGAGCTAGACAAGCTCGACAAGCGGCTGCAAAGGGTTCGGGAGTACGCAGCGCTTTCGAGTAAGCTCGTCAAAGAAGTCGAGCCCTTACTGGCCGATGCTGCAAGATTGCAGCAGCAGGCTCGAAGCAGTCTTGCTTCAGGACAAACCTACGTTGCTGAACGCTTGAAGAGTGCTTCCAGGAATGTCGCAGAAGCGGTTGAGCACCTTGCCAACGCTCGCCTGAATCTCAAGTGGGACGACGATGACGGTCGGTCGGAGAACCCGAATCGCGATGACGATTCGGAGAAGGACGCGGCTCGGGAGCTGGAGCGGGCTTACTTTAGAACCGCTCAGCTGGATTTCTTTGCGCGCCAGAAGGGTGCCGGCGGCGCGAGCGAGTGGGTGACGCTCGGCCGGCGGTTGTATCAGGAGGGTCGGGCGGTGTTTGACAAAAAGGAATACTTCAAAGCCCGGCAGCTGGCCAAGGCAAGTTCGGAGCTGTCGTCCGCGGTTGAAAAATATCTACAATCGCAATTGCCGGAAGAACTGCCTCCTCCTCCCAAGGTAAATCGTCCGTGAGATGGATCGCTTTCAGTTTGCGGGCCCAGCTAGCCGTGGTCCTGGTGGCAGCCGTAGTGACAGTTGCCGTGGCCGTGTTGCTTATCGTTCAGTTGGTAGGAAACACCGAAGGGTTGCTGGTCGCCGAGGCGCGACGACAAACGGCACTCGCAGCCGAACAATTGCAGCGGCAGCTTTTGGAGCGGTTGCGGCTCGACTCCGACTCGCCGCTGGGCCTTCCGGCAGCCAGCCGCCATTTGTCGCTGCGAGCTATTAGCGAAACCGTGCTGGCGGGTTTTCCGGCCGTGGAAGGTGGTTATTGGCTGGCCGAAGAGAGGAAAATTTCCGGCGCCGTGGTGGAAGCCGGCGACGTGATGGAGCCTCTGGAGGATCTGGCTTCAAAGGCGCGGCAAACCGGACGGCTGGAGTTCACGAAGGTGGCGCGCGGGGCGGATGTTTGGGCATTTTCTGCTGTGCCCGTGCAATCGGGAGACGGTCCGGCAGAGGTATTGGCTTGGAGCTTGAAGCAGTTGCGAGAGGTTCGCAGCCCAGGCCGGCTCCGCTTGAACGCCTACCTCGCCTTGCTGACGCTGACGAGTCTGCTGGCGGTCGGAAGCACGCTGGCTGTAGCGATCCGCCTCAGGCGTCAAGTGAAGGTGACTACTGAAGGCATCAGGAGGCTCGAGAGCGATCTCGATTTTCGCTTTCCTCTTTCGGGTGGGGAATTTGGAGAGATTACAGACGCCGTCAATCGGATGTCGCAACAGCGCAGACAGCTTGAGGTGGAACTGCGGCGCCAGGAGCAGCTTGCCGTGCTCGGCCGGCTCGTGGCGGGCGTCGCCCACGAAGTGCGCAACCCGCTTAACAATCTGCAGCTTACTCTGCAGCTGTTGTTGCGCAACGAGGCTGCTCCCCCGATGGCGGAGAAGTATCGCCGGCTGTTGAAAGAAGTGGGCCGGATGGAGGAGATTGTACAGCAGCTGCTGTCACTGGTGCGGCGCGATTCTGGCGAGCGGAGTTCGCAGCGGTTGGCCCCCATCCTCCGCGACTCGATCGCGGCAGTGTTCCTGCAGTCGAAGCAGAAGGACGTGCAGGTAGCACTGACGCTCGGGAACGGCGAAAGACCTGTGGCCATCAATCCGGCTCAGCTCCAGCAGGTCTTTGTGAACCTCATTCGCAATGCGGTGGAAGCGGCCCCCGAGCGATCGTCCGTTTGCGTAAGCCTGTCTCATGATGAGAACTCCGCGCGCGTGTCCATAGCAGACGCAGGGCCTGGCGTGTCTGCTCGGGACCGGGCACAACTGTTTCAGCCCTTTTTTACGACCAAACCTCAAGGTGTCGGGCTAGGGCTGGCCATTTCGCGCGAGATCGTCGAGGCCCACAACGGCGGGATCGGTTTTGAATGCGCCCCGGAAGGGACGACTGTCACGGTGAGTCTGCCGGTCGACAAAGAATCCCAGAAGGAGAGAAGTGACGATTGCTAGCTGCAAAGAGCCGCTGCTTTTCGTTATAGGAGTACCGTGACCTCCCCAGCCTCTCCTGCCAGGATTCTGGTCGTTGACGATGAAGCGATGGCTCGCGAATCGCTTTGCGCCTTGCTGGCGAAAGAAAACTATCGGGTTTGGGAAACAGGTGAGGGAGACAAGGTCGAATCGATGGCTCGGGACTGTCGCCCTGACGTGGTGCTGCTGGACCTGCGCCTGCCCGGTAAAGATGGACTTTCGATTCTGAAGTCGCTTCAGCAGGTCCCAATCCCGCCGTCGGTCATCGTCATGACCGCTTATGGCACCAGCGAGGCCGCGATTCAAGCGATCAAGTATGGCGCTTTCGACTATGTTACCAAGCCCGTAAACTTCGACGAACTGCACCTCGCCATCCAGCGCGCGCTGGAACATCGCAAACTCAGCGAGCAAGTGCAAGTCTTACGGGAGAACTACGCTGCGGTGGTGGGCCTGCGGAACATGGTGGGGAACAGCCCGGCCATGCAGGCTATTTACAAAATGATTGGCCGAGTGGCTCCGTCTGAAGCGACGGTGCTGATTCGCGGTGAATCGGGTACGGGAAAGGAACTCGTGGCCAATGCGTTGCACGTGCACAGTCAGCGTGACCGCGGGCCTCTGATAAAGGTCAACTGCGCAGCCATCCCGGAGAACCTGCTCGAGGCCGAGCTGTTTGGGTACGAAAAAGGAGCCTTCACCGGGGCCCATCAGCAGCATCTGGGCCGGTTCGAGCAAGCGTCTAGCGGATCGATTTTTTTGGATGAGATCGGAGAGCTGTCGGCGAGCGCACAAGCGAAGCTTCTGCGCATCCTGCAGGAACGCACTCTCGAACGTTTGGGCGGCGGACAAACGCTCAGCGTGGACGTGCGTGTCATTACAGCTACCGGGCGCAATCTGGAAGAGGCTGTGCGTAACGCACAATTCCGCGAAGATTTGTACTACAGGCTCAACGTTGTCAGCCTGCGCTTGCCGCCACTGCGCGAGCGCAAACAAGACATTCCTGAGCTGGTGGAACACTTGCTGCGCAAGCACGAAGCCCGGCTCGGCGTCTCCTCGCCAGGTCTGTCGCGAGATGCCCTGGAACTGCTGCTGAACTACGACTGGCCGGGAAACGTGCGCCAGCTGGAAAACGTCCTGCAACGGGCGTTGGTGCTGGGCCGCGGCCGAGCGCTGACACGCGAGTTCATCCACCTCGAGTCCCCACAGTCAGTGCCGGCAGCACGAGCGGGCAGCATGGGTTTCGTTGATCCTGCTCGGGGCTTCAAAGAATCCATTGCCGAAGTGGAAAGGATGCTAATCGTGAAGGCGCTGGAAGCCGCCCAAGGCAACCGGACTCGAGCCGCTGCAATTCTGAAAATTCAGCGGCGGCTGCTGTATGCCAAGATGCAGGAGCATGGATTGGGGGGATAACCTCCTGCAACGAGTTGCTTCGTGCTCGGGAGAATGTCCGGAAGATCGAAGACGACGCCGAAGAAGATTCAGGCCGGCCGTGTCTTTAGCGCAAAACGGCCACGAGGTTGAAGAGGAAGATTCTCCCGCACCCGCTGGGGACGACCACCCCAAGCTCACCCGAAAATGAAACGCTTCTTCCTGATTCCGTGCCTGCTCCTTGTTATTACCGCCAGTCACCCCGTCCTGCCTTAACTTGACATCACCCCAGCGCAGTGGCCGCTGATTGCTGTTGTTGCCATCAGGCAAATCTCCCGAGCTTCTGGTAACGCTTACGGTAAGCTGCCTTCCGGTGCGGGCCTGCGTAATGCCGCTGAACTCCCAACCGCCGAAAATGGCCTCGGCAACTCCGCCCTGTTTCAAGTAACGCTGAAATTGCAGGCGTCCGACCCAAAGCACTCCCGGAGCATCGGAGGTTCGATTTCTGCCATCCCCTCCGAAGACCCCAGCCTGATAAGTCAATCTGCCGAGCCCCAGAAAGTCTTTTGAAAGAATCTGGATTCCCACATCACGGTCCAGATTGAGTTCGTCGACAACGATCGAGCGGTCGACCATCTGCAAGGCCGAAGAGGAAGTGACTCGCTGACGGTCGAACGGAACTTTCATTTGTCCCATCCGTATGTTCGAGTCTCGAAAACGCGACCAGGTGACATAGGCATCGCGCAAAGGCACAGCCCGGTCTGGCTCCATGTCCAGGTTGGAGAACGCCAGGTGGATTCTGTAGTTCCAGTTCTGGTTAAAAAGATTCCCCGCAAAGTCAAGGCGAGCGCGGCGAATCATGAATTCCGAGCTTAAGGATTCGGGTTCGGAAGTGACCCACTTCTCCGTCGCGCGAAATTGAAAGCGG
>JAKEER010000778.1 GCA_022616615.1 Acidobacteriota bacterium
GCTTCCAGGTCTGGAATGGCGCGATAGCTGAATAGCTCCCCGTTGAGCGGCGGGATGCCCAGCGGGTTTTGATCTCGTGTGTCGGAGAAAAGCGAAAATGTTTGCTTCAGGCCAATCCAAAGGTCGCTGAACGGAGACTGTTCGACAAGGCCCTCCGTCCGTTCTCGCAAGCGATCCACACTATAGAAATCGTCATAAACGCGCTGTTGGCGCTCGGAACCATCCCCGGTAGCGACAATGAGGCGACGTTCTTCTGCGACCATCAAGAACAGCAGCCGGTACACGAGCCGTAGTAGTTGTCGGTGGTATTCGGCTGGTGTGAGCCTATGAGCATCGATCTTCTCCCGCAATTCTGCGTTTGCGGGATGGCGCAGGAAGCCGGTGCCCAGAACCTTGAGCGCCTCTTCGACTCCGTCGCGCAGCTTGTCGCGAACTCGACCGCCCTGCTCGATAGAAAGCTGGTAGTACTGTTCCAACAGGCACTTTGTAGGGTCTTCGCCAGGACGCGGAAGCCGGCTGCGATGGCACAGCCGATAGAACAGCGCGAATTCGTGGAAGTGATTCCCTTCGAGGACGGTCTGTAGGTCAAACTCAAGATAGGTGGGCCGCGCCGTCCGGGCCGAGTCTCGGAGGAGCAAGAAGCGCACGCCATTTGTGGCGATGCCCCAGATGTGCGGCTCGCTGCGATTCAAGAACTCCTGTACCATTGCGCGCGGGCTAGTTCGCAGCTTGGGCCCTCGCTGATCCAAGTCCGCCTTGAAGCCCTCGATATGAACGGGCGGCGATTCCTTTGGGTCGCCTGCAAAATGCGAGATGGGGAAGCTAGCTCCGGTAAGGCTGACTGCGGCGGGCTGGAGCTTCAGGTCATAAGCGAAGGTCTGGGGGTCGTTCAGCAGCGGGTAGAGCCAGCGCTCGCGGGTGAGTGATGTGCCATAGGGGTCCTTTTCGGTCAGGGAGTCCATCCGTCGGCGAAACACATCCCAAAAGTCCTGTGCGTCGCTCCAGACGCGCTGGATTTCATCCGTAAGCCGCTTATCCTTGGGCAGACCAAAATCCACGGGCTTCTGTCCGAGGATTTGCTCGTTCGCAATCTGCTCCAGCAGATCGTAGGGGATCAACCCACCTTCGGAGCGGATGGCAGCGTACTTCATCAGCCTTTCCCTCCGGGCAGGAAGACATATATGCCGAGAATGTCAGGTGGGTGGGCCGTGGCCTTAACCTTCGCACCGCCGATTTGTTGCTTCAGGCGATCGTGCGCGGCTTCCAGTTCCATCGCGCGAGTGTCCGCAATGCGCTGCAACTCAGCGCGGCTCTTGTTGACTTCATCGAGCGCAGCGAGAATGCGTTGCCGCTTTTCCTCGTCAGTGATGTTGCCCACGGCCTGGGCCTCTTCGAGAAGCCGTAAGGTGTCTTCATCGTTCGGCGGTAGCCAGACGAGCTTTCCACTTTCGGCGCGATAGCCGAGGGTGACAATTTCTTCGGCAAACTGATCGGGCTGATTCCTTCGTCCCAAGAGATAACGCACGCGGAGTAGGAGAATGCCCGTTCTCGCCTGGACTGCGTTTGTGTAGGCGGCCCCGCAGCGGTAGTTCTCTTGGCCATTTTGCGGATTCAAAGCCCGCCCCAGGATGAGGTCACTCAGATGCGCGACAAATAAGTGGTTGCGACCCAGAACGACGGCATTGTCAACGTCATGCGGCGGCGGGCTATCGAAGACCACCTTCACTGGTTTCTGCCAGCGCAGCTTCATTTTGAGTTCTTCTGGAAGTCTCGCCGGGTCTAGCAGCCAAAACCTAGTACGAGGGGAAATCGAGATGCCGAATCGCTGAGCTGCGTCCAGCACGAACCGTCGCACCGCCTGCGGATCGCCAAGTACGGAATCAGTGGCTTCGATCTCTCGGGCCACTTCGTCAGGCTGAATTGCGTGCTGGGCAAAGCGCGTTCGGCTTTCTTCTTCGCGCTTGGCGTCCAGTTCCAGCCCGAGCATGAACTGCTTAGCCTTATCCGATTCGAGGAACTCGAACCCAAGCTGGTCGATGTCCGGTGTCTTGCTCTCCAAGACCGAAGTGACTAGCGCTTGAGCCACGCTCTCTGTGTCCGAGGCAAACGAGACACGGATGCCGAGGGCGCTATAAATCTCCCTGACTTTCTGCACGAGCACTTTCAGCACAATTCGATCAATCGGGTTGTCGGGGCTGAAGAGTACAACCGTGCGGACTTCGGATTTCTTCTGGCCAAAGCGGTCCACGCGGCCTTCGCGTTGTTCAAGGCGGTTCGGGTTCCAGGGGAGGTCGTAGTGAAGGACAGCGTCGAATTCGTCCTGTAGGTTAATGCCCTCGCTCAGGCAGTCTGTTGCGACCAGAATACGCTTCTCGCTCTCGGCCAATGAGGCGACCGCCTGTTCGCGGACTTCGTCGTCTCCGGTCTCGCCGGTAACAGCCACCGCGTGCAAGTCGGGAAAGCGCTGCTTCAGCCGCTTCTCCAATTCCTGGGCCACGTAGGTCGCTGTGGCTACAAACCGGCAGAAGACAACTGGATGGTAACCCTCCTTGAGCATGTCTCCGATGATCTGTTGAGCACGCTCAATTTTGGGGTCTCGGCCTGATTCGAGGATGACCTGAGCGCGCTTGCGGTACTCACGGAGCTTTGAGCGATCGTTTTGACTGAGGTCGGCACTACCGATTTCGATTGCGTGTTCAGGGTTTGAATCGAGGACGCCGCCTTCGACAATTGGATCAAGCATCTCCCGCTGTCGCAGTTGTTCTGTGACCTGCGCATCATCGGTGTCGGCACCGGGTGCCTGTGAATCATCTATTCGTGTCCCAAATGCCCTGACAGCGGCCGCTGGGCTGGACATGAGGCAGCGTAGGAGGGCCAACGCAGACCAGTAGCGAACGCGGCGACGGTTTTCCTTGAGGCCTGCCAATTGAACTGTTTCTCTGGTGAACTCCAGGACCTCACGAAAGAGAGCGCCGTACTCCGGCGTGAGTTTGTAGGTCTCCTCGAATGGCGGAACACGTTTGGGGAACGGCGTCTCTTCTCCCAGCCACTTCGACACATCCCCACGCCTGCGCTGCACTAAGTGACGCGCCAAACTGCGCCGCTGCTGTTCGCCCAGAGTTTTCAAATCAAGGCGTAGGAAGTCGTTGCGAAGAAGGCCGAGAAGAGAGCGAAAGCTCTCCTCCACGCCGCTGTGTGGAGTGGCTGTGAGGAGCAGCAGATGCCGGTCATCTTTCTTGGCCAGTTCC
>JAKEER010000123.1 GCA_022616615.1 Acidobacteriota bacterium
ACGATTGACGAAAAGCACGCCAATCGTGGCTACCCATGCCCTAGTCAGTCGTCTCGGTAGCCACGATTGACGCGCTTTCTGCGTCAATCGTGGACGAAACCGCCCTAAGTTGACATCAATGCGCATGGCATTGGTAGTGAGCTTTCCCTCGCCGGTACACCTGTCCACGACAAACGCAACCAGCGCACTGGTCGTGGCTACCAAAGATGCCCCGTAACTTTACTGGGGTTGAGGAAACGGTCGGGCGTTTCGAGCCTGGGCAAGATGCCCATGCCACGTGGCACGGGCGTCCCGCCCGTGCTGGCAAATGTAGAAACTCCAGGGAAACGCTCTTGCGTTGCGAAGCTTATGCGAAGCTTCTGTGCACTTGGATTGCTCCTGCTGGCGTGGAGCTTAGAGGCAGCCGAAAAAAATCGTTCAGTCGAAAGCCTTCTTGAAGAGGGCCAGCGGGCCTTTGACTCGGGGAACTATCAGGCAGCGCTGGATTTTTTTAATCGAGCCGGGAAACACTCCTCCAGTTGCCAGATTCCTTTTTATGTGGGACTCGCTCAACACCGTTTGAAACAGTTGGATGAGGCCATCATATCCTTTCGTCGCGCCACGGCTTGCGATCCGAAATCCCTCGACGCCCAGGTGGCTCTCGGCGATGCCTATGCCCAAAGAGGAGATGACAACCGGGCGCTCTCGGCTTACGAATCAGCCTTGAAGATCCAGCCCAATCATCTGCTGGCTCTGCAATCGGCTGCCCGGCTTTACTTGAAACACGAATTGCACCAGCAGTCCGTTCCTGTGTTGGAGCGCTGGATGCGGCTGGAACCTCACGCTATTCTGGCGCGCTCAGACCTGGCCGCCGCCTATGCCGCCATAGGTCGCATGGAGGCGGCAGAAAAAGCGTTCCAGGAAGTTCTGAAGTTGAAGCCCGACGCCGCTTCCGCCCTGTTGGGATTGGGCAACCTGTATCTGAAAACCAACCGTCCAAACGAGGCTCTGCCTTTGCTCGATCAAGCTGCGAGGCTGGCGCCCAGTTCTTATGAACCCCGGTTTCTGTTGGGGTCGGCTTATAATCATCTGCAACGCTTTGAAGAAGCGGTTTCCGAACTGGAACAGGCGCGGCGTCTCGCGACTCCCGAGCCGGAAATCTTTTACCAATTGGCACAAGCCTACGGGCGCCTGGGGCGTACGGAGGAGCGCCAGAAAGCGCTGGCTCGCTTCGTCGAGTTAAAGAGTAAGGCCAACCAGGAGATCGAGTCGCTGCGGGAAGCGGCCCGGTTGCTGGAACAAGCCAATCCGCTGGTAGAGTCAGGCAACCTCAAAACGGCGATTGAACTCGTGGAAAAAGCCAGCAGCCTGGATCCCCAGTCGGACCGGATTTCGTTTCGCCTGGCCGGACTTTACTACGATACGCAACGCTACCAGGATGCAAGGCAATGCATTGACGCCGCTATCGCCCGTGCCCCTTCGGAGTGGCACTATCATTACCTGCTTGGACTCATTGAGAAAGAGAGCCGCAACTCGGTCCAGGCCCTTCATAGTTTTGAAAAGGCCGCACAGTTGAATCCAAAAGCGGCCGAGGCTTACAACCAGATTGGAAACCTGGCTCTCGCTCAAAACGATTGGCCTCGGGCGATCGAGAAGTTTAA
This sequence comes from Acidobacteriota bacterium, assembly GCA_022616615.1. GTDB lineage: Bacteria > Acidobacteriota > Terriglobia > Versatilivoradales > Versatilivoraceae > VFZK01. Next base: position 1,641 of record JAKEER010000123.1, read on the forward strand.
ACGAGCCATCGAGAATGATCCGCGGCAGAGTGCCTATCGACTGAATCTCGCGGCCGCCTACCGCGCGGCCGGTGACTTGGAACGGTCGCAACAAGAAGAAGCAGAGTTTCATCGGTTGTCAAGACCCAGGTAGCTTCAACCAGGGGTGCGTCAAAGTCGCGTAAGTCGTTGAGTCGAGGCAGAGCCCTTGCTGACGCGCGGGCTACTGACTTGAGTCTCGGACCTTGTTCAGTAGCCCGACCGTAAGGGAGGCCTCGCGACTTTGACGGAACCCTGAGCTTTAACCAGGGGGTGCGTCAAAGTCACGAGCCGTCAGAGCAAGACCGATTTTCTATTGGCTACTTGAAGAAACACATTCCACCGATGGCCGATAGCCGGCAAGCGTTTCGCGAGAACCAATAAGATCTCGTCATTTGGCCTGACTATAGACTGAGTCATTCCCGCGAAAGCGGGAATCCAGTCTCCTTTCGATCGGCGAAGGCAGCCCCCTCATGAGGGACCCTGAATTCGCTTGGCAAACTCTTCTCCGGGGCAACCAGTCCGATCGTCATAGATTTGGTGGAGCGGCAGCGAATGGGGACCCAATCCGGCGGGCGCTGGGACAGCCGTGAGCCTACGCCCACAAGGTAACCTTGCGGGCCTGACGCCGCATGATGATTTGGCTTCCACGAAATATTGCCTGGCTAATCCAAGGAACCGAGTATTTGGTCTATCTGCCTTCAGGCGGAACGGTAACGGTTGATCCTACGGAGGCGAAGAGAGAGTTGGCCGTGGAGTGGTTCAATCCAAACACAGGGAAACCAAGCAGCACAAAAATGATCGCTGGTGGAGACCGCAGCAGCTTCACCGCTCCATTCCCAGGACACGCGGTACTTTGTCTCGCCCCCGCTACACGCTAAACAGCAGACAGTTTCGCTGTGCCCTTTGGAACCGAAGGAGAAGGCCAACCGCTTTGAAAGGAACCTGACATCATGAAAAGACCCATCAGCACACCTTCGCTTCTCTTCTGTGTTGTGACGGCGATGGGTGTCGGCCTCGGCTGGGCTGCGCCAGCTCCGGCCACCGGACCCCTCAAGCCGCACCCAACCAACCCGCGTTATTTCACTGACGGGTCGGGCAAGGCCATTTACCTCACCGGATCGCATACGTGGGACAACTTGCTGGATGTCGGGCTTGGTGATCCGCCGCCGGCCTTCAACTTCGACGCTTACCTGGATTTTTTACAACGCCACAACCATAACTTCATCCGGCTCTGGCGCTTTGAAGAGGTCGCGTGGGACACTCGGCTCACCCCGCAGTTTGTCGAGCAGGGGGCGATGAATACCGTCGCGCCGCATCCCTGGAAGCGTACCGGTCCGGGCAACGCGCTCGACGGCAAGCCAAAGTTTAATCTCGAAAAGTTCGACCCGGCGTACTTCGAGCGGCTCCGGTCGCGCGTGAGTGCCGCCGGCAAGCGCCGCATCTACGTCTCGGTCATGCTGTTCGAAGGTTGTTTGCTTCAGCTCCTGGCAAACTCCTGGAAAGACCATCCGTTTCATCCGGCCAATAATGTCAACGGCATCGACGGCGACGCGGACGGCGACGGTCGCGGCCTCAAGACGCACACGTTGAAAGATCCCGCCGTCACACGCCTGCAAGAGGCGTATGTCCGCCAGGTGATCGACACGGTAGGTGACCTCGACAACGTGCTGTTCGAGATCGCCAACGAAAGCGGCACGTATTCGACCGAGTGGCAGTACCACATGATCCGCTTCATCAAGGAGTACGAGAAGAAGAAGCCGAAGCAGCACCCGGTCGGAATGACGGTTCAGTGGAGCCCAGACGAGAAGCACCGCGGCACGAACAAGCTGCTTTTCGATAGTCCCGCGGACTGGATCTCGCCCGACCTGAACGCGGCTGATAGCTCCTACCACTACAAGACGAATCCGCCGCCGTCCGATGGTCGCAAGGTGATCCTGTGTGACACCGACCATGGGTGGGGCATCGGCGGCAATGTGGACTGGGTCTGGAAGAGTTTCCTGCGCGGCCACAACCCGATCTTCATGGACCCGTACGACAACCGTGTGTTGGGCAAAGTCGCACCCGAAAAATGGGACCCGTTGCGCCAGAGCCTGGGCCACACGCGCCGCCTCGCCGAGTGTGTGGATTTGGCCGCGATGGCGCCGCGAGAGGACTTAGCGTCGACGAAATACTGCCTGGCTCAGCCCGGCGCCGCCTATGTTGCCTACCTGCCCGACGGCGGCGAGGTCACCCTGAATCTGTCCGCCGCGTCCGGCCAGTTCGACGTCGAGTGGATCCATCCCATCGAAGGGACCATCACGCGGGCGGACCCGACGACCGGCGGTGACAAGCGAACTTTGAAAGCTCCCTTTACCGGCCCGGTCGTGCTTTACCTGCGGACGCACAAGATGCTGGAGGCGCCGGCGCCCGCGCGCGCAGAGGACGCGACGCCCAGGACGGTGCTGTCCGCCGGCACTCTCGAGACTCCGTGGCTCCCATGAACCATCCCATTACTCCCACCCCGGCGTCCGCGTGCGAGCGAACTCGCCGCGATTTTCTCCGCGCCATCGGCGGCGCTCTCATCGCGCCGATGGCCGGCTGCGTCAGGCGCCCCGGCTCGCCGGCGCTGGCGAAAGACTACGTCGTCACCGTTCGCGGCCTGATCGCCGCCGAGGATCTCGGATTTACGCTGCCCCACGAGCATGTGTTCGTCACCCGCGCCGATTTACCGAGCCAAGATATGACGGACCCGGAAGTCGCGGTGCGGGAACTGTCTCTCTACTCCGCCGCCGGCGGGCGAAGCCTGGTCGTTCTGAGCCCCATTGGCAAGAGCCGCAATCCCGCGGCCCTGCGGTCGATTTCCGAGCGCACCGGCTTGAACATCGTGATGGCCACCGGATTCTTCAAAGACAAGTTTATGCCGCCTGGTACGCACGATCGTTCCGTGGAGGACATGGCGGCCCTGTTTGTGCGCGAGATCGAGGAGGGCGTGGATGGCACCGGAATCCGGGCGGGCATCATCGGAGAGATTGGGCTCAGCAGCGATCGCCAGGAAACTAAAACAGGCCGGACGGCAACCGAGGAGCGGGTGCTGCGGGCCGCAGCCCACGCTCAGCGAATGACCGGCGCCGGCATAAACCTCCACTTCGATATCGGGGGGGATTTGGCCGAGCGCGAAAGTGCGCTGGACATCCTGGCGGACGCGGGGGCCGATCTGAAGCGCGTCGCCCTGAGCCATTTCCAGCCGAATCGCGAGCAGATTCCCCATTTTCATCGCATCGCCGAGCGCGGCTGTTTCGTCGAGTTCGACCTTTTCGGTTTGGTGAAAGTCATCAAGAGACTCCTGCCCGAGGACGAAGTGATGTTCGGGGTCATCCGCCGGCTCGTCGCCGAAGGCCTTTCTTCCCACCTGCTGTTGTCGCAGGATGTCTGCTTCAAGGCGTGTCTCGTCGAAAACGGCGGCTTTGGTTACGCACATATTCAGCGCAACATCCTGCCGAAGCTAAAGAGCCTCGGCGTGGACGACAAGGCCATTCATACGATGACGGTGGAAAATCCGCGCCGTCTCTTGGCCATTCAGAGGACATACTGAACATCGCGAATTATAGTGACAAGTCCCGTGTGCGCCTGTTCGCTGCGGCCGCAGACTCGATTCAGCTCCCCTCGCCCCAACGCGGGAGAGGGGTTGGGGGTGAGGGGGATTCCGATAGGGTGGATCAGCACGCGGGTCGAACTTGCGATGAAAATCTTGTTTCCCTCCACCTTTCTCACGCATCGGCTCAACTGCCATGAAATTCCCAAAGTCGAAAGCTAAACTTTTGCGCTTAAAAGCATCCAGGAGAGAGCCCAGGAAATCGGCACTCTTGCTCCTTTGTCTCGTTTGCCTATCTGGCGCGACATTCAGAACATCGGCGCAGGCAACGCGGCAAACGGATACCTTCCGCCGCATCAAGTCGAGTCTTGATTCCGTCCCCGGTATCGACACGCATGACCACCTCCCTCCGTTTAGCCACTTGCAAGCCTACGTTCAAACGGAACATGGGCCTGGCATGAACTTGTTTGGACTGTGGAAGGGTAGCTACTTTATCCGGACGAACCCGCTGACGCCTTGGCAGCCGGGCGGATCCTTTTCTGAGTGGTGGGTTCGAGCCAAAACCGACTTCGAGAACGCGCGAGGCGCCAGCTTCTACCGTTACATGTTGCCCGCTTTTCTAGATCTCTATGGAATTGATTTCGACCAGGTGAACGACGCGCAGGCTCGAGACTTGGATCGTCGAATTTTCGAGAAATACCGCGATCAGAATTGGTTGTACCAGGTAATCACTGAGCGAGCAAACATTGAACTGATGTTCAACGATCCCTATTGGGCCCGACTTGATCTTCAAACCTACTATCCGTTCGGAGTCCTGGTCTTCAATGTCACCACCTTGGTCCGAGGTTTTCATCCCACGGAATTCTCGAGTCCTTCCGATTTCTCGAAGCCGTTTGATGATCCGTTCCGGTTCGCAGAAGATCGTGGACTCACCGTGAACTCATTGGACGACTATCTCAACTTGATTGATCGAATGTTCCGGGAGGCGAAGGAAAAGGGAGCCGTGTGTCTGAAATCGACTTTGGCCTATCAACGAACATTGGACTTCGAGCAGGTCCCCAAAGAGCGTGCCGCCCTGGTTTTCGGGCGGGGGCGCAAAGGCCTCACACTCGGCGAAGTAAAGAGCTTCGAAGACTTCATCATGTGGAGACTTGTTGAACTCAGCGGAAAATACAAACTGCCGTTTCAAATCCACACGGGTGATGCACGGATTCAGGGATCTTCCCCAATGCATCTGGTGGATCTGATTGCTGCCAACCCGCGAACCCAGTTCATCCTGTTCCATGGTGGATTCCCCTGGATCGGGGAAACCGGTGCAATTGTCATGAAACACACGTCGCACGTGTGGATTGACTCCGTATGGCTGCCCACCTTGAGTTACACCATGGCCAAACGGGCTTTCCATGAATGGCTCGAGGTCGTGCCGTCCAACCGCATCATGTGGGGCGCTGATGGCCAAAACATCGAGGGGGTTTACGCGGCTGCCGAATTTACTCGGCGCTGCCTTGCAGAGGTGCTGGCTGAGAAAGTGGATAGCGGCAACTTGCTGGAGAAACATGCGCTGAGAATCGGAAAACAGATTCTCCGTGGCAACGCTCTGGAACTGTTTCCACAGTTGGAGGGGCGCCTTTGGAAACATAAGCGAAAACTCACTCCGCCCTGATTAGCCACCACCACGGTGGTTGTGGTTGCGACTGGCCATCACCTACATCAATATCCTCAGGAGGAACGTGATAAAACGTACAGGGCACCAGCGAGGCATGCCGCTATGTCCCCTCGCTGGCGCTTCGGCTTAGCGATTGCGGAAAATGTAGAAACTCCAGCGCCAGGCTAGAAAGCCTGCGCCACAGTCGCACTACCCTGCCCGGGATCGCTCTTCCCCCTGCTTGAAACGCTCTGCGATCCGTCGCGTCCATTCTCGGGAATCCGCGAGATGCGCTTCCATCTCGTGCTTGGCCCCGTCCACATCGTGCGCTTTCACTCGGTCCAAAATTCGGGAATGGTGATAAATGGAAGTTTGAACCGATTTGACAGGATCCAGCCGGTAGCTGGCCAGATGCAGTTCTCTCATCACTTCGTTCATCGACCGGGAAAGAACGGAAAACAGCAGATTCCCTGTCGCCATAGCCAGCCCGTTGTGGAAGCCGAGGTCAGCTTCCGAAGCCTCTGAGGCGGAGATCTTGCTCTTCTTCATCGCCTCGATCGTCTTCTCGATGGCTTCGATGTCGCCCGATTTGGCCCGCGCGGCAGCCAGAGCGGCAATCTTCACTTCCAATACTTCTCGCACCTCGACAATGTCCTCGGCTTCCAGAACGTGCGAGCGAAACAGCAAGCTCATGGGTTCCTCAACCATCTTCGATCCGATCTTTTTGACATAAATGCCCGATCCGGTCCGCGTTTCGACGAGCCCCTTGGCGACTAACTGCCGCACCGCTTCGCGCACCACCGTGCGGCTGACCCCGAGCATTTGCCCCATCTCTTTCTCAGAGGGCAGGCGATCCCCCGGGCGCAAGGAACCATCTAGCAGCAACGTCTCCAGTTGCTGCTGCGAGCGTTCCACCAGCGTAAATTGCTCACGAGAAACCGTCTTCAGCATTTTCTGCGATCTCCTGGTATTAGAAATCTCTACACTATAAATGTGTCATACAACACTACAGATCATGCCTTCAGGGTGTCAACAGAAAAAATTCCTCTTGACACGCTTCTCAAGCCTGCCCTAAACTTCGACTCATCACGCCCCCCCTCAGACTTGTATAGGCGAAGGTTTCCAGTGTTTTTATTTGCTGATTTTGTTACCTCTCTAAATCTGTATGATAGCAATACTATATCGCTATCCGTGAGTTGGAT